>DAONLM010000189.1:0-5904 GCA_035406685.1 Spirochaetota bacterium
AATCACAAAATTTTTGAGAAAATCCTTTACAAAATTTATGAAAAAAATTAAAAAATTTTGTCCAAAAATAAAATTGTGATTTAATCAAAATATTTACTAAAATATTTTTTGACAAAAAATAAAAAAATCTATATATATATAATAAAATAGTTAAATATAGAGGGAGAAAAAATGAAATCAAAAGAGAGATTTATATGGATTTTAATTGTATTTGTATTATTAATAGCATCACTTCTTGGTATCTTTACTAAGAATGTTTTTGCTGGTAGCATATCGAGCGATTTTCCGAGTATGCAAAAATTTATTACTGTTTTAAATAGAATCAAGACAGATTATGTTGATGAAAGTAAGATTGACGAAAAGAAACTAATTAATGGTGCGATTAAGGGAATGCTTGATGCTCTTGAAGATCCTCATACGACATATCTTTCAGAAAAAGATATGGAGGATATGCAGGATACAACAACTGGCAGTTTTGGTGGTGTTGGTATGATAATTCAGGAAAAAGATGATTATATTGTTGTTGTAACTCCTATAGAAGACACTCCAGCCTATAGAAAAGGGATGAAGCCCGGAGATTTATTAATTTCTGTTGATGGAAAATCATTAAAAGGTGTAAAGGTATCAGAGGCTGCAAAGATGTTAAGAGGAACACCTGGCACAACGGTTAAAGTAGAATTTATTAGAAATGATATGAAATATGAAGTTGAATTTGTTAGAGCCAAAATCGATGTTCCTACTGTTAAATATGATATTATTAATAATAAATATGGTTATTTGAGAATAACACAGTTTACTGGGACAACTGATTCCCATGTAAAAAAGGCTCTGGAAGAGTTTAATTCTAAAAAAAAGATAGAGGCAATTATAATTGATTTGAGATTTAATCCAGGAGGACTTTTATCTCAGGCTATAAAAATAGCAGATATGTTTCAGGATGAAGGGGTCATAGTCTCTACAAAAGGTAGAAATTATCAAAATGAAGTATGGAAAGCATCAAAATTTGATACTCTTTTAAGTAATGATGTAAAAATAGTCGTCCTTGTTGATGGTGGCTCTGCCAGTGCTTCCGAAATATTTGCTGGTGCTATTAAAGATCATAATAGAGGTATATTGGTTGGAGAGAAGACGTTTGGTAAAGGTTCTGTTCAGACAATTGTCCCATTGGGTAAAGATGGATTTAAGATTACCATTGCCAAATATTATACACCAGCGGACATCTCTATAGAAGGTGTTGGGATTCAGCCAGATGTAGAGGTTAAAGATATTACTTTAACAGATGAAGAACTTGTATTCTTTAAAAAATTGCTAAAAGATAAGATAGTTGAAAATTATATTAAGAAAAATTCTAACCCAACAAAACTTGAAATTGAATCTTATGCAAAGGAGATAATTCAGAAAGGATATTTAATAAATATTGACTATTTGAAAAGATATATTAAGAAAGAGGCTGAATTTGATGATGAAAAGAGACCGGTATACGATTTAGAATATGATATTCAATTACAAAAATGTGTTGATATTCTTGATAAAAATTTGATAGAATATAGAGATGGAAAATATTATTTAAAAAAATAATAAGTGGACTGATTTAGATGATAAAATTTAGATTTATATTAATTATCTTTTTATTTACAGGTTTTATGCTTGCAGCAAAAGAATTTGAGATAACTAATTTCTTCTCGCAAAAAGAAATTGATTTCGTGCAAAATGAGAATATTATTTCAAGAATGTATGTAAAATATAATGCAAGAAATGAAAATACAGATGAGAAAATTCTTTTGCCTGCAAGCAAATATATAAAAGAAGAGTATTATAGTTATGAGATTTTAACAGATGAAAAGGCTTTTATCCCTTATAATATCGATAGTGAAAAAGATAGATTAAGATTTTATAATATTTTGCTTTCATATTCAAAATTAAGTGGAATGAAATATTATTCAAGAAGGGATAAAAAGATCCAGCAATTTATTAAAAATGCTTATAGAATAGATATAAACACTGGTAAGAAGATAGCAGATATAGAAGAGGGTAGGGTTAAAGAATATTCAATAAATTATTTTGTTCAACATGACAACAGGCTTGGTTCTCTAACATTTAAGAGTGAAATTTATAATGACGGAAATAATTTTGTTATGATAAATACCTCTTTAACTCCTGTATCGTATGGTTTTATAAAAATTAATGATAAAGAAGAATATACGATTATTAGTTTTTTTATTTATGATAATGAAAAAAAAGGATTTTATTATTATGCATGTCAATGTTTGAGATTTAAAATCGATTTTTTATTAAAGAATGGTACAATAAGCCCTACTACTTTCTCTAATAGACTAAGAGCTGCAACTGTTCATCTTGCAAATTTATTGGGGCTTTCATGGGAGAATAAGTTAAATCCATGGAGTGGTAAGTTTGATAGTTATTGAAAATTTTTAAAGTTGAATTGTTAAAATACCGAAAATTTTAAGAAAAATAGAATATATTATAATTAAGAGAGGTTTTTACTTAATTAATGAATATTTTTACATACTTAAAGCATCTTATTACCGGTGATACAGAAGGTTTATTAAAATTAAGGGAATTAAATCTTATCTATAAACAGTTTAAATCTTCAAAATATAAATTTATAACAAAAGACAAGACTTTAACTCAACTTTTTTTGAATAAAATATATTCTCTTTATATTAATGTGCTATCTTTTAAACCATTGCTTGAAGCAACAATTTTTAACAGTGATGAGAAAAGAGCGCAGTTGTTTCTTGCTTATCTTATAGAATCAAATGCCCCATCTGAAATAGTAAAGAAGAAAGAGAAATTTGCCAAAGAATATATTTGGCAAAAAATTGTAGAGAGTGATAATCCTAATAAATTGATTAAAGATATTGAAGAAGAATTTAAAATGTATAGAAATTATTTTACAAAATATAATATGCCTAAATTTGAGGCAGAATATCAAATGCTTTATAAGTTATACAATTTAGCAACTTTTAATTTTGAACAATTTTTCTCAAAATTTGATCCCTCTTTTTCTCCTTCGTCTGGCATGGCTCCAAATTATGCACCTGTTAATGGGATGGATTTATTAAATGAATTAAAGGATCTCTATTTTTTAATTGCCTCTCTTCCTCAAAAGGTGGATGTAACTAATTCTCTTAATAGATTAAATAATCGTATAAATGAGGAGAACGCTAAAAATCTTACAAAATCCCAGATTACTGCTATTAATAATATATATAAAATGATCTCTGATGAATTATCTTCTGATAGACTTTTTAATTTATGCAAATTTATTTCAGAGGATTTAAAATTAAAGATACCAGTTGAATTTAAACAGGTAAGTATTCTTGATAAATTTAGAAAAGAGATAGAAGAGAGATTTTTAAAGACAAAAGATATGGTACTTGAGAAATATTCTGAACAATCACTACTTGCAGATATAAGAGCTTTATTTAAGAATAAAGAATTATTAAAAATAAATGGTTATACTGATGAATTAATGAATTCATTAGAAGCTAATAACTTTGACGCTATTTCTGGAATTCAGGCTTTTAGAATAACAAAAACATTCTTATTTGAAAATTATGAGCATGAAATTAAAGAGGTAATAAATACTCTTATTCTTGAAAGTTTTTTTAATGAAAAAGAGTATCAAACAGAATTTTCAAATGTTTTTTTTGCTGTAAATGAATTTAAAGACAATTTTTCATCCCAGGAAGAATTAATTGCAAATTCTCCAAGTTATTCTTTTAGAGTTTTGCAGACATTTTTGCTTAAAAGTTCAAATAGTAATGATGCAAAAGTAAAAAAAATAATTGAAGTGATAAATGAAAAGATTTATAATATTAATAAAAAGTCTGGCGAATTATTTTATGCTCTCGGTAATAAAATATATGAGGTTTTACAGGATTATAAGAGTCAAAAGCCAGTAAGAATAAGTAATATTAAAACAATAAGAGGTGTTCAAAATAGAGAATTTATAAATCAGTTGTTACAGGGTTATAATGATATTGCTAAATATATAAAGATAATTAAAAATTTTGTTACAATCGGAACAAAAAAATAACTTTGTATAAAACAAAAATTGTATTTTTTAGCAGCGGCATATCTTTCTGTTAGATATAAATATTCTCTTGCAAGATACAGAACTTAAATAATTGCAATAATTTTTATGATAAGCTAAAATTTAAAATTCTTATTTGACATTTTTTAAATATTTAATATAATATAAACAAAAAATTAAATATTTAAGGAGGATTTCTTTATGAAAAAAGGATTTTTTTTGTACGTATTAGTGGTGATTTTTAGTTTTACACTATTTTTTGGGTGTAAAGTAGCAAAATCAAAACCAGTTAAACTTCATCTTTTCCATTACAAACAGGAGATAGTAAATGAATTGAATGAAATCGCTCTTGCTTTCAGTCAAAAATATCCAGAAATAAGTATTGAATGCGAAACAATTCCAAATGATGCTCAGACAGTATTAAAGACAAGGCTTACCTCTGGAGAGGCACCAGATATAATGATGCTTCAATCATATTCAACTGTTCAGGAATATGCTAAGGCTGGCTGGCTTTTAGACATTACCAAAGAGCCTTTTATGGAAAGAATAGTGGATGGAGCAAAGAATGCTGTTAAATATAACAATGCATTGTATGCTCTACCGATGGATATGGCTGGGATTGGTGTTGTATACAATAAGCAAATATTTAAAGATCTTGGCTTAAATATTCCGACTACTTTTGATGAACTAAAGAAAGTATGTGAGACAATCAATAAAAATGGGAAAATCCCATTTTCTCTTTCTATAAAAGATAACTGGCCATTGGGACATTTCTACTCAATGATCCACACTGGCTTGGTTGGTGATAAATTATTTGACTGGCTCAAAGATATGGATGAAGGAAAAGGGTCATTCAAGAGTCCTGCTGATATGGATTATGCCTTTATGATATTTGATTTTTATAAGTCTCAGGGTGGACCACAGGCAATGAGTATGACCTATAATGATCAGACAGCAAACTTTGCCTCTGGTAAATATGCAATGATGGTTCAGGGACTCTGGGCTTATGGAAATTCTAAAAAATTAAATCCTAACTTAGATGCTGGATTCTTTCCATTCCCATTTTCTAATGATCCAGAAAAGAATAAATTATATGTAGATACAGACTCAACACTTGCTATTTCTGCTACTTCAAGCCCAGAAAAAATAGAGGCTGCTAAGAAATTTTTTGATTTCTTAACAAGCCCAGAAGGTGTAGAATTATGGGTAACAAAATGTAAATTAATCCCGACAGTAAAAGGTTCAAAAGTCGATAGTATGGATCCACCTTTTCAGGATCTTATGAAATATATCAACGAAGGAAAGATTATGCCTTGGGCATTCTCTATGTGGCCCACTACTGTATTTGAAGAATCTAAAAAGACCATGCAAGAGTATTATAGCAAACAAAAGACAAAAGATGAAGTTATTAACTATCTTGACTCTCTCTGGAAAAAGGCAAGAGGATTATAATTAGCATTTTTATATTAAAATTTTAATAGGCTCTTTGAAAAAAGAGCCTATTTTTTATTATTAAAGAAGAGATATATTATTAAAATGCCTAATTGAATGTAGAGTAAAAATCTATAAGTTTTTTTTAAGTGTTTTTAAATATAGAATAAATACAGACTTATCCTGATGTAGATTTTATATAAGAGTAATAAAAAGATAAAATTAAAATAAATTTATAAAAGTTGGATGTTTTTATAAAAATATTATTCTTTTCAGGCAAAAATCTGAGCCGAAAAAGAGAATATAATAGAGTTCCTGATCGATGTAGAAGGGGATATCCGGGTGTATCCTCTCATCTTTATCCTTATACCATTTCACCTTCCTTGCTCTCATATCCTCTATCTTATTCTTCA
>DAONLM010000190.1:0-5895 GCA_035406685.1 Spirochaetota bacterium
CATCTTTTTGAGAAGAGACGAGATAAAGATTATAGATTTATAGATGCAACTCAAAGGATTAGAATCTATATTCCAGAAGAAGTCTATAATGAGTTAAAATTGGTTCATGACCATATTAATTCATTCAGTATTGCCATTCTTATACGTGAACTTCTGGAATTATATTTTGCTGGCATTGAAGTAGAGGGAGAAGAGGAGTTTACAAAAAGAATAGAAGAATGGGAAAAGGAAATAGAAAGATTAAGGGAAACTAAGGCTGTGGTGGTGAAGATTGGTTCCCCAGATATCCCAGTCTCAGATACCGCTAACGATTACTTTTTACTAAAATTTAACTCAAAATTTTGTCTGAAAGAAATAAAATTTTTATAAAACGTAAAATTTACTCTACATTTTATATTTGCTTTACTATCTCTTTAAGATTATCTTAGGACAAGTCTGCTTATTTTTTTGCTTAAAAATAAAATCGCCCCCCTTACTTTAATTTTCTTGGCACACATTTTTAAATATTACTTGACTTTTATCCAAATATATGCTATATATAATTACACATCGACGCAGGATAGAGCAGCTGGTAGCTCGTCGGGCTCATAACCCGAAGGTCGTTGGTTCAAATCCAACTCCTGCTAATAAGGCTGAATTTTAAATCAGCCTTTTATTTTTTTTCTTAACATTTCTATTTTTTATTTCAAGGATATTCCAAATGAAACATATTTATAAGACTATAACAAGATATAAAGATGTAGATAAAATGGGTTATGTCCATAATAGTGTATATCAGGTCTATTTTGAAGAGGCAAGAATAGATATGGTTAGAAAAGAGGGATATCCATATTCTAAGATAGAAGAAGAGAATATAATATTGCCAATTTCTGAAATATACATTTCATATAAAGCACCTTTAAGATATGATGATGTTATACTTGTACAAGTTTTTTATGAATATGTAAAGAATTTTAGCATTAAGATATGTTACAATATCTTTAAAGAAGATGGGACTCATGTCTGTTCTGGTTATACTATTCATGCAGCAATTAATACTTTGACAAATGATTTTTGCGAGGTCCCTGAAAAATTAAAAGAGATAGGTTATAAATATCTTGATAGTTTTCATAATAATTGATACTATTATGAAAAATTTAAAAGAAAATTTTTTAAAAAAAATTATATAAGATATTGACAAAATTAATTAAATTTTGTATTTTATAAGAAAATGCGAGAATAGCTCAGCGGTAGAGCTTCACCTTGCCAAGGTGGATGTCGCGGGTTCAAATCCCGTTTCTCGCTATAAAAAAGGCTGTCAGTTAGGCAGCCTTTTTTATTTTAAAATACGACAATTCTCTTTGAGATATTTAAATCCGGTAAGATAATCTTAATATAAATTGACAAAATGACATAATACCTTATGATTATCACCATAAAATAAGAGAGGCGGCTCTTTTTCAAAACAGATACTCTTTGACATATAGCATCTTTTACAAAAAGGACAACCTTTAACAAAATTAGTAGGACTATCAACATCTCCTTTTAAAATAATTCTCTCTTTTTTTACATTAATATCTGGTTCTGGTATTGCTGATATTAAAGATTTTGTGTAAGGATGTAATGGATTTGAAAAAATTTCCTTTTTATGTCCCTCTTCTACAATCTTTCCAAGATACATAACAATTATCCTATCTGAAATATGTTTTACAACAGATAGATCATGTGCTATAAATAGATACGATAGACCTAATTTTTCTTTTAGTTCAATCAAAAGATTTATTACCTGAGCCTGTATGGACACATCAAGAGCAGATACTGGTTCATCACATATTATCAATTTAGGTTCGAGTGCGATTGCTCTTGCAATCCCGATTCTCTGCCTTTGGCCACCAGAAAATTCATGAGGATAATGATGAAGATAGTCTGTGGATATCCCCACAAGATTTAATAGAAATTTTACCTTTTCTTCTATCTCTTTTTTTGTTTTAAATTTCTTATGAATTATTAATGGCTCACTTACTATATCAAGAATTGTTTTTCTCGGATTTAAAGATGAATAAGGATCTTGAAAAATTATCTGAAACTTCTCTCTTAATTTAGTTAATTCTTTATGTTTTAAAGTAGAAATATCCTTTCCTTCAAAATATATCTTTCCAGAAGTCGGTTTTATTAATCTTAAAATCAATCTTGCTATGGTTGACTTACCGCATCCTGATTCGCCAACAAGACCCACAGTTTCTTTTTTGTTTATTGTAAAATTTACATTATTAACAGCATATATTTTTTTCTTTGGATGAAATAATTTGTTTGATTTTACATAAAATATCTTTGTCAAGTCTTTAACATTAAGTAGTTCTTCCATAATTTATCCTTTTTCATAAAGCCAGCAGGCAACAGAATGATTATTTTTAAAATTCAATAATAAAGGTGGATCATCGCTATTACATTTTTCAAATCTCTTTGTGCATCTATCTCTGAATCTACATCCCTTTATAAAATCACTTGGATGAGGAACAATCCCTGGTATCGAATAAAGACGATCTTTTTCTCTATTTAAAAGCGGTATGGAATCAAGAAGTCCTTTTGTATAAGGGTGTAATGGTTCTGAAAATATATCGATAACATCACCGCTCTCAATTATTCTTCCTGCATACATAATTAATACTCTCTTACACATGTCAACAACTATCCCCATATTATGTGTTATCAAAAGTATTGACATTCCATATTCTTTCTGAATATTCTTAATCAACTCTAAAATTTGAGCCTGAATGGTCACATCGAGTGCAGTTGTTGGCTCATCGGCTATCAATAATTTTGGATTACAGGCAATTGCAATTGCTATCATAACTCTCTGTCTCATTCCACCAGAAAATTCATGAGGATATGAATTGATTCTCTCTTCTGCCAATGGGATACCTACTTTTTTAAGAAGAGAAATAACTCTATCTTTTATATCTTTTTTTGTTAATTGTGGATAATGAATTTTAAAAACTTCGGCTATCTGTTCACCTATTGTCTTTGTTGGATTAAGAGAACTCATTGGCTCCTGAAAAATAACGCCTATCTCTTTGCCTCGTATTGCTCTTAATTCCTCATTCTTTAATTTAAAAATATCCCTATTTTCAAAAATAATCTCCCCATTTTTAATAATTGCTGGAGGTGTTGGCAATAGTTTTATTATCGACATTGCCGAAATACTCTTACCGCACCCGGACTCACCAACAAGAGCTACACATTCTCCTTTATTTATATTAAAACTTATTCTATCAACTGCTTCAAAATAGTTATTTTCAATATTAAACCCTATCGATAGATTATTTATTCTTAAAAGTGTCTCCATCTTTTATCCTTTATGATTGTAAAATTTACTTCTTTCTTGCGATAATAAAGGTAATATCATCTTTTTGTTCAGACATAAATTCAAAAACATCTTTTATTATCATCTCCTCAATCTCTTTTACTGGCTTTTCTCCGAGTTCTTCTAATTTATTAATTAATCTTTGCATATCATATAATTCGTTGTTTTTATTTGTAGCCTCTATTAATCCATCAGTATATAGAAAAAATAGATCTCCTTTCTCTAATTTAAATTTTTTCTCATATGTGTTTTCTCTTATATCTGGCACTAAACCAAGCCAGATCCCGGTTGTTTCTATTCTCTCTACTTTTTTAGTAGCTTTTCTATAAACAAGAACATCAAGATGAGCACCAGCAAGAGTAACAGTTCCATCTGGATCAGCAACCATAAAAGAGAGAGTCATAAAATGATCTTCTCCCAATCTCTGCCTTATATTCTGAAACATTACTCTATTTACTTCAACAATAAGCTCTGCTGATGAGATATCTGGCTTATTTAAAATTACCGTATTAAAAGCAGTTTGAGCCATCATCATTATTAAACCACTCGTTAATCCATGTCCAGAGACATCTCCTATACCAAGCCACAGCCTCTCGTTTGTTTCACCTATTATATCATAATAATCCCCTCCAACTTCTGCTGCTGGTATCATCCTTGCAGTAATCTCGTAATGACTCTTTTCTGGAATGTTCGGTAAAAGACATGTCTGAATTCTTGAAGCAAGTTCCATCTCCTGTTTTTCACGTTCTGCTGTCAGCAGTTTATCCTGATATGCTTTAATATTTTTTATCATTAGATTAAAATTATTGGCTAAGTCTCCTATCTCATTTTTAGATTTTACTTCAATAAACTTATTATAATTTCCCTGAGCAACCCATGTTGTTGCTTCAGCCAATTTTTGTATAGGATTTGTAAAAGATTTACTGAATATAAAACTTATTATAAGAATAAATATTATTAAAAAAATAGTTACTATTATCATAATATTTATTATTTCGAATATAGGTTTTTGAATCTGTTTAACTGGATGAAAGTATACCAATCTAACGCCAGTAATATCGCTTATATTCTTAACTAAAAGAAATTTTTTATTTTTATGAGTTACAAATATTTTCTTATTTATCTCATCCTGTTCATTATTAGTTATAATGTTTTTTATATCTTCTCTTTCAAGAATTTTAACATCTGTATTTAACATTTTATAATCATTAAATTTTAATAGTTCACCTTCTGGATTTGGATTGTCTTTATTAAGAAGATATTTATCAAGATCTGGATCATATTCATAATAATCTGTATCGTCATAATATTCCATAGTTGAAGTGGCAGGATGATTAAAAGATATTATATTGTTATTTATATCAAGAATATACAATGTTCCAAATCTTAATTGCTCTATATTTTTATAAAAATTTTCAATAAACCCCTGATGTAAGGTTACAAGTAAAAAGGCATTAAAAGTATCTTCTTTTTTTGCTGGTGGTTCTTTATAGTATGAATATATAAAAACAGTCTTTTTTTCGCCATCAAGGCCGGGTAAAACACCCTTTTGAAACTTTCCAAATACAAGACGTCTCTGATTATCATCTTTAAGAATTTTAAAAAGAGGATCATTTATTAACTTTTCATAATCAGGATCACCCGGTCTTCCTACTGGGTCATTACAAAAATGCATTTTATAGTTGGTATTATCTATAAGAGATACTCTATTCATCTCATAAAGATAGGTAAAACCGTCGATCTTTTCATCAGCAGTCTTTCTTAAACCAAAATCACTGGTAGAATTTCCTACCATTCTGGCTGTTGCATTTCTCTCCTCCTCTTTTGTTTTATAAGGGGGTAAAGAGAGTGTCTCTTTTACAATTGATGTCTCAAGCATATTGGTCATTGTTCTTGCATACTGTTCATATACAAAATTAAGATTTGAATTTACCTGAGCTAACACCGTATCATAATAGTCAAAAGATTGAGATTCGAGTTTATTGTATATTCTTAAACTAACAAATACAATCACAGATATAAGTGGAATAATAGCAATAGGAAGAATAAGAAATAATAGCTCTAATTGAATTTTTCCTTTATTTTTTATATTTTTACTACTTTGATTCATTTTTTTTATTTCTACCCCCTTTTATTTTAAAACTTATAAAAAATTATAAAAAATAATTTTTCTTTTGTCAATGAAATAATAAATTTTTGTAAAATTATAGGAAGATATGAAAAATTATAAATAAATAATATTATGTACAAATATACTACCAAAATTTTAATTTGTAAAGTATCCTGCTTCTATATAAAAATTAGTTTTATATCATGATAAGTGTAGGTCTGTCCCTATTTAAAAAAAATCTATAGACCTGTCCATTACTTTAATTTTTTTTTAAAAAAACTAAATTTTTTTTCAAAACTTGTAAAGGATTTTCTTAAAAATTTTGTGATTAATATATAGAAATATTTTTTAAATAGGAGGATTTTTTATGAATAAAAAAAATTCAAATAACAAAAAGAGCCATGAGTTACATTTTGTAGTGACTTCAGAGATGAAGGAAAAA
>DAONLM010000191.1:0-5884 GCA_035406685.1 Spirochaetota bacterium
ACAAAATTTTTAAGAAAATCCTTTACAACTTTTAGAAAAAAAATAAAAAATTTTTGCTTAAAAATAAAATAGCATCCCTTTTTCAAAAAAAAGAATCAAAATTTTTGACAAACTAAAAAAATTAAAGTATAAAAAAATAAGAGGAGTTTAATTTTAATGAGAGATTTTATACTATTTTTAATGGTAGTATTATTTACATATAACACTTATTTTATATTTTCTGATAATACAGAGGATAAAATAGAAGAATTTAATAAAATGAAGGTTTCAGTATATCATAAGCAATATTTTGATATTCAGGAAGAAAAAGCAGTCAAACAGTTTTATGGGGATGTTGTAAGGTATGACCTATTTAGAGGGGATGGATCAAAGGTAAAATTATCACAACTTGCAAAAGAGATGGGTAACCAATATCTTTATAAAAATTTATTATGGGGTGAAGCATATTATGGTTTTGTCGCTGGTTTAATTGTCTCAATAGTCTTTGGTTCTATTATGGATGTTGTTGGGCTTGGGCTTACTCTTTTTCAGGAAAAAATTTATATTAACAGGGGTAATCCTTTTGAAGACAATCCAAATTTAATAACCGGCATTTCCCTTTTAGGATCATCTGTGATACCTATTACTGGTATTTTTTTATTCTCTTTTTTTATGTATAAGGCTCATCCTTATAATTTTAGTATTATTCAGGCTCAGTCTCTTGTAAATCAGTATAATGAATTTTTAAGAAAAAAGTTAGGAATAGATCTGGATCTTTTGTATAATAGTATTGATTCAAATTTGTATTTATCTTTTAGATTTAAATTTTAGGATATATGTTGTGAAAAAATCAGAAATTGCTCAAAATATTTTTAATATTTTAAATGATTTTGATGATTATCTAAAATATGGCTTTAAAACTAAAAGAGAAAAAAAAGATTTTTCGTTCTGGGATATTGAAGAAAATGAGATAAAAAACGAGATAAAAGAGAATTCTAAAATAGTTATCGAAAACAAAAACAATCAGGCAAGTTCAAATAAGTCAAAAAAAGAGATGGTGGAATTAGGCTTTGAGATTCTTAAATGTGAAAGATGTATTTTAGGAGCTATCTGTAAAAAAAAGATCCCGGGGGTTGGAGAGATACCAGCAGATATTTTCGTGATTTCTGGATATCTTACAATTGAAAATGAAAAAAATAATCATCCACTGACTCAGAATGAACTTGAACTTTTTAATAAATGGCTTGATAGTATTAAAATTGATAGAAAAAAGATTTTTATTACCTCAATACTGAAATGCCTTCATTACAATAAAAAAATAGAAAGAGAGTATATAGAACAGTGCAGATATTACCTTGATCGTCAGATAGAAATAGTAAATCCTTTTTTAATAATAACACTTGGAGATATTGCTTTATCCTCTCTGAAAAAAGAGAAGAGAGAAAATAAAAATTTTCATGGGGAGAGTTTTACTTATAATAATAGAATAGTTTTTACTACCTATCATCCAAAGGATATGTTAAAAGATTATCAATTAAGAAAGGATATATGGGCAGATCTTCAGAAGATAAGAGATTTTTTACAAAAAGAAAAGCCATCTATTTTTTTATAAAAATATATTTATATTAAAGAATAATCTTATATTTAATTTCAATCCTATAGAAAAATTGAGAATATTATGAAAGAATATATAAAGGTTGCAATACCCATAAATATCAATGAACTTTATACCTACTCACTCCCAGAAGGAATTAAGGCAGAGGATGTTATTGGCAAAAGGGTTTTAGTAAATTTTAGAAATCGTAAGTTAAGAGGATATGCGATAGAAAAGGGGGAATATACAGATAAATATCCTATAAAAGAGATATTAAAGATTATTGACAATAGAGTGATTTTTAATGATGAGATAATTAATCTTGCAAAATGGATGTCAGAATACTATTTTTGTGGAATAGGAGAAGCCCTTTCAGTAATGATACCAAAAGGGGTGAAGCCAAAAAAGATAAAAGAAAAGGATGAAAACTTTAAGCCAAAAATTAATACTCTTTCAGAGGAACAGATATCTGTATTTAATTCGATAAAAAAGGATCTGGAACAAAATATAAAAAATTTTTATCTTTATGGGATAACTGGTTCTGGTAAGACAGAAGTATATATAAGTCTTATAGATTATGTATTAAAAGAAGAAAGGAGTGTTATATTTCTTGTGCCAGAGATAACTTTAAGTTTTCAGACTCTTGCAAGATTAAAGGAGAGATTTGGCAATCTTTGCGCTATACTTCATTCCAATCTTAAAGATAGTGTTAGAATAGCCGAATACCAGAGATTATTCGATGGAGAGGCAAAGATTGCAATAGGTCCAAGAAGTGCTCTTTTTGCTCCTGTGAAAAATCTTGGTTTAATAATAATAGATGAAGAGAATGAGGGTGCATATAAGTCAGAAGAATCTCCTCGATTTCATGCAAGGAGTGTTGCTCAATACAGAGCAAAAGAGAATAATGCCATACTACTACTTGGATCAGCCACACCATCTATTGAAGCATATTTTTTCTCAAAAAAAGGGGTTTTTAAACTATATTCTCTTAAAAAAAGATATGGAGGAGCAGAACTTCCTGTTGTTGATATAATTGATACTAAAAGTTTTCCAGTAAAAAGAAATCTTACAATTCCCATGACAGAAGAGATAAATAGGCGTCTTCAAAAAAAAGAGCAGGTGATTATTTTACAGAATAGAAGGGGATTTTCTAATATTATAAAGTGTGCTGACTGTGAAAATGTAATCAAGTGTCCAAAGTGCGACATATCTCTTACCTTTCACAAGGTTAACGAAAGGCTTATATGTCATCATTGTGGTTATGTGACACATTATATTGAAAGGTGTCCCGAGTGCAACTCTTCAAAACTTTTTAAGATTGGTGCTGGGACTCAGAGAATAGAAGATGAATTATCATCCATTTTCTCTTTTGCAAGAATTAAAAGAATAGATTTTGACTCTATGAAAAAAGAGAATCACTATGAACTATTTGAAAAGATAAAAAATGGTGAGATAGATATTATTGTTGGGACACAGATGATAGCAAAAGGGCTCCATTTCCCAAATATAAAATTTGTTGGCATAGTTGATGCTGATATTATGTTGAATATACCGGATTTTAAGGCATCAGAAAGAACATTCTCTCTTATTACTCAGGTGGCAGGTAGATCTGGAAGGGAAGGTGAGAGGGGATATGTTTTAATTCAAACAATGAATCCGGATCACTATTCGATTGTTGCTGCAAAAAATATGGATTTTGAGGCATTCTATAAAGAAGAGATTGCATATAGAAAGGCACTCAATTTTCCTCCATTTGTAAGAATGATAAACATAGTTATTAGAGGGAATGATAATGATAGTGTTTATAAAGATATAGTAAGCCTTATGGATAAACTTAATCAATATAAAGAACAATATAAGGATGTGGAAATTTTAGGTCCTGCTCCATGTATGCTTCAGAAGATAAACAATAATTACAGATATCATATACTTTTAAAATCAACCAGTATGAAAAGAATTCAAGAATTTGTTAGAAAAAGCCTTGCGACTTTTAAACCTAAAAAAAAGAATTTTTTAGAAATAGATGTTGATCCAGTAGATCTTTTTTAATTTCTATATTTTAGTTTTATAGTAAAATAAAAGTTAGAGCCTTTGTTATATTCTGATTCAAATTGAATGTTTCCACCCATTTTTTCGACAATAAAATTTGAGATGACAAGCCCGAGTCCTGTGCCGCCAAACTTTCTTGTGAGTGTATTATCCACCTGCGTAAAAGCTTTAAAAAGTTTATTCTTATCCTCTTCTTTTATGCCAATTCCAGTATCTCTTACAGAGAAAGTAAAAAAGCCATCTTCTTTATTGTAAGACTCTTTAAATTTGACAGAAAGCTCTACTTCTCCTTTCTCTGTAAATTTAATTGCATTTGATAAAAGATTTAATAAAACCTGTTTTAATCTCAGTTGGTCCACTTCTATATAAGCTGGTAAGTCAGGTTGAAAATTCTTAATAAATCTTAAAGACTTTTTCTCTGCCATTATTTTTATTATATCCACAGTATTTTCTAATAATCTCTTAAATTCTATTATCTCTTCTTTTAAGGTCATTTTGCCAGCCTCTATCTTTGAAAAATCAAGAACATCATTTACCATTTCTAACAAAAGTTTACTTGCCTCCTGGATATAATTAATATATTCTTTCTGTTGAGTATCAAGATTGGTAAAATTTAAAACCTCTGTAAATCCCATAATTGCATTGAGTGGATTTCTTAATTCATGAGTCATTTTTGCTAAAAATTCACTCTTTACTTTACTTGCTAATAAGGCCTCCTCTTTTGCCTTTTTTAATTCTGTTATATCGGTTATTACACCGACTATGTATGGATTATAATCAATATAAAATTTCCCTTTATAAAATACTACATCTTTTTCCCCTTCTTTTGTTTTAACTTTATATTCATAAATTTGAATGTTTTTATCTGAATTAAGCAATTCCATATCCTTTTCATTATATACCATTGCAATATCTTTTTCTGTGATATCAAATACTGTCCTGCCAATAACCTCCTCCTCTTTTTTACCAAGATAATCAAGGAATGCTTTATTAAAACCAGCATATCTGAGATTTTCATCTTTGTAATAGATGGGGTTTGGTATTGTTTCAAAAAGAGTCTTTAAAAATTCTTTTTGATTATAATATTCTTTTGAAAGTATATTTTTTTCTTCATAAAGAGACTCAAGTTTTTTACTTATTTTAAAGACAAAATAAGATATAATTATGAATATAATATACACTATAAACGAAATCATGATTATATTTTCTTTTAAAAAATCTTTTAAATTTAAAACAAAAAAAATAAGTGAAAATAAAAAAGATATTAAAGTAAAGGTAATGTATTGATAAAATTTTACACTGAATACTGCCATGAAAATAATTGTAATTGCGGATAAAAATATTGCAAAAAGGAGATAATGAGTTTTAGGGAAGACTTGAAATTTAGAATGAGAAATAATAATTAATAATCCAAATTGAAGAACAAGATTCAAGACTCCTATATTTAAAGTTATTAATAATTCAATATTTTTTTTAACTAATATTAAATATATAGAAATTATTAATAAAGTTATACCAATAATAATAAATATAGCAAAAGAATTTCTTATATAGGATAGATATATCGCTTCATATAGAAAAATAGGTAGTGATATAATATCAGATATTAAGAGAAAAAGATTTCTATTTTTATATAATTCGTTTTTTGATTCTATGTTATTTTTTTCTAAGATCTTTTTAGAAAGAAACATTTTTATTTTACCTTTTTAAAAATTCCAGCCAAATACAAAGGCAAATCTTCTAAAATATACTGCCCAATCTTCATATTTTCTATCCTGATAGAATAAATTTCCAACTGTATCTTTACTCCATATTTTTTCATTTTTCCAGAATAAAAATAGATTAACATAAAAATTATTTGGTAGTTCAAATCCCATAATAGGACCAAATTCTACATAGCAAAAGTCAGACCCCCAACCCTTATTTGCCATTGTAGAATCATTGTAATGAGTTAAACTAAGAGGATCTATTGATGTTAGAAATCCAGTTGTTATTTTAAATCTTTTATGTTTCATTCTTATAAATGTCTTATTTTCACCAGTATAATCTTCTATAACTGGTATCTGATAACCTAAAAAGAAAGATGATTTAAATATAAAGCCGTTTAAATTCTCACCTTCATCAGCCTCCCATAAGAATGGTTGAGAATCATTTACAGTAAGCAATGCCTTATATTTAAACTCTGGTTTAACTACCATTACGATATGTGTCCATCTTTTAAGATTTTCTGGTAGAACTGCTGCAACGTCAAACATCAAAGTA
>DAONLM010000192.1:0-5872 GCA_035406685.1 Spirochaetota bacterium
TTTTTTCATTTCTGATTTTACTACAAAGTGAAACTCATGTTCAGCATTGTAGTTTGTTAAATTAATATTATTCATAATAATCCTCCATAAAATAGTTTTTATTAATTAATCACAAAATTTCTTAGAAAATCCTTTACAAAATTCAAGAAAAAAATAAAAAAAATAACTGAAAATAAAATATCAATTTTTCGTTTTTTATTTCTTCCAATTTTTTATTGATTTTTTTATATTTTTTTGGCATATATTAAGATATGGAAAAAATTAACGAAAATAACTATTTATATCAACAAAATTCTCTTGCAACAAATAAGGCAAATGTAAAAAAGAAGAATGAAATAAAAAGCATTAAAGAAAAAAACAAAACTTCTTTTTTTGATTTTCTTAAGACAGAAGAGATAAAAGAAGAGAATGATATCTCACTTCAGAAAGAGGAATTAATAAATCTTTTAAAGGAGATAGGAAAACAGGGTGAGAAATTGAAAAAGAATTTAACACTCGATAATTTAACAGAATATAAAAAAATGGTAAAAAAATTTCTTTTATCAGCAATAGAACTTTCTGAAAAAGTAGAAAGAAAGACTTTATGGAATAGTTTTAAAAAAGAGAAAGTGACAAAAATTCATCTGTCAATAATAGATAAAGAATTAAATGAACTAACAAAATATTTTTTTGAAGAACAAAGAGATGTTTTTAAAATAGCAGCCAAGATTGATAAAATAGAAGGAATATTGATTGATATTTCTAAATAAAAGGAGACAAAATGTTTGATTATAATGAATACTTCTCTTTATCATCACAAAAAATGAAGGCGTCTAAAATAAGAGAACTGATGAAATTTGCTTCAATGCCAGATGTAATATCTTTTGCTGGTGGTATGCCAGATCCACTGAATTTCCCTTTTGAAGATGTAAAAAATATAATTAATAACTGGGATCAGAAAAGATCGATATTTGCAATGCAATATGGCTCAACAGAGGGATATCCCCCTCTTTTAGAAACCCTAAAAAGAAGGATGAAAGAAAAAAAAGGGATAAATATTGATGATCAGAGAATTGTCGTAACAACTGGAGGGCAACAGGCTCTCTTTCTTATTTCAAGAGTCCTTATTGATCCAGATGATATTGTTCTTGTAGAAGAGCCCTCTTTTATTGGAGCAATGGCTTCTTTTCTTGCCAATCTTGCAAAACTGGTCGGAATACCTCTTGAAAGAGATGGAGTAGATGTTGATTTTCTTGAAAAGAAAATTGTCGAATTAAAAAAGAGTGGCAAAAAGCCTAAATTTTTTTATACAATACCGAATTTTCAGAATCCAGCAGGTGTTACAATGTCACTCGAAAAAAGGAAAAAGATATACGACATATCTAAAAAGTATGGGCTTGTGATAGTGGAGGATGATCCTTATGGTGATCTCTATTTTAAAAATGATGACTCTTTTTATAAACCAATTAAATCACTTGGCAATGATGCTCCTGTATTATATGTTGGTAGTTTCTCAAAAATATTATGCCCTGGTTTTAGACTTGGATGGGTTGTTGGCGATAGTCAAATCATAGAAAAAATAGCATTGGCAAAACAATCAGTTGATGCGTGTTCATCTTCTTTTGGTCAGGTACTAGCAAATGACTATTTAGAAAAGAATCTAATAGATAATTATCTCTCAAAAATGAGAATAATCTATAGAGAAAAAAAGGAACTAATGATAGAAAAAATAAAAGAATTTTTACCAGACTCAGTAAAATATACAAATCCTGATGGAGGTTTTTTCATATATCTTGATCTTCCAGAAAAGATGAGTGGAGAAAAACTATTTGCAAGAGCAATAAAAAGTAAAGTAGCATTTGTTACTGGCGAGCCATTTCATACTGATCCAGTTGAAGGAGACAGACATTTAAGACTTTCATTTTCAAATTCTACAAATGAGGAAATTAATAAAGGTATAAAAATGTTAGGAGAGGCGATAAAAGAGGAGATACAAAGTCTAAAATAATCTATTTTTTCTCAAGGAGTAGCAATATAAATCCTATTCCAAAAAATAGGGAAATAGAGAAATTTAATAGATAGTAGAATAGTGGGATTCCATAAACAAAAATTTCTTTTAAAATAAAAATTTCTAATGCCTCAAGTACCCTGAATATCATATTTAAATAGATCATAAAAGAGGTAAGAACAAATATTAAATATGGAATTCTTTTGCTCTTATTGTATAAAAAAATTCCGGATATTGCCATAAAACTTGCAATTATTATATCTATTATTATAAATAGAAGTTCACTCTTTACAATGCTTTTTATTATATTAAAAATCTCATTAAACATATATTCATACCATTTTTATAGATTTAAGATATTTTATCTCGTGCTCCTCTAATATTATCGGAAGATAATTATAAAATGGAGGATTTTTATTCACAATTATTCTTTTTGATCTTAAATATTCAAGATTTTTATCATTTAATTCCTTTAATACAAATATCCTTTTTTTCTGAATAAAAAAATCTTTATTTAAAATATTATCAATTCGCTCATCTTTATATCTCTTTATAAGATAATAATTTCTTAAACTGGATGAAACAATAAGAGACTCTATTTCAGTTGGTTTATCAAATATCTTCTCAAATAGAGAACCTCTTTTTACAAGAAGATTAACATAGCCAAAATTACCAGAAAATATCTCTGGCAGTACTATTAATTCTGAATCCATTGTCTTTATATCAAAAGAGGGATAATAGTAGTAATTCAATATTGATAAAGGTGGGATATCCCCTAAGTTCTCTTCATATAAATAGTAATAAGCCATATCAATAATATTAACTTTTTCACAATTAGACTTCTCATCATTAAAATTAATCTTCCACCATTTATATAAATTGTCACCGTGTATACTGATGGAGAAAAAATTTTTAAGTCTGAAAAAAAAATCTTTAAAACTTGAAACAATCATCCATTGATATTTATCAGAAAATATATAAAGAAATAACTTCTCCATTCTTCTATGATAAATAGAATAATCTTTTATACGCCATCGATTTGAGATATCATTCTTTACTGTTGTAGTTAATTTCTTAAAAGAATAACCAAGTATATTTGCATTTGAAGTAAGATCAAAATATTTATTTTTATTATTTAAATAGAATATATAAGGACCTTTTCCTTTCTTTACTATATTCATTTACTATCCTTAAATTCTATTTTTACATTAGAATCCTTCTTCTCTTCTTTTTTCTGGAAAACAAAAAAATCTATGGAATTAAAAATTTCTTTTATCTCGTTTTCCGCCTCTTGATATTTTTTATCTTTACACCAAAAATCCAATCTTATATTAAAAGATTCTTTTTTAAATAGTAATGTATTATAGATAAAAACATTATGAGGATTTATTTCCACACTGTAAACCATATTAATTCCAGAAATATTTGGCAGAATTATCTCCTCTTCTTTTGTAAAATTTACTTTGTATGTTTTAAACTCAATAGCATTATTCTCTTTTATTAAATTTTTATATTCCAGATTAGAATATCCTAAATTTTCTACTATACATCTAACACCAATTTTCTTAGACTCATTATAACCAACAAAGATCACTTCACCAATAGATGAGTCAAAATAGTCAAATAGTTTTTTCTGATACTCATCAAGATTTTCATAATTAACGATTATTTTCCATAAAGGAGTAAAATCGATCTCCATATTAAGAGCACTATTTATATATCTATTATTTTCATAAGAATCTGAATATTTATTATGTATATCTTTTTCTTTAAGGATGCTTTCTATATCATTGTTACTTTTACAATTCAAAACAAAAAAGAACAAGAGAAGGTAGATAAATTTTTTCATTTACTCTTTTGTTCTTTCTCTTTTGTTGCCTCTTTTATCTCTATATATCCAATAGAATCTTTTGGAATATATATTCTTTGCTTAAAGAGAGTTATTATCACAATTCCATCATAATTGATAGTCAAGAGTTCTCCTCGAAAGGTGATATCTGCACCTTTTATATAAACTGAAATTTGATTTCCAACATTCTCTTTTAAAAATTCTACAAGACTATTCTGACTATAATTTTTTACATCAGATGTGTTATCCATTCCAAAAAAGCAGAATGTTAAACTAACAAGCAAACAAAAAATAATAGTTATTTTTTTCATATATACCTCCTAAAAATATAATATATTATTTTTCTTTTTTTGTCAAAAAACTATTTTCCAAATAAAAATTTTAAATATATCTCACCTCTTTCAGCCCATGCTTTCTCATTATGCCCCCTCTTTTCATCTAAAATAAAAAGAATATCTTCATTATCCTTATATCCAATCTTTTTAAATTCTTCATATAGTTCAATGACTCTCGGATAAAAAGTATAGTCAAGATCAAGTTTACCACAATCAAGATAGATCTTCATTTTTTCTTTTGTCTTAATTAAGTTGTCGGCAAGGTATTTGGTAATCCAGAATGGTTTTTCTTTCCATTGAGAAACATTGGGATTGTATGATCCATATGAAAGTGCTGCTATTTTTGAAAAAATATCACTATATTTAAGACCAATATAAAGAGATATCCCGGCTCCAAAACTCGAACCAGCAATTGCTGTATTTTCTCTATCCGGTAGGGTTCTATAACTTGCATCTATTAAAGGCTTTACTTTATTTACCACAAAATTGACATAATTGGTGTTTAACTCTTTTGCTTCTTTTATATACTCTTCATAACCTGTTGGATCAAAAGTATAGAGAGTTGCAAAGCCAACATATTCCTCTTTTCTTTTAGAAGAATTTTCAATCCCAACTATAATAATTGGCTCAATCTCACCCCTGTTTATCAATCTTGTTGCTATTGTATCAACTTTCCACCCACCATAATTTGAAGTTGCTGAGTCATAAATATTCTGCCCATCCTGCATATATAAGACCGGATATCTTTTATCTTTGTTAATAAAATATTCTGGCGGAAGATAGATTAAAAGGTTTCTTTTAAGATTCTTTGATCTCTCTTCATCCGGTGCAAGGCCAGTTATTATTTGAATTGTCGGTAGTTTACTCTCAGCCGTTCTTACAATGTTTTTTCTCTCTTTATCAAGAGATATATTTTTATTGAATCTATCTCTTATAAGTTTACTATTTTTATTCTTAAATACTTCAAAAATATACTCTGTATTATCAATCTCATTGTTTTTATAAGAAAAAGTTAAATAATATATATTTGTATCTCTATATTTTAGCATTTTGGTATTTTTATTATTAAAAGAAGTTTTTAATTCTACATAATTAGAATTTTCATTGTCAATAAATATATATGTTATATTTTCACCATCTGAAAAAGGGATTAAAAATTCTTTTGACATTTCTTTTAAAATAGTATCAGGCTCTTCTCCTTTATTAACCCTTTGAAAAAAAACTTTTGCTTGTTGAGAAAAAGTCTCTTTTTTTATCTCCAT
This sequence comes from Spirochaetota bacterium, assembly GCA_035406685.1. GTDB lineage: Bacteria > Spirochaetota > GWE2-31-10 > GWE2-31-10 > MWDO01 > DAONLM01. The sequence continues at coordinate 5,434 of DAONLM010000192.1, forward strand.
TTTAATTGCCTCTAAATTAAAAAAAATTAACAAAAAAATGATATATAGACAAGATTTTTTAGTCATTCATAACCTCAAAAACTTTGATATTAAGCTATATACTTAATTTTTCTGATGCTGTCAATGAAAAAATATAATTTCTCCAGTAGGATTTATTTTTAGCCAAATAAAAAGATAGAATTATCCTAAGGGTAAGTTTTGAGTAATAAAGATAGAATGGTAAAACTTTAGAAAGATCATTAATTTTATAAGAATTTTATCTCTTTCAGGCAAAATTTTAAGTTGAATTTGAGTAAAAAGTAGTCGTTAGAGTCAGTAGAGCATGGGATATCTTGGGACATCTCCTTCACCACACAAGCCTTTCTTTCTTTTAACCCCTCTATATCATTTTTTATTTCTTGTATCATCTTCATAAATTTCTCTTCCCCATAAGTTTCAA
>DAONLM010000193.1:0-5747 GCA_035406685.1 Spirochaetota bacterium
CCACCCCATTTTATAAGGCAATATACAATAATTGTTACCAGGTAATAGGCTTTGAAACCTATTACTAGTAAGATTTATTAAAAATTCTACCAAAAAAATAAATAAAATTATTATAATCTTTCTCTAAGAAAAATTAGCCCTTAGGAAAACTCTATACTTTTTGTTTTCTAAAAATAAATTCACGCCCACCTATAAAGAGTTATAGATAAATTTTGACAAAAAATATTTATTTTTGTATCATAGAGTAAATCTTTTTAAGATTTTTATGTTGTTTAAGGAGGAGTTATTATAATGGTAAATATTGGAAAAGCAATAAGAATGGAAAGAATAATGAATAGAAACACTGGTAAAACAGTAATTGTTCCAATGGATCACGGGGTAACAGTTGGTCCAATAGATGGTTTAATTAATATGTCTCAAACAGTTGATTTTATAGCAGAAGGCGGTGCCAATGCCGTTATTGGACATATAGGTTTACCAAGGTATGGGCATAGACATCATGGTAAAGATATTGGTTTAATACTTCATCTTTCTGCTTCTACAACCTTATCACCAAAACCAAATAAAAAAGTTCTGGTAAACACTGTTGAGAATGCATTAAGAATGGGGGCTGATGCTGTTTCTATACATATAAATATTGGTGATGAGAATGAAGCTGAGATGTTGAGAGATTTTGGGAAGGTCGCTATTAAATGTGCATACTGGGGAATGCCTTTGATTGCAATGATGTATCCGAGAGGTCCAAAAATTAATAATGAAAAAGGTCTTGAATATGTAAAAATAGCAGCAAGAGTTGGTGCAGAATTAGGTGCTGACTTTGTTAAGACTAATTATACAGGTGATCCAGATTCTTTTGCAAAAGTAGTAGAAGGTTGCCCTGCACCAGTATTAATTGCTGGTGGCAGTAAATTAACAGACGAAGAGACTTTTAAGATGATAGAAGGCGCAATGCAGGCTGGTGCAAAGGGGATATCTATTGGTAGAAATGTTTTTCAACATAAAAATCCTACCTATTTCGTAAAGGCAGCATGTGCTATGGTTCATGATGGATTGTCGGCAAAAGAGGCTCTTGAAATGTTAAGGGATTTAGAAAAATAGGTTCTTTTGAATATTTAATTAAAATTAGTTATATTTAATCTAATAAAAATTCTCAAAAAATGATAGGTAAAAAATTTTTTATAGAAAATGTTTGTTATTTTATACAGATATCCCATTGATGTTAGTGGGGATATCCCCATTTGGTAAACAAGTATTTTAAATAAAAAGAAAGATATCCCATGTAATCGAATAGATATATCTCCGAGATGATACAATATAGATAGTCTTTTTTTTGATGCCAATATTTTTTGACAAATAAACAAAAATTCAGTATAAAAAAGCCGATGAAAAAAACATTTCTAATTATTTATATATGTTTTTTTACTCTTTTCTTATTATTTTCAAAAGATTTAACAGGAGATTGGAAAGAAATCTCTATTAAATTTAGGAATGAGAATATAGCAAAAGACATTGCGTATGCTGATTTCAGTCAGCTAAAATCAATGGCAAAAAAGTTGGGGCTAAAAGAGGAGGACAATGCAAATGCATACAGAAATGCTCTTTATAAGTATTATGGAATAAATAATCCCTATCAAATAGAGAGAGAAAAAACCGGAGAAAAAATAATACTTGAAAAAGCAGGCGAATTAAAAATGCAAAAGTTTAAAGATGATGATGAAGAGTTATTGCATATATTGGGAAGGGCGAAAATAATACTTAATAGTAAAGATAAAGATAATCAATCAATTTCAAGGACAATTGAAGCAGACGAAATTCTTATAGATTTGAAAAATAAAGAGATTAGTGGGATGGGAAATGTTATCTTTAAAGATAAAGATCTGGAATTTTATGGAAATCAATTCTATTTTAATTTTAAAGTTAATCGAGGAGTTTTATTTGAAGGGACAACTAAACTACTAAAAGGTGGAGAATCCGGACTTCAGGGAGCCTTTTTTAAAGGAGAAAGAATTGTCCAAACAGATACAGACGATGCTATATTACAGGATGGAGAACTTACTACCTGTGATGAAGATGATCCTCATTTTTCTATAAAGGTCTCAAGAATATGGATTAATCAAAAAGGTGAATGGGGGTTATTAAACCCAGTTGTTAGTATTGGACCAATTCCTTTTTTCTATTTTCCTATATATTATCATCCTAAAAATCTTAAAATAAATCCGGTTTTAGGTTTTAGAAATAGAGAAGGATGGTTTTTTAATTCTACATACTATATACTTGGAGAACAGGGAGAAGTTAAAAAAGACTCAAGTGATGTCTTTGGCATTGCTCAGAATAGAGCAGATCCGCTTGGTGAGAAGAGTGTATTTAGGTTGACAAATGCAATGCTATCAGAAAAACTGGATAAATTTTATAATAAATACGAGTTTTATAAAAAATATCCGCAATTCAGAATAAAACCTCAATTTCAATCAATAGACTTTGCTTTAAGAGTATTTGGCGATGCTTATGTAAATCTCGGATTTTTCTTTGGAGCATATTATTATATGAAAATGGAGGATTCAAGATTTCCTTTTAAACTTGCTCTTTTATCTGATTATGCCTTTTCCAGATTGGTATGGAAAGATACAAACGAAACAGATTTATATGTTCCATATAATCCATCTCATAAATTGAGTGCAAATTATAATTTAGGAAAGAATAATACATATCTCTATCCAGAGGCAAATCCTCTTACTTTTCGTTCCTCTCAATGGCTTGTATTTTCTGGTGCTATTGTCTCAAATATAGTAAATTTAAGTTATGAATTGCAAGTAGAATATGCATCCGATACAGATTATTATAGAGATTTTTACAACAGAACAATGTATTTTTCATATATTGATCTAATGTTTAATGCTATTCAATACGGGATTCTATCAAAAAAAGATAGTGGTAAGGCTTTTACTCTTCAGGAAGAAAAGGTTGCAAGTTCAAAAGATGAGATAAATAATTATATTAAAATTTCATTCTCTCCAAAAACCACACCAGATATCTATGGATTAAAACCAATGAGTAGTATAAGTCTTGATCTTACCTCAAATATAAGTCAGAGACGAACAACTATACAAAAATATGCACCTTCCACTGATAATGGAAATGTTGATGATCCAAAGTATGAAAGATATATGTTATACTCTTTTTCTGTGCCAGAGTTGAATTATAGAATGAGTGGAACCCTTGCAAATTTCAAAATAATTCAGGATATGCCTAAAAAATATTTAGAAACAAAGAATATTAATAAACAAAAAGAGATAGACAATACTAAATTAAATGAATTGTATTTTTATATAAATAAAATTAGATCATTGGATGCAACAAAAGATTCTTCTGAAATAAATTATAATCATCTTTTACCACTTTTCTTAAAGAAAAATGAATCCCGTAAAGAAGAGAAAAATGATTATGATATATATGGAAATATAAGAACCTTTATGGACACAACAACAGATTATTATTATTTAGATAAAAAAGTTGAAGAAAAGAAAGAGGATGATCAAAAAATTAAAGATTATCAAAAATTATATAATATTCAGCAAGCATCTATCTCTTTAAAAGATAGTAACATTAATATCATTGATTTTGATTTAAATTACAATTTTTCAGATACTCTTACAAATAAATTCTTTTTCAAGTCAGATGGAACAGATGATTATCCAGAACTTGACACCACACAAAAGCTATTTTCTAATAGACTCGATATTAATAAAATAACTGACTCTTTTAATCTTAATAATTATCTTACCTATACAATGAAGGGGAGAATAGACTTCATTACTTTTAGCAATGATAATTCTAAAATTTTTACAATGTCTCCATCATTTTATCTATCCTATAAAAAAAATTGGGATAATATGGATATATATAGAAGCTCATTAGAAAGAACTAATTTGACATCTACCTCCATAGAAGATCTTATAAGAAAAAAAGAAAAGACAAATAGAGAACTTTCAGAATTACTCATAAATTATGAAGACACAATAAGAAATGATCTTTCTTTTGGTAATAAGATTTTTCAGGGAACAGGAATTTCCACATATATAAAATTAAAGATATTTAAATTTAATGAGCAGAAGCAGTATAATTTTCAAAAATTGAATGAATTGAATGCAAGTAATTCGAAATATGTGCCTATTGATACATTTTTATATGATAACATGGATCCTTATAGTAAAATAGAATCTCTTTACACTAACATTACTCTTAAATTTAACTTTTTTCCAGAGGGTGGCCCTCATACAATGGATATAAGTGCTGGTCCCAAAATAAACTGGCTTATACCAAAAAGTAATTTAGATATATATAAACAGGATATATGGAATGATTCGAGTTCGGATGTGATATGGACAGCAGATTATTTAACAGAGGCAAAAGAGTATATTTACTTTAAAGACAATTGTGCAAAATTGAATGAAAAGGTAAGCTCGTTTTATAAACAGGAAAATTTCTGGGATGGGGAAAAGAATTTTAGAAAAATGTTTGAAAATATTAGCATTAACTATAACTATTCTTACAAATATTCTAACAATATAACAATAGTTTCTCTGTCAAGTTCTTTTGTATTTAAACTTGAAAATGTAGGGAGATTCTCCACTGGAAATGGAAAGAGTTATCCGGAAAATCTTTCTAATTTATCTTTTTATCCAGATTTTAATCTCAATTTAGGTTTTATAAACTCTCTTATTACTTATTCTATGTCTTTAAATTTTACAAAAGAATTAGATACAAAATATCCAGATTATACAAAATTAACAGACAAACAAAAAAACTTGGATGAATACAAGATAATTGTCCTAAATTATAGGCATACATTTAACTTTTCACTGCCCGGTAATCTTTTCGAATTTAAGTTACCATCAGGCAACTGGGTTACCATAAGCTCATCCACTAATTTTAGATGGAACAAGAATGTAACATGGTCAGATAACAGTGAAGAAAATTATCTTTTTTTAGAGAGTCAAACAATTTCAACCAAAATTTTAATGGATATTTTTCAGATAAATCTTAATTTTAGATATTTTAACTTTAAAAATATAGGTTATGGATTTGAACTTGATAGTGGGTCAGTAAGAATTGGATACCGAATAAAAGAAATTCCAGTCTTCTTAAAATATTTTAGAGTAGAGATAGACCCCTCAATAACTTATGATTTTAATGTAAAACATACACAATTTTATGAAGGCTCAACTTTAAAAGAATTCAATGAGGCTTACTATTCAAATAACAGACTTAATTTTTATCTTGGACTTGATCTATACATAGGTGAAAAAACAGACTTTGAGACAAAAGTACATTTTCATTTTAGGAGTATGAATAAAAAAATGTATAAATACTATTCTGAAGAAGGTCTGGAGAATATGTTTACAGATTTTTTTAATTCTTTTAATTTTGCAGATAACAATAAAAGAAAATCGAGTAATTTTAATGTACAGGAGGTTGTTGTCTCAATTGATCATAATCTTCATGACTGGAATTTAAAATTTGAATATATTGGAAAACCAGAAAAAGCGACAAATATAAATAGATATTATTGGGAAAATACCTTTACCTTTCTTGTAACATGGAAAATAGGAAGTGATAATCAGTTATTAAAAATGTTTAATAAGACTAAAATCAATGAGAGATATGAAAAAGGGGAATGGAAGCAAAGAGATCTCTCTCTTGATCCAAGTAAAGATTAAGGATGCGATTTTGTTAGGCAGTTAAAAAAA
>DAONLM010000194.1:0-5659 GCA_035406685.1 Spirochaetota bacterium
ATTTATAATTAAGTTACATCATTTTTTGTTGATTTTTATGGGGGAAGTTGTGTTAGAATAATGATGAAAATAGTAGGCAGTCTTCAAAAGTACCCGGAAATAAAAAAGGCATTTACTTCTGACTGGGATTTTGTTAAAAAGGATTATATCTGGCAATTGGTTAATGATATAAAAGCATTACAAATCTAATTTACTTTTAAATAGTGACGTTCAAGATAAAGCATTCTACTCTTACTCTTATTGTAATATTTTGATTCTGGATATTTTGAAACGAGTAATTTATACAATCTGTAAGCTTCTTTAAAATCCGGGTTTGTTTTATAATTCTCAATAGAATATGCAAGATAAAAAAGAACAACATCATCAAATTCTGAGTCCGGATATTTTGCAAGATATTTTCTATATTCATTTGCTGCAGTATTATAATCTTCCATTTCAAAATATATACCAGCAAGAAGAATATCGATCTTCGGATTATCAACATCTCCCTTCCAGTATTTAAAATAACTATTTATTGCTTCTGAATATTTTTTTTGCTTCTTTAAAATATTTATAACTTCAATCAAAGAATCATTATAATAAATATTATCTTTTTCTTTAAGATTCTCTAAAAAATCCGAATATGCCTCATTTAACTTTTCTTTATATAAATAAATTTTACCTCTTTTATAAAAAATTTCAGAGTCAGATTTCCCCTCATTTATGAGTTCATTGTATAAGGAAAGTGCTTCATCGAATCTTTTCTGTTCAAATAGTCTATTTGCTAAAATCTTTCTCTGATCATCCTCTTTCTGTGCTTTATTTTTGTTCTTATCCTCTTTTGTCTCTTTTTTTTCTTTTGAAATAATTTCCTTTGGCTTTATCACTATTCTGTATGGTTGTCTTATCACTGTGCTATTCTTTTCATCAAATCTTATAAAAGTAATAGAAACTTCTCCAATGTTTGAAAGAAAAAAATCAAATAAGGTATAGTTGGAACTATTTTCTCTTTTTGTTAATTCTATTATCTCTGGTTTTATACTTTTTATTATCCAGCCACTATCCTTTAAAGAAATTTTTAAACTTTTATTCTCTTCTCCAATTACTTCAATTAGTTCTTTTTCTATTATTTTTAAATTATCAATATTTGTTAAATCAAATTTCTTATCTTCAATATTATATTTTTTAGGGATATTTTCAGTGATCTCTGTATTGGAAGACTCTTTAAAATTATATTCAGGACCAGAATATTCTTTGTATGTTATTATTTCATCATCTTTATTAATATTGTATGAAAGATCTTTTTTTTCATCTTTTTTTTTATTATTATTCAAATTATTTTTATTATTTTTATTCTGCTTTATTATTCTTACAATATAATCAATATCTTCACTCAATAAGATCTTCTTATCTTTGAAATTTCTATTACTATCATCCCTCTTTTCTATTTTTGGCGATATTAAAAAAGAATCCATTTCATCCTCGCTTATTAATGGAATCTTTTCTATCTTTTTATAATGTTCAAAATTTACATCTTCGATTTTTGGTATCAGAGTCTTTCCAGTATTAATCTCTCCATTAGATTGACATGAAAACAACAAAAACATTGTAAGAAGAACAAAAAAAATATTCTTCATTTCCCCCTCCTCTTTTCAAAATTAAATTTTAAAGACTGATCTATTGAGTCTTTAAAAATATATTCATAATCATTTATTACCTCATTAAATTCCGGTAGATTTCTCCTTTTTAAAGGCATAAATTCTTTATAGTCCACAGTTATATCAAAAAAAGTAATTTCTGGATATAAAAATTCATTTTCTAAAATAAAATTTTTATCTACAAGTGGCTCTTTTTTTTCTATAACTATATTTTCGGTTTTATTTACAGGTTTTTTATATTTATTGATATTTATTAAAAATATAACAATTATTAAAGATATTATAAATAATCCTATCATTATTATGACTTTTAATATATTAAAGAAATTAGTCTCTAAGAAATTTTTAAAATCTGTTTCGTGAATAAGATTAGAAATGTCCTCAAAAGCCTTAGATAGCTTTTTCTTTAAATTTTGCAGAAACAATTTTTGATACCCCTTTTGTTTCCTGAGTTATACCATACATAATATCTGCTGCTGATATTGTCTTTTTGTTATGAGTTATTATAACAAATTGACTGGATTCTTTAAACTCCTTTAAAAGATTTATAAATCTTCCTACATTCTCCTCATCCAGTGCTGCGTCTATCTCATCAAGTATACAGAATGGTGATAGTTTTACTAAAAATGTCGCAAACATTAAGGCAATAGCAGTCATTGTTCTCTGGCCACCAGATAGTAGTGTAATACTCTGATTCTTCTGTCCTGGTGGATGAGCTGTGATTTCAATACCGGTTTCCAAAATATTATCCGGATTTGTAAGAGAAATTTCAGCATTACCACCATCAAAGAGTTTCCTGAATATCTTATGAAAATTTGCTTTTATCTGATTGAAAGTAGTCATAAACAATTCTTCTGATACTTTATTTATATCTTCTATCATAACAAGTATATCCTTCTTTGCCTTTTCGAGATCCTCAAGTTGTTCTGTAAGGAGATTATATCTCTCTTCAAGAATTTTACATTCTTCGATTGCCATCAAATTTACACTGCCAAGAGAACTTTTTTCATTTCTTGTGGCTAATAGATCTTTTCTTATCTCATCATATTCTCTATTAGTGATATATCCCCCTTTTGATTCATATTCACTTAAATTTATTGAAAAATTTTCATAAAAACTATCATAAATATTTTTTAATGTTGTCTCTATTTCAGTCACCTTCATACTCAATCTTTCCAAAAATGACTTTTTATTATCCCATTTTGTATTAATTTCTTTTATATATTTCTGTTCGTCAGACATTTTTAGATTCTCTTTTTGAATATTTATTTCAATTTCTCTTGATTCTTTTTCTAGTAGATTTTTTTTCTCTTTTAATGATAAAAGTTCCCCCTCTGTCTCTGCTATATTATCTCTTATCTCTTCAATCTTATGAGTGGTAAATTCTATTTTTTGAGATAATTCATCCCTGCTATGTTCATAATTTAACTTTAAGGCATTTATTCTTGATACCTCTTTTTCAATTGAATTTTTCTTTTCTTTTAGAGTTGAAATATTTATTCTAATTTCAGAAAGCATCTCTTTATCTTTTTCTTTTGTCTCCTTCTTTAGATTAATCTCTTTTTCAAGTTCTAAAATTTTCTGATTACACTCTTTAATTTCTTTTTCCATACTTGAGATTTCATTCTCTACCTTTCTTTTCTGTTGTAAAATTCCTTCTGGACTAAAAAGATCATTCATAAATATATTTGTTATTTCTATGTATTTCTCGATCCCTTCTTTTATCTCTTTTATGTTATTTTCCACACCAATCATCTTTTCTTTTAATTCTTTTAATATACTTATTAATTCTTGTGATTCTTTTGATAAATAGCCGGTTTTTACTATATCATCTATAAAATCACGTCTTTTTGGAAGATCATTTATAAGATAATCGAGTCTCTCTTTTAATTGTTTTTTTATAGAAGAAATTTCCTCTGAGTTAATCTCAAGTGTATTTAAAGATTTATCTATCTTTTCAACAAGTTGATCTGTTATTTTTTTATGCTCAACCCTTTTTTCTTCTATACTGAAATTCAGGCTCTCTATTTTTTTCTTTAAATTCAAAATAGACTGCTCATTATTGGCTATTTCATTATCCAGTCTAATAATTTCATTATTGTAAAAATCTTCATCTTTAATAAGACTAACTATTTTATTATCAAAGTCTTTTGCTGTGTTGTAAATTGATTCGAGTTCTCTATCTATTTCTGCTATTTTACTTTCAGCAGTGCTGAGTTTTTCTTTATCATTCTTTAAGGTGGATGTAATGTTTATGAGTTGCTCTTTTAAAATTGTCACTCTATTACTTACTATTTTAATTTCACTATCTATCTGAAAAATCTCTCTCTGCTTATCGAGTTTCTTATTTTCAAGTTCATTCAAGGTTGTTAATCTTTCTGTAACTTCATCCTGTAAATCATCGATTCTCTTTTTTATCTCTTCAAGTTCCTTTTCTACTTTTTGTAAATCATCTTTTACTTTTTCTCTCTCTTTTTTAAGATTGGAAATCCTGTTAAGATTAAGTTCTATTTCAAGTTGAATCTCTCTATCATACAACTTTTTATATTTCTCTGCCTTTTGCGCTTGTAAAAGCATGCTATCATATTGAGACTTTACCTCTTTTATTATATCTTTCACTCTTATAATATTTTCATCTGCCTGATTTAATTTCGCCTGAGCCTCTTCTCTTTTTACTCTATACTTTGTAATTCCAGCTGCCTCTTCTATGATATATCTTCTTTCTTCTGGTTTGTTTGAAAGTATAAGATCTATTTTACCCTGTTCCATTACAGAATATGCTGACTTACCTATACCAGTATCAAAAAAGAGTTCCTGAATATCTTTAAGCCTTACTCTTTGCTTATTTATATAATATTCACTTTCGCCACTCGCATAGATTATCCTTGATATCTCTATTTCATTATATTCTAGTGGTAGAATATTATTCTCATTGACAATGGTTAACGTAACCTCTGCCCGTCCAAGTCCCTTTCTCTCTTCTGTTCCTTTAAATATGACATCTGTCATATTTGTAGCTCTTAACATTTTGGTCTTTTGTTCACCAATAACCCATTTTATTGCATCGACTATATTTGATTTTCCACAGCCATTTGGACCAACTATGGCAGAAATACCCTTATCAAAAATTATCTCCTGTTCATCACAAAATGACTTAAAACCATTTAAAGTAAGTTTTTTTATAAACATTAACTTTTTTCTTTCTCCTAATCTTAAAATTGCTCTTTAATATAAATCAGTTTTTCATAAATGTCAAATAAAATCGATTCTTCAAAATAGATTAATAAACAAAAAAATCCTTTCTAATATTATTTAAAATTATAAAAAAAACAAAAATTACTCTATTTTTCATTTTAAATGTTACAGTAAAAGATAATAAAGATATTTAGTTAATCCTAAAAATAGCATTATATACCCAAAAAAGTATAGTTTATCAAAAATCCGTCCTAACCAGAAGATATGAAAGAGTTATCTTTATAAAAAATTTTAAATTTTTTATAAATCTTGTAAAGGATTTTCTCATAAATTTTGTGATTAATATATAGAAAATAATTTTTATAATTGGAGGTAAATAAAATGCTACAATTTGATTTTGTGATTAATGATTCTTTATTTAATAAGATTAAAATTTTAACAGAACAAAATAATAAAGGATTGTCAGAAATAATAAGAGAGGTAATAAATACAATGCTGCCTTTTTTGAAAAAGAAACATTTAACAGAAGAGAGAAGAAAAAGAGATTATCCCTGTGTGAATGCGACAAAAAGGGTAAGAGTGTTTCTTGAAGAGAGGGTTTATAATGAATTAAAACAGATACACGATACTTTAAATACTTTTAGTATCGCTGTATTGGTAAGGGAAATATTGGAATTATATTTTGAACTTGTGGAAAAGTATGGGGTTGATGGGTTTGAAAAGAGGCTTGAGAAGGTAAAAAACAAAATAGAGGATATGAGGGCAAGGAAGGTGAAATGGTATAAAGATAAGGATGAGAGGATTCATCCAGATATCCCCTTTTATAT
>DAONLM010000195.1:0-5648 GCA_035406685.1 Spirochaetota bacterium
AATCACAAAATTTCTTAGAAAATCCTTTACAACTTTTAGAAAAAAAATTAAAAAAGTTGCCTAAAAATAAAATCGCACCCCTGCATAAGATTTATTTATCAAAACTTTGACAATAAAAATAAAATTTGTTATTATAATTATCTCGAATCTATTTAAATAATTTTAAATACAGATCAAAAGATTATTCATTCTCAAAGAATGAATTAAAAATAAATCCTAACTTTAGGAAATTAATAAAAAAATCTTAAATTAAAGAGGATAAATATGTCAGAAAATTTAAGTAATGAAAGAGATATAAGAATACAAAAATTAAATAAATTAAGAAACATGGGAATTATCCCTTATCTTGATAGATGCGAAAGAACTCATACAATTGAAGAAGCAAGAAAGTTAGAATTAGGTGTAAAAGATATTACTCTTGCTGGAAGATTAATGTTAAAGAGGTCATTTGGTAAATTAATTTTTGCTACTATTGAAGATTTTTCTGGTAAAATTCAGATAGCCATTAATAAAAAATATTTAGACGATGAAAATTTTAAATTCTTTGAAAAAATGATAGATATCGGCGATTTTATCTCTGTTACTGGTGAGACTTACAAAACAGAAAAGGGTGAATTCACCTTAAATGTTTTACAATTTAAATTATTATCAAAGACAATAAGGCCATTACCAGAAAAATTTCATGGACTTACAGATATTGAGGCAAAGTCAAGACAGAGATATTTAGATCTTATAATGAATAGAGAAACAAAAGAGAGATTCATAAAAAGAAGTAAACTAATAACAGAAATTAGAAATTTCTTAAATAACCATGGTTTTATTGAAGTTGAAACACCTATATTACAGGTAAAACCATCAGGTGCTCTTGCCAAACCATTTAAGACACATCATAATGCTCTTGATATTGATATGTATCTAAGAATTGCACCAGAGACCTACTTAAAAAGATGTATTGCCGGTGGTTTTGAAAAGGTTTACGACATGGGAAAATGTTTTAGAAATGAAGGTATGGATCCGAGTCATCTTCAAGAATTCACAATGCTTGAATACTATGTTGCATACTGGAATTATATAGACAATATGAATTTTACAGAAAAATTTATTAAGCATCTTCTTGAAAAAATAAATGGCTCTCTTAAAATAAAATATCAAAATAGAGAGATAGATTTTTCTGTGGAATGGCCTAAATATAGTTTTAGAGATCTTATTTTAAAATATGCTGATATAGATATTGACAATTGTCCTACAAAAGAAGATCTTATCAATGCTATAAAGAAAAAAAAGATTGAACTTGATGTAGAATTTGACAAGATAGGAAGGGGCAATCTAATCGATCAATTATATAAGAAAGTGGCTCGACCCAATATAATAAATCCCGCCTTTTTAATACATCATCCAATAGATCTATCCCCATTAGCAAGAAGAAATGATAATAATCCAGAGTTAACAGATAGATTTCAATTAGTTGTGAATGGATGGGAGATAGTAAATGCATATTCTGAATTGATAGATCCAATAGATCAGAGAGAGAGATTCATTCAACAGGCAATGGAAAGAGAAAGAGGTGATGAAGAGGCCATGGTTACTGATGAAGATTTTCTTACCTGTATGGAATATGGAATGCCGCCTATTTCTGGATGGGGAATGGGAATAGATAGGTTTCTTGCTTTATTAACAGATCAGGAGAATTTAAGAGAAGTAGTTCTTTTTCCTATAATGAAACCTCTTGATAAGATAGAAAAAGACCCTCTTGAAGACTATCTTGATAATGCAAAAATTGACTCAAAGAATGAGGATAAAAATTCTGAAAAAAACATTGATAACGAAAGCGCAATTTTACAACCATTGGACATTAAAGAATTAGGAGTTGATTATAAAACACTTGAAGAATTTTTTAAACAAAAGATAACAAAACAGAGCCTTATTTATCATTCAATTGCAAGTGGAGCAATAATGAAGGGTATAGCAAAAAGATTTGGGCTTAATGAGACAAATTATTACTATATTGGGTTAATGCACGATATAGATTTAGAAGAGGTAGGAGAGGATATGACCATTCATGCTCTTACTGGAGGGGCATGGTTAAAAAATTTAGGAGTGAATGATAAAGCAGTTGATGCTATAATTTCTCATAATGCCGAAGGCAATGGAAGTAAAAGAAAGACTTTTCTGGATTATGCCTTAACTGCTTCTGAGAGTCTTACTGGCTTAATTTCTGCCACTGCAAAAGTTTACCCTGATAAAAAAGTTGCAAGTGTAAAAGCCTCTTCTGTTATTAAAAGAATGAAAGAAAAACTTTTTGCAGCAAATGTTAATAGAGATAATATAAGGTTATGTGAAAAAATAGGATTAAGCTTAGAAGAATTTGTAAACATAGGTATTGAATCAATGAAAGAGGTTGCTGATCAAATTGGCTTATAAGAAAAATCTTATGTAATTAAATGTAGATAACTAAAAAACAAAAGGGGATATCATAAGAAATGGGATATCCCCACTAAATAATAAAATAACCAGTAGTTTATTAAAATTTCATGTAATTATAATATTCTCACTGAATTTTTATAATGCAATTAAGATTTTTAACAATTTCAAATAAAAAAATCATAGATGACAACTTTTAAAATTTTTGCTATAATAAAAACATGGACAATATTGAAAAAGAAATTTTAGAATTAAGAGAAAAGATAAATAAGGCTGATTATGCTTATTATGTTCTTTCTTCTCCTATAATGTCTGATTCTGAATATGATAAACTTTTTAATAGACTTCTTGAATTAGAAAATAGTTATCCTCAATATAAGACCCCTGATTCTCCAACTCAAAGGATTGGTTCTGATATTGATAATACTCTGCCAGAGAGAAATCATTCTATACCTGTTCTTTCACTGGATAAATGTTATTCTATCGCATCTTTATATGATTGGTATAAAAAAAATGTAGAAAAGATTAATAATGATATTGAATTGATTATAGAGCCAAAAATAGATGGTGCTGGCGTTGTTCTTTATTATGAAGATGGAATTTTAAAGTATGCTCTTACAAGGGGAAATGGATATTCTGGTAATGATATTACTGAAAATATAAAGACAATAAGAAGTGTCCCTTTAAGAATTAATTATAATAAAAATCTTGCGGTGAGGGGTGAAGTTTATATAAATAAAGAGGATTTTAAGGAGTTTAATGAAAAATACGCTGATGGAATATATTCAAATCCAAGAAATCTTGCAAGCGGTGCTGTTAGAAGATTAAAATCTAAAGAGGCAGCACTTTTCCCTTTAAATATTTTTTGTTATGAGGGATATTTTGAAGATATAATTGATACTCATCTTGAAAATATTATTAGATTAAAAGAACTTGATTTTCCAGTGAATAATTATCTTGGTTACTTTTCAAATAATATTAAATATCAATCTTTACCATTTGATAATTTTACAATTGGAAATATCAGAGATATTGAAAATTTTATAGAGTATTTTGCGAAAAAAAGAGAGAGCCTGAAATATGAAATTGATGGACTTGTTATTAAAATAAACGACCTGAAAACAAGAGAGATTTTAGGAGAAACTTCTCATCATCCGAGATGGGCAATTGCCTATAAATTTGATGCTCCATTAGCAGAGACAAAAGTTATATCCATAGAGATTCAGATAGGCCGTGCTGGAAGAGTAACTCCTGTTGCCAATCTTGAGCCAGTGGAACTCTCTGGTTCTACAATATCAAGGGCTACTCTTCATAACATGGAATATGTGAATGCCTTAGGTATAAATGCTGGTGATACTGTTACTATTTCAAAAAGAGGCGATGTTATACCAGCGGTTGAGGAGGTCATTGATAAAGGGGTAAATTCCTCCACTTTTGTTATGCCAGAAAGATGTCCATCCTGTGGAGAAAAACTAATTAAAGAGGGGGCTCATCATTTCTGTTTAAATGAAGAATGCCCTGCAAGGTTACTCGGAACATTGCAGTATTTTGTTGGGAGAGGACAGATGGACATAGAGACCCTGGGGGATAAGACTCTTGAATTTTTATTCAACAAGGGATTTATAAGAAAAATTTATGATATATATGAATTTGATTATTATAAACTTCTTGATTTTGAGGGATTTAAAGAAAAAAAGATTGAAAATATAATTAAATCAGTAGAAGAATCTAAAAAAAAGGATTTTAAGACAATTCTCTATTCTTTAGGTTTGAAGGATATTGGTCCAAAGGTAGCAGAACTCCTTGCAAATAATTTTAAGAACATTGATAATATTATAAAATTTTGTAATGAAAAAGATATATTTGGTAACCCAAATAAAGAGAAATTTTCTTCAATATATGGAATTGGCGATACAATTACAGAATCAATCATAAAACATTTTAGTAATCCAAAAACAATTGATTTGATAGAGAGGTTAAGAAAGAATGGACTATCATTTGAATTAAGAGAAGAAAATAAAATAGAAAGCGAGCAATTTTTAAAAGGGACAAAGTGGGTAATTACTGGAAGTTTTTCTAATTTTAAACCACGAGAAAAGGCTGCTTTTCTTATAAAGCAGTTTGGTGGCGAAGTTGTTGATGCTGTCTCAAGTAAGGTTAATTTTTTATTAAAAGGTGAAGAGCCAGGTTCAAAACTCGATAAGGCAAAAGCTCTGGGTATAAAAATAATAGATGAAGCACAATTTGTTAAGATTATTAACTCAAAAACTTTATAATCTTACCGATAAATTGTTTAAGTCTATTTTATAAAAAAGGAATAATGAATGAAAAATCTGGATGAATTATTATTTGATATTCAGGAAAAATTAAAAAAAATAACATTTTATGATGAACTAAAAATTAAACAAAATAGAGATGAAAATTGGATAGAATTAAAAAAAGATACAAATATTTAATTCTTGTTTTTATTATATTTTCTTTATCCTGTTCTCCTTTAACTACTGTATTAAAATTTATTCAGAATAAATTTAAATTGGAAAAAAAGAAAGATAAAAAAAAGGATAAAGACTCTAAAATAAAATCTAAAATAAAAAAAGATGATAAAAAAGAGACTAAAAAAGAAAAAAAGAAAGAAGAAGTGATTGTTTATGTTGATAAAGAGTATCTTTCATCTTTTTATGGTAAATTATCTTATAAAATAGTGGTAAAATTTTTAAAAGATATTAAAAAAAAATACAGGATAAAAAAAATAGAAAAAGATTTTAAAGAAGATAAAGAAATTACTAATTTTATAGTAGTATCTAATAAAAATTTTAAAAAATTAAATAAAACTCGGCCTCTTTTTTCAGAGGCTTTATATTTTCTGATAAATAGAGAATTTGAGCCAGAATTTAAATATCCAGATTCACTAAAAAAGATGAGAGTTGGCGTTCATTATAATTCTTATGTCTATAACTATATCAATGAAAAAAATCCGATCACTGGCAAAAAAAATTATGAAATAGGTGATAATTTTAAAATATATGCTGAGTTTAATAATATGATAGAGGATTTCAGGATAAAAAATATCGATATTGTTATGATAAACAGGATAGAATATTATAAATTACATAGAACTCTGCCATCAGCCTTTCTCTTTTATATTGATATAGGAAAGCCTTTTGGCTATCTCTATTTTAAAGATAAAAATTTTTTAAAAGATTTTAATTCATTTCTTTATAAAAATA
>DAONLM010000196.1:0-5482 GCA_035406685.1 Spirochaetota bacterium
CATCCTCAGAACCAAAACAATATCTTTTTTTGATCCTATCAGAGAATTTTTGTAACACATATAAAATCAATTTTGATAAAGAGATATTTTCTTTTTTAGCAATCTTTGCAAGTTTTTTCTTCATCTCTGAAGTCGCTACAAAATGTAGCTCATGATCTTTTTTGTAATTTAATTTTGTATTCATAAAAACCCTCCATAAAAAATATTTCTATATATTAATCACAAAATTTTTGAGAAAATCCTTTACAACTTTTAGAAAAAAATTAAAAAAATTTTTCTCTAAAAATAAAATCGAAGTGTCTTTTTACTTTTCACTTTATATTTAATTTTATATTTTGACAATTGTTGAAAATAATTATAAAATGTTAATCAATGATCGATGCTATAAAAAAGGGATATTTTTATCTCTATATATTCTTAATTTTTATTACTATCTTTCTTATTATTTTATTATCTCTTTTGAGACTTGATCTAAATCTTACTTTTATTACAAATTTTTTTGCAAAGCAGAGTGTTGATGTTGATTCATATATAATTTATTCTGAAGGTAAGGAGGTTTTTTATAGGATAAAAAATAATAAGTATGATATAGATTCTCATACTAAAATTGTCAATGGCATTACAATTGAGACTGGAAGAGATAGCTATATAGCATTTTATATCAGAAGAGAGGGGGTATATTATTTATATCCGGATTCTACTTTATACATTGAGAAGATTGAGAGTTTTAATAAAGAAAAATCGATAAAAGAGACGCATCTTATACTTGAAAAGGGTAGGGGATATTTTAATCTTAATTTATTTTCTGATAACTCTGTAGTTTTTATTGAGACAGATACGATTTTTTTACTTGTAAATAGAGCAGAGTTTATTATTGATAAACTAAATAATTTTAACACCTTACTTTCATGTTATAATGGTTCTCTATATTTTAGACCATTTTCTACAAAATTCGAATTATTAAAGAAAAAGAGAATTTTTAATATTACTGATTCAGTAGAAAGATTGATAAATTATAGCAATATCTTAGAAAAAAATGAAAAGGTTTTAATAGATTACGAAATGTGTAAAGATCTTGATAAACTGTTATCTCGAATTTATGAATCGAGAAATCCTTCAATTCTTAATAAAGAATATATTACAAAAAATTTATTAATAAGTAAAAGTTATATTTCGAAAGAAGAGATAGTAAAGCCAGATATTGATTTTGATGAAACTGCAATTGATATGTATGGTTATCTTGCATTAAATGTTCCAAACATAAGATACAATCTCTTTTTTAATGATAAAGAATTGAGAAATAATTCAAGATATATCTTTTTTTTAAAAGAGGGAATTTATAATATAAGATCAGATATATCTTTTTCAACCGTGATTGAATATTTATCTGTTAGAAAGAGCACCACACAGAATTTTTATATAAATAACTATTCTGGTATTATAGATTTTTTTGTAAACAATAAAAGAGTTAATTTCAATATTTTAAATCCACAGGATATTAAGGAATATTTTACTCCATTATATCTTAAAAATAATAATTTTCAGATAATACAATTTGAGACTCAGGAGAATATAAATTCTATCTATATAAAAAGTGATCTTGATATAAAAGGAGTTCATTTATTCAAAAATATTATAACAAATTCAAATGAATATATTCTTGAAAATAATGAAAAAAAATATTATTCTTTCCCTGTTGAAATATCTAATTCTAATGAAATATTTATTGATAAAATTGATTTTGAGTTTAATAAAGAGATCATATTAGTGGAATATTATAATAGATATCAAACTAAATATTGATTCAAGGAATAAACAATGAATAGATATAATTTTTTAAGAGTAAGTCTGGTGGTGCCAGAATTTAAAATTTCAGATGTGGATTTCAATAAGAAAATAATAATTAAGAGTATAAAAGAGGCTTCTAAGAATAAATCTTCTCTTATTCTTTTTCCAGAACTCTCAATAACTGGCTATACCTGTGAAGATCTTTTTTCAAATAGCACTTTAATAACAAAGAGTTTAAATGCAATTTTTGAGATAACAAGAGAGACAGAAAATTATGATATTTTAGTTATTATTGGTGCTCCAATTCGTAATAATAATAAGTTATACAATTGTGCTGTTGTTATAAACAGAGGAAAGATTATAGGAATTGTTCCAAAAATATTCTTACCAAATTATATGGAATTTTATGAAAATAGATACTTTTCTTCTTCATCTGAAGTTTTTAATAAAGAGATAATTATAAATGAAAAAGTCATCCCTTTTGGCAATGATCTTATTTTTGAGGATTCAAATACCGGCATGATAAAAATAGGGATAGAGATATGCGAGGATCTCTGGACTACTATTCCTCCATCTTCAGAATTGGCAATGGCTGGTGCAAATATTATATGCAATTTATCGGCAAGTAATGCTCTTATTGGTAAGAGTGAGTATAGAAGAACTCTTGCTATTAGTCAATCAATAAGAACCATATCAGCATATCTTTATGCATCCAGTGGGGTATGGGAGTCAACAAAGGATCTTGTTTTTGATGGTGATGCTTTTGCTGTTGAGTATGGGACAATTGTCGCACAATCAGAGAGATTTAAAAGAGAATCTCAGATTATTTTTGCTGATATTGATGTTGAAAAACTTAATAATGAAAGAGCAAGGATAAATTCTTTTAAAGAGAGTAAAAAAGATTTTAGAAAAGTAGAATTTAGAATAGAAAATAAAAATTTTGAACTTATAAGAAAGATTAATACTCACCCTTTTGTCCCTTCTGATAAAGATAGTTTAGCAGAGAGATGTAACGAGATTTTTAATATTCAGACTGCTGGGCTTGCAAAAAGATTTGAAAGTTTACCACCAAAGACAAAGGCTGTAATAGGGGTTTCTGGGGGGCTTGATTCTACACTTGCTTTACTTGTTATATTGAAGACTTTTAAGTTATTAAAAAGAAGTCTTAATGATATATTACCAATAACAATGCCAGGATTTGGAACATCGAATTTCACTCTTAACAATATTACTCTTTTATTAGATGGATTGGGACTTGAATATAAGAATATAGATATAAAAGAAATTTCTCAACTTATTCTGGATAAAATAGAACATACAGAGAAAGACACAACATATGAGAATATTCAGGCTCGAGCAAGAACATATCTTCTTATGACTATTGCAAATAAATATAATGGAATAGTTATAGGTACAGGGGATATGTCAGAACTTGCTATTGGATTTTGTACATATAATGGTGATCATATAAGTATGTATAATGTTAATTCATCAATTCCCAAGACTCTTGTTAAATTCCTTGTTAAATGGATTGCAGAAAACGAATATGAGGGAAATATAAGAGATATTTTAATAAATATTGTAAATCAGCCAATCTCCCCGGAATTGTTACCACCAGACAAGAATGAGATTTCTCAAAAAACAGAGGATATAATAGGACCTTATGAATTACATGATTTCTTTCTATACTATTTTGTAAGGTGGGGCTTTTCTTTTGAAAAGATTTTATACCTTTCAAAGCATGCCTTTAAAGCAAAGTATGACGAAGATACAATAAAAAAGTATCTTTCTATTTTTATAAATCGTTTTTTTACAAATCAATGGAAAAGAGACTGTGTGCCAGCAGGTCCAAAGGTTGGGACAATAGATCTCTCACCAAGAGGTTCATGGAGAATGCCATCAGATTTAAGTTTCGATATTTTTAAGATATAACATATTTTCTTTAAATTCAAAAATATTCATATCAAATGTTATCGCAATATCTACTATATCTTTCAGTTGATTTTCATTAAAGATTATAAAATCAATGGTAAAATCATCATAGAGAGAATCAATATATTCATTGTCAAAAGAACTATCTACAAGAATTGTCAATCTTTTCGATAATGGGTCTTTTAAAAAATTTGTTGCTTCATTATATCTATCATAATAGTTTGGGTATGAATAAAATAGCTTTTTTAGTCGAGTTATATCTTTTTTTGAAATTTTTTTTCTTGAATATATATAACAATGATGAAAAATTTCTGGATTTTTATAGAAAAAATTATCAAAAAGTTTATATATTTTTTCAAAATCAAAGTTGTCAAGAAAAATAAGAGAACCACTATGATAAAAATAGTTATTTTGTATAAAATAGTCCATATCATTTTGGTTATTAATTACAAAAAATTGCTCTTTTTCTTTTATTATAAAATCTTCGTTATATGAGTAATCTTTATTTTGTTCAAGATAGAGATAGATATCTGATATATTATTAAAACAGAGATTATCTGTATTAATGACAAAGTATGGTGGCTCTTTTTGATATTTAAAGCCATTATTGTTAAAAATTCTTTTTAACTCGGTTGAATGTAAGATCTGAAGTCTATAGAAATTACAATAGTGAAGAAGATTGTATTTATCAAGGAGTTGTATTGTCTCTATCATACTATTAAAAGTCTCGCCAGGTAGACCTATTATAAAATCTATTATTAGATCTATTCCATTTTCGAGTAGTAAATAGGCAAGATCTTTTAATTGAAATTTATTACTATTTCTATTTATGTTTGCTATAGCCTCTTTATTAAACGATTGAATCCCTATCTCTATTGTCTTAAAACCAGCTTTTTTAAGAAGGGGGATATCCCCCTTGGTAAGGAGTTCTGGTCTTAATTCTCCAAATATCTGTATATCACTTTTTGATTTTTCTTTGAGAGATATTAAATTTTCTAGTATATTTTTAAAGAAAAGTTTATTATGATTAAGAGTTGGTGAAAGAAGATATATCTCTTCAATCTCTTTTTTGTTATAAAATTTTTCTATTATTGATTTAAAGATTTGTTCATCTATTTTAGTAAGAAAATCTCTTGTTTTACCATATACACAATAGTTGCATTTAAAATTACACCCCCTCTCTACCTCAATATAAAAAAGTTTATCATATTTATATTGATCTGTTATTTCAGAATATTGTAATAAAAATTCATTGAAGTTAACACTATTGCCATAGATAATCTTATTGTTATTTTCTTTTATGTTTCTTAAAAGATGCAAAAGTGCCTTTTCACCTTCCCCAATCACATATATATCAAATGGATCTTTTTTAAAAAGATATTCATTATCGAGTTGAATCTCAGGACCACCTGTAATTGTTATTATGTCATTTTCTCTTAATAATTTAGAAATTGCAATATTTCTTTCAATATTCCATACATACGAGCTTAGACATACTATATCTGGTTTTAAATTTATTATCTCTTCTACTATTTTATTATTGTTATACCTATCAACAATATCACGATTTAACTTTATTATCTCAATATCAGATATATTTTCTTTCTTTACAATAGATTGCATATATTCTGCAAAAATTTGATGATTTCCTCTATTGTATTTGTTATAAATTTCAGGGATAGGTAAAGAAAAAATAATCACTCTCATAGAGAATGAGATTGTAACAGGACGAGTATTAAATGTCAAGAAAGATTTTTTAGAT
>DAONLM010000197.1:0-5413 GCA_035406685.1 Spirochaetota bacterium
AAATCGATATAACTATCGATGTTTAAAGAAGATATGAATTTTATTATGACAAAGTCGGGTTAAAAAGGGTAAAGAATTTTCTTAAAAAAATCAAAAGATTTTTAAAGACTATTTTTAGGCAACTAAATATTTGAGAAATAATTTTTTATGCTATAAAAAAATCATTTTGTTTAAACTATATCAAAAAGGCTTTTTTCTTCAAGAATATTACTTTTATCTTCTAATAAAATTTTATTTTTAATAGAGATGCCATCAAGATCTTTTTTTTCAATTGCTTTTCCATCACAAGTTATAAAAAATTTTGCTCTCTTTAAAACCACACCGATTTTTTTTAAATCTTCGAATTTAAGAGATCTATATTTTCTTGCTGCAATAATTCTTTGAGCAGATTTTATACCAATTCCTGGCACTCTTAAAAGCATTTCATAACTTGCTTTATTTATTTCTACTGGAAATAAATGTAGATTTCTTAAAGCAAAACATAATTTAGGATCAATATCTTCATCTAAAAATGGATTTTTTTCAGATATAATATCTTCAACATTAAATTTATAAAATCTTAAAAGCCAATCAGCTTGATATAATCTATTCTCTCTTTTTAAAGGAGGCTTATTGATAACTGGAAGTCTTTTATCATATTCATTTACTGGAATAAAGGCAGAATAGTAAACCCTTTTCATGTTTTTATGCTTATATAGATAATCTGTTAATTTTAGTATTTTATAATCGCTTTCAGGACTTGCTCCCACTATTAATTGAGTGCTTTGACCAGCAGGGACAAATTTTTTGTCCTTTTTCTTAAAATTCTTATGTTCAACTTTATCTAAAAAAATATTTTCTCCTATAAACTCAATTGGTTTAAAGATATTCTCTTTATTCTTATCTGGTGCAAGTAGTTTTAGATTTTCTTCTGATGGGATTTCTATATTTACGCTTAATCTATCAACATAATAGCCTACCATTTTTAGTAAAAATTCGCTTGCCCCAGGTATTGCCTTAAGATGAATATAACCGTTAAAATTATTTTCTTCTCTTAATTTTTTTACAACAGAGAATAATTTTTCCATTGTATAATCTGGATTTTTAATAATACCCGAACTTAAAAAGAGTCCCTCTATGTAGTTTCTTCTATAAAAATTAATCGTTAAATCCACCACCTCTTCTACTGTAAAAGATGCTCTTGGAATATCATTGCTTTTTCTATTTATACAGTAGGCACAATCGTATATGCAATAATTTGTAAAAAGAATTTTTAATAATGAAATACACCGCCCATCATCAGTAAAACTATGACATATCCCACATGCTTTTGCATTACCAAGACCATTTTCCTTGTTTAATCTTGAACTTCCACTTGATGAGCAGGAGACATCATATTTTGCAGCAGCAGATAAAATTTTGAGTTTTTCTTCTAAATTCATAAGTAATCTCGTTCTAAATTTGTTCTATTTTAATAAAAAAAATAATAAAATGCAATAATATTTTTTTAATGTAAAAAAAATTAAAATAATTAAATATTTTATTTTTAGAAAAGATAAGGGACAGACCTATTTTTAATCTTTTTTGATTTTAGAAATACGATAAAAAAATTTTAATTTGTAAGTTATCCTGTATTATATGAAAATTAGTTTTACATTATAAAGTATAGGTCTGGCCCTGTTTAAAAAGTAATTAATTTATAAGTCTGTCCCTTAATACATCCAATTTAACTTAAAAATATTACTATTTGTTAAATATGTTATTAAATATAAACATAATAAGTGTAAGTCTGTCCCCTTACTTTTAATTATAAAAAATTTATAAGTCTGTCCCTCACTTTATTTTTTTCAAAAAAAACGAAATTTTTTGACAAAAATTCATAATCGCTGAAAATGATTAAAATAATATTACTTCTTATTCTTCCAGCAGGGATGCTTGAAATAATTCAAGCAAAAATACTGGCATAATTTTATTTTTCAGCGATTTAAGAAAAGTGTCAAATTTTTAAGAAAATCCTTTACTTTTTTTAGAAAAAAGCAAAAAAATTTTTTTGCTTAAAAAAGCCTTCCATCATCTCTTAATAAAAAAATTAAGAAGATTAACTTTTGACAAAATAAAAAAAATTAAGTATATAATTTAAAAAATAATTCTTTTAAAAATAGGAGTTTTATGGAACAGTTAGAAAAGAAAAAAATTGTAATAATAGGAGCTTCTATAAGTGGTCTTGCAGCAGCAAAAAGGATAAGAAGACTAAATGAAAATGTAGAAATAACTCTTATTGATTGTAAAGAATATATTGGTTATCCTATTACTGGATTACCGTATTTTACAGCAGGTTTATTAAAGAGTCATAAAACATTTACAGTTGGGTATCTTGAAGATTTAAAAAATATATACAATATAAGAGTATTAACTTCTTCTCTGGTTTATAAAATTGATTTTAATAATAATATTATTTATATAAAAAATCTTAAAACAGATGATAAAACAGAAGAATTATATGACTATCTTATATTGGCAACTGGACTTAAAATAGATCTATCAGATAAGTTTAATATAAACAATTGTAATAATCTTTTTAAAATACAGGGAATAGAAGAGGCTATAAAAGCAAGAGAATATTTAGAAAAAAGTGGGACAAACAGAATAACTATAGTAGGAGATAATATACTCTCATTATCATTTATGAATAATTTTTTAAAGAATGGCTATGAAATTGTTCTATTAACTAAAAATAATAGATTACTTCCTCAATTTGATCCAGAACTTTCTTATTTAATAGAAGAAGAACTTATAAAAAAAGGGGTTAAGATATATAAAAATTTTAATATAATAAAATTTAAGAAGAATAATGGGCTTATTACTTCTTTAATTTCTAATCTCATTAACATTGATGTTCAGGTTCTTTTTTATTTTGATGATATTGTTCCAAATACCAGCTATATTGATAGAACAATAATTCTTTCTGGAATAAATAATAATACTATTATTGCAAATAACAATTTTAAAACATACTTTAATAATGTTTTTGCTACTGGTTCGGCTGTTGAAGTAAAAGAAAAAATCACAGAAAAAAATATTTATACTATATCTGCAAGAGAATCAGAATTGAGAGGAAGAATTGTCGCAGATAGTGTAATAAATGAAATATTGGGGAAAAATGAGGAAAATAAAAAGAAATATAATGGATATATAAGAAATGATTTTATTTCAATAAAAGATTTTTATGCTGGAATTGTCGGCATAAACGAAGAAGAGGCAAAAAGAAATGGCTTTGATTTTTTATCTGTAACTTTAGTTAGTGGTGATAAGGAGAGATTTATTGCCTCAAAAAGTAAAATTTACTTAAAAGTAATAATAGACAGAATAAATAGAAAAATTTTAGGGGCTCAAATCTGTGGTGAGAATAGCAATGTTGATAAAAGAATAGATATTTTATATACGGCAATATATTCTGAATTAACAGTGGACGACTTAATTAATCTTAATCTTTCTTATTCACCAGAGATAAGCCTAATAAAAGATCCTATAAACATTGTAGGAAGAATTGGCGCTAATATTCTTGATGGTCTTACAAACTATATAACAAATTTTGATTTTAAATTAAATGAAAATATTTTTATACTTGATATAAGGACAAAAGAAGAAAGAAAAAAGAGTTTTCTTTTAAAGTCTCACTGGATACCGCTTAATGAGTTAAGAAATAGATTGAATGAGATACCAAAAGAAAAAAGAATTTATATATATGGAAACAATGGAGTAAGAGAATATATTGCGGAAAGAATTTTAAAACAGAATAACTTTAATCTTGTTTACAATATTGCTGGTGGAATAGAGATAATAAAAATAAAAGAGAATATATTTTAACTTTATGAAAAAAAATGTGATTATAATTGGCGCTGGCGAAGCCGGCAAAATGGTAGCAAACGATATTTTAAATAATTCAAGATTAAAAGAAAAATATGATATAATTGGTTTTCTTGACGATGATCCATCAAAAGATATTGTTAATCATATACCTGTAATAGGTAAAATAAATGACACAAGAGAAATAGTTAATAAATATAAAATAGATGAAATAATCATCGCAATACCTTCTGCAAAACAGGAAGTGATTTCTAAAATTATTCAAAAAACCTATGGACTTGATTGCATTGTAAAAATAGTCCCTGGTATATATGAGATAATTAAAGGCGATGTTAAATGGAATCAGATTAGAGAGATTAAACCAGAGGATTTACTCGGAAGAGAAGAGGTTGGATTTGAGATAGATAAGATATCCCCCTATTTTATAAATAAAAAGGTTTTAATAACAGGATCTGGCGGATCAATTGGCTCTGAGATAACAAGGCATCTTTTAAAACTACCAGTTAATCAAGTATTTGGTTTAGGACATGGCGAGAATTCTATATATAATTTGATAGAAGAATTTAAAGATGATGAAAGATTCAGATATATAATAGGGGATATAAGAGATCTGGAAAAGATAGAATATATACTAAATAGATATAAACCAGATATAGTAATTCATGCCGCTGCTCATAAACATTTACCTTTGATGGAAGATTTTCCGGAAGAGGCTGTAAAAAATAATATAATAGGGACATATAATGTATTAAATTCAAGTATTAAAAATGATGTAAAAAAATTTCTCTTAATTTCTACTGATAAAGCAGTAAATCCAACTTCTGTAATGGGCGCAACAAAAAGAATAGCAGAAAAAATTGTTATGTCATTTAACACAATTCAAAACAAAACAAAATGTCTTATTGTTAGATTTGGGAATGTTCTTGGCTCAAGAGGAAGTGTGCTTCACACTTTTAAAAAACAGATAGAAAAAGGAGGCCCAATTACCATAACACATCAGGATATAGAGAGATTTTTTATGTCGATCCCAGAGGCAGCAAGACTTGTTATAAAGTCTCTTACTATTGAAAATGAAAATTTGTTTATTCTTGATATGGGTAGATCAATAAAGATAATAGAACTGGCAAAAAATTTAATAAGAATGTCCGGATATTCTGAAAAGGATATAGAGATAAAGATAGTAGGGTTAAGAAAGGGAGAAAAACTTTATGAAGAATTAACAATTGATAAGAGCAGTCTTATTAAGTCTAATTTTGAAAAAATTTTAATTTCAAAGGAGAAATTCAATTATCTTAATAAAAATGAAATAGAACAATTGATTAAAGAGGCTGAAAATGTCTCCAAACAAAGTGATCCGGTGACAATAAAAGAATTTTTAAAAAGGTATGTAATAGAATATAAAAACTAAAAATTACAAATAGAAATGTTTACTAAGGAGTAAAAACAATATTTTACAATTACGACTTGACGACAGGGTTTGTTATTTGGCTATAAGGTTTCAAAATTTTTAAATAGGTTTTCCTGAAAAAGTATTTTTGATTAAAAGTAGATACGTAAAATAGTCTAA
>DAONLM010000198.1:0-5364 GCA_035406685.1 Spirochaetota bacterium
TATATATTAATCACAAAATTTTTAAGAAAATCCTTTACAACTTTTAGAAAAAAAATTAAAAACTGCCTAAAAATAAAATCACACCCTAATCTATAATCTATAAAAACCATTTTTTTATAGACAATTAAAGATAAATATGCTATAGTATCTTTTTTTATGAAAAAGTTAATTAAACAATATCTACTTTATTGTATTTTTGCGACAATATCTATAATATTAAACGTTTTGATTCAGATTGTTATGGAATTTATTTTAAAGGGTATTAATTTCTTAAATTATAATATCTATAAAAATATTACTTATCTATCAATTATTAAAATATTAATAGCAACGTTGATATGCTTTAATTTTAAATTTATTATAGATAAGAATATTATATTCAATGATAAAACAAGAAAAATAGATAAAAATATGATAAAATTTCTTATTTATACTTCGTTTTCTATTATTACAACAATTACTTTTTGGGGAACCGAACTTTTATTTAAAATTTTATTTCATACTCAATTATTTGAGATGATTGGTGCTGTGATAGGTTTAACTATTGGTTATACATTTAAATTTTTTTTAGATAAAAAATTTGTTTTTAGTAGAGAAAATAATACATTAGTATAAACTTAAATTTTATAAGGAGATCTTATAATATGGAAAAAAAATTTGAGAACCAGATTTTTAACAAATCAGTAGGAATATGTTTAGGAGCAACTACACTATCTATTGTTGAGATTTCAGAAATAGATAATAGAATAAATATTGACAATGTCATAACAAAAGAACATGAAGGGGATCCAAAGGGGACTTTGAGTCGATATCTTGATCAGATGGATTTTAGTAATAAATACATCGCCGTTACTGGTAGAAAATTTAGAGAACTTATTAATATTCCATCAATTACAGAGCCAGAAGCAGTGGAGATCGCCTATGAATACATAAGTTCTAATCAAAAAAATAGAAAGCATGATGCAATAGTATCAGCTGGTGGTGAAACTTTTATGGTCTATGAAATTGATGAGCGAGGCAAAATATCAAGAATATCATCTGGAAATAAATGTGCCTCTGGAACAGGGGAATTCTTTATGCAACAGATAAGAAGAATGAATGTAACAGTAGAAGAAGCAATAAGACTCGCAAAGACATCACAAAATCCTCATCAATTATCCGGCAGATGTTCTGTATTCTGTAAATCTGATTGCACTCATGCGCTAAATAAAGGTGAAAGTATTGCCGATGTTGCAGCAGGTCTTGCAAGAATGATTGCTAAAAAGATTCAGGAGCTACTCGTAAAGATAAATGCCAATAAAATTATGATTGTTGGTGGAACTGCACAGAATCAGGCAGTAATAGATTTTGTTAAAGAACATTTTGATGTAGTTGATGCACCAAAAGAGGCTCCTTATTTTGAAGCATTGGGAGCTGCAATATGGGCATTAAAAAATAGACAGGATATAGCACCTACCAAAGGTAATTATTATAAAGAAAACAAATCCTCTTTCACTTTTTTAAGGCCTTTAAGTGAATTTGTAGATATGGTTGATTTTAAGAAAACAGAATATGGGATCCCAAAAGATGGTGATAAATGTATAATAGGGCTTGATGTTGGTTCAACCACAACAAAAGCAGTTTTATTTAGAATTGAGGATGATAAAATTCTAAAATCAGTATATTTAAGGACAAATGGAAATCCAATTGAGGCATCAAGGAATTGTTATAAATCTTTACTGGAACAAACAAAAGGGATCAATCTTGACATAATAGGTCTTGGTGTTACTGGATCTGGTAGATATATTTCTGGACTTCACGCCGATACAGATGGCATAATAAATGAAATCATTGCTCATGCAAGGGCAAGTGCTCATTTTGATCCAGAGGTTGATACTATTTTTGAGATTGGTGGACAGGATGCAAAATATACCTACCTTACAAACTCTGTTGCATCAGATTATGCAATGAATGAGGCATGCTCTGCTGGAACCGGAAGTTTTTTAGAAGAGTCTGCTTATGAATCACTCGGTGTAAAAATGGAAGATATTGCAGAAATTGCTTTAAAATCAAAAAATCCACCAAATTTCAGTGATCAGTGTGCAGCATTCATTTCTTCTGATATAAATACAGCCTTACAGGAAGGGATAAGTAAGGAAGATATAATTGCAGGCCTTGTATATTCTATATGTATTAATTATGTTAATAGGGTAAAAGGGGCAAGACAGGTCGGAAATAAAGTCTTCATGCAAGGAGGTGTATGTTATAATAAGGCAGTGCCTGTTGCAATGGCAGCATTAACAGGTAAAAAGATAATTGTCCCACCAGAGCCCGGCTTAATGGGTGCGTATGGAGTTGCTCTGGAAGTTAAAAATTTATTAAACATTGGATTATTAAAAGAGAAAAAATTTGATTTACAGAAACTTGCAGAAAGAACAGTTGAATATGGTAAATCATTTATCTGTCAGGGTAAACTCGAGAAGTGCGATAGAAAATGTGAGATAAATATGATTCATATTGAAGATAAAAAATTTCCATTTGGTGGGGCTTGTAATAAATATTATAACTTAAAGCATAACATTAAATATGATATAGATAAACTAAATCATATTGAGTATCGAAAAGAGCTATTATTCAATAAATATATGAAACCAAAGAATGATCTAAATAAAGATGCAATAGTGGTTGGATTGAATAAATCCTTTCAGATTCATACCTTATTGCCACTGTTTTATAATTTTTTCAATGAACTCGGATGTAAGGTTATCTTACCGGATGAGGTATGGCAGAGTGGAATAGATAAAGGACATACTGCTTTCTGCTTATCTGCTCAGATCTCTCTTGGATTGTTTGAGAATCTTTTATCAAAAAATCCGGATTATATCTTTATGCCACAGATAATGGAGATGCATGTTTCTGAACAAAAAGAGTATAGAAAAGAGTATCAAACCGTATGTATGTTCGTGCAGGGTGAGCCTTTTTATCAGAGAGCAACATTTTTAAAGAATCATCCCAATCCACCAAAGATGCTTACTCCAGCACTTAATTTTATGAGAGGATTTGATACAGAAGAAGAGACATTCGTTAAGGTAGCAGAGGAGATGGGATTTTCAAAAGATCTTGCAAGAAGGGCTTACAAAATTGCTTATGAAAAACAGATCAGTTTCTTTAAAGACATGAAAGAAGAAGGAAAAAGAATTTTAAAAGAACTTGAAAGTAATCCGGATAGAATCGCGGTTGTTCTTTTTGGTAGGCCATATAATGCTTTTGCCGATGAGACAAACAAAGGAGTCCCATTTAAATTTGCATCAAGAGGGGTAGAGATAATACCTTATGATTTTCTTATGTATGAAGAAGAGGAAAATTATAAAGGGACATACTGGGAGATGGGACAACGAATTATAAAGGCTGCAAGAATAGTAAAAAGACATCCTCAACTTTTTGGCTGTTATTTAACAAATTTCTTGTGCGCATTAGATTCTATGATGGTGCCACATTTCAGAGATCTTATGGGAACAAAGCCATCTCTCACAATAGAAGTTGATGGGCATACGGCTGACGCTGGTGTTAATACCAGAATAGAGGCATTTATGGATGTTGTAAAAAATTATCTAAAAGTAAGAGATAAGATAAAAGATAAGGAGATAAATTTTGTAAAGGCAAAGACAGAGATTGATCAGACTGGAAAAGCATGGTTTATTGATTCAAAAGGTAATAAAGTCTCTTTTAAAGACAAAAGAGTAAAGGTAATAATACCTTCAATGGGTGATCTCTTTAATAGAGGTGCTGCTGCTGTTTTAAGAGGAGAAGGATGGAATGCTCATGCTTTACCGGTATGTGATAGAGAGGCTCTTGATCTTGGTAGATCTGTCACAACAAGTAAAGAATGTCTTCCTATTATAAACATAATTGGTGAAGTTTTGAAATATTTGAAATATAGAGAAAATAAAGATGAACTTCTTGCAATATTTTTAGTCTCTGCTGGTGGATGTTGTAGAGTTGGACAATATGCTATTTTAATGGACACAATAATAGAAAAATTGAGACTCGAAAATGTTGCTATTATTACACTTTCAAATGATAATGGTTATGCTGGACTCGGTGTTAAATTTAGAATAAATGCAGCAAGGGCAATATATGCAACTGATGTACTTGATGATATTAGATCCGCAATAAGGGCCATGGCTATAAATAAAGAAGAAGGAATGAGAGTATTTGAGAGAGAAGTAGAAAAAATATTAGGAACATTTGATAAGACAAATAAGAGATCTTTTTATAAACAATTAAGAATGAGTGCAAAAGAACTTTCAAAAATAAGACTTGAAAGACCCATTAGTGAAGCAAAGTATGTAGGTATTGTTGGGGAGATATTTGTAAGAAGGGACCATTTTTCTTTAATGGGAATACCAGAAAAGTTGGCAAAGAATGGTTTTGTTATGCTTGATGCACCGGTAATGGAATGGAATAGGTATGTTGATTTCTTAAGAAAAATAAAAATGTTTGAAGCAAAAACAAATTTTGTTGGAAAGATAGAATATTTAATCTCGGATATTGTTCAGGATTGGACAGAAAATAAGATTAAATCTATTCTTACAAAGAGTGGCCTTTATGAAAAAGAGATGATTGATATAAAAAGATATATGGCTCATTCAAAGCATATTTTCCCTTATACCTTAACTGGGGAGCCTGGATTATCAACAGGTGCATCTTTATATCATCTTATAGATAAATATTGCGGTGTGATAAATGTTGGTCCTTTTGGCTGTATGAATAGTAGAATGACAGAGGCTGTTACAACAGTTGAAATGACACTCGAAGGTAAAAAAATTGCAAGTAATCTTGCAAAAGAGAAGGTAGATTTATCATATCTGGAAGGCGATATTGGAGCATTGCCTTTCTTAAGTATAGAATGTGATGGTAATCCATTTTCTCAAATACTTGAGGCAAGATTAGAGACTTTTATGTTACAGGCTAATAGACTGTATAATAAAATACAAGAAAAAAAGAAATCTATAAAGAAAAATTAAATATTTAATAACAATTATAAAATAATCTGTGGTTACTATTTAAAAAAATTAAACATCAATATAATTATCGATGTTTATAAAAATAATAATTTTACTCTGAGAAATGTGAAGTACAATCAGATAATTTTATTAAGCCCATCAGTGATTGGTGCAATTTTATTTTTAGGTAGAGAAAAAAATAGAATTATCCTAAGGTAAATTTTGAGTAAGAAAGATAGAATGACCAAATTTGATACATATTACTAATTTTATAAGAATTTTATCTCTTTCAGGCAAAAATTTGAGTTGAATTTGAGTAAAAAATAGTCGTTATGTTCATCTGGGACTGGGATATCTGGGGAACCAATCTTCACCACCA
>DAONLM010000199.1:0-5357 GCA_035406685.1 Spirochaetota bacterium
ATAATTAAGTTACATCATTTTTTGTTGATTTTTATGGGGGAAGTTGTGTTTTAATAAAAAATACATTTTCATTTTGCCATTTTCTGACATTTTGATATTGTTATAACCAATATACTCTATCTAAGATTGGTATGCTATTTTATCTTTAGGCGAATTTTTTTTATTTTTTTCATAAATTTTGTAAAGGATTTTCTTATAAATTTTGTGATTAATATATAGAAATATTTTTTAAACAGGAGGATTTTTTATGAATAAAAAAAATTCAACTAACAAAAAGAGCCATGAGTTACATTTTGTAGTGACTTCAGAGATGAAGGAAAAACTCGCAAAGATTGCTAAAAAGGAGAATATTTCTCTATCAAAGCTTATTTTATATGTTTTACAAAAATTCTCTGATAGGATCAAAAAAAGATACTGTTTTGGGTGTGAGGATGAAAATGCTTATGAAAGAATAAATGCAGATGCAGCCATTCATTTCTATATTCCAAAAGAAGAATATAGATTTGTTAAAAAGATCCATGCTGACTTGAATTTTTTCAGTATGGCGAAATTGATTAGGACAATTCTTGAGATATTTATTAAGGAATATGAGAGAATGGGGATGATTGGATTTGAGAAGAAGTGTGGTATAATAACTTTAAGGTTATTCTTAAAAATAACGAATATAAAAAGGTGGTGGAAGAGTAGAGAATTGTCCCACTTTGACGGTAACACCACCCCATTTTATAAGGCAATATACAATAATTGTTACCAGGTAATAGGCTTTGAGACCTATTATTAGGTAAAATTTATCAACGATTATTAGGAAAAAATAAATAGTATTATTATTATTTTTCTCAAACAAGATTAAGCTTTGGATAAGTCTATTCTTTTAATTTTATAAAAATAAAATTGCCCTTTATTTAAAACTTGTTTCTTAAAAAATATTTACTATTTAGCGAAAATTTGATATAATAGACTCACTTTTTTAAAAAAAGGGAGACAAAGATGCGAGAATATGATTTTAAAAGAATAGAGGCAAAATGGAAAAAATATTGGGATGAGAATAAAACTTTTAAGGTAACAGAAGATAAATCATTTCCAGAAGATAAAAGATTGTATGTTCTTGATATGTTCCCATATCCATCCGGCTCTGGCCTTCATGTAGGCCATCCAGAGGGATATACTGCTACAGATATATATTCGAGATTTAAAAAGATGAATGGTTATAATGTTTTGCATCCAATGGGATTTGATGCGTTTGGACTTCCTGCAGAAAATTATGCTATTCAGACCGGGACACATCCGGCTGAAACAACATATAAAAATATAGAGAGATTTCGTGAACAGATCAAATCATTTGGTTTTTGTTATGATTGGGATAGAGAAATTGCTACATGTGATCCAGAATATTATAAATGGACACAATGGATATTCTTACAACTATTTAAAAATGGGCTTGCTTACGAAGATAATGTTCCAATAAATTGGTGCCCGAGTTGTCTTACTGGTCTTGCAAATGAAGAGGTAAAAGATGGAAAATGTGATAGATGCGATACTCCAATAGAGAGAAAGAGAATAAGACAATGGATGTTAAAAATTACCGCCTATGCAGAGAGGCTTTTGAATGATCTTGATATTTTAGACTGGAATGAATCTATAAAATTGATGCAGAGAAACTGGATTGGCAAAAGTGAAGGGGCTGAGGTTGATTTTAAGATAGATGGGCTTGATGAGTATATAAAAGTATTCACAACAAGACCGGATACTCTTTTTGGGGCAACATATATGGTATTGGCCCCAGAACACCCCCTTGTCCAGAAAATAACCACACCAGATAGAAAAGATGAGGTTGATAAATATATAAAAGAGGCAACAAAGAAATCAGATTTACAACGAACTGATTTGAATAAAGAGAAAACAGGTGTATGGACAGGAGGCTATGCTATAAATCCAGTGAATAATAAAAAGATACCAATATGGATATCTGATTATGTTTTAATAGATTATGGGACTGGAGCAATAATGGCTGTACCTGCACACGATACAAGGGATTTTGAGTTTGCTAAAAAATTCAATCTTCCTATAATTCAGGTAGTAAGCAAGGATGGATCTCTTTATGAAATTTCTGAGGCTTATACAGAAGATGGCATTGCTGTTAATTCTGGCGAGTTTAATGGTTTAACAACAAAAGAATTCAAGCAAAAGATAATTGAGTGGCTTGAAAAGAATAACAAAGGTAAAAGATCTATTAATTATAAATTAAGAGATTGGGTATTCTCAAGACAGAGGTACTGGGGGGAACCTTTTCCTCTTATTCATTGTGAAAAGTGTGGGATAGTTCCAGTACCAGAAGAGGAGTTACCAGTAAAATTACCGGATGTTAAATCATACAAACCAACCGGTACTGGAGAGTCTCCTCTTGCTAATATTTCAGAATGGGTAAATACCAAATGTCCAAAGTGTGGTGGGCCTGCAAAAAGAGAGACCAATACAATGCCTCAATGGGCTGGTAGTTGCTGGTATTATTTAAGGTTTATTGATCCTCATAATGATAAGGCTTTAGCAGATAAAGAAAAAATAGAATATTGGGCACCTGTTGATCTATATGTTGGTGGTGCTGAACATGCTGTTCTTCATTTACTTTATGCAAGATTCTGGCATAAATTCCTTTATGATATAGGTGTTGTAAATAGTATAGAACCTTTTATGGCTTTAAGAAACCAGGGGATGATTTTAGGTGAGAATGGCGAAAAAATGTCAAAATCAAGAGGTAATGTTATAAATCCGGATGATGTAATAAATGAGCATGGAGCTGATACTCTCAGAATGTATGAAATGTTTATGGGGCCTTTGAGTGTTGATAAACCATGGAATACTCAAAGTATCTGGGGTGTAAGAAGGTTTCTTGAGAGAGTTTATAGACTACTTGATAAAGAAATTTCTAACGATGTTATTGTTTCAGAAGAGATAGATCGGTTGTTAAATAAAACTATAAAGATAGTAACAGAAAAAATAGAGGCTCTTGAATTTAATACTGCTATAAGTCAGATGATGATTCTCTTAAATACTTTACAGAAAGAAGAGAGGCTTAATAAGGATGTTGTAAAAACATTTGTTAAAATACTTCATCCTTTTGCACCTTTTATTACAGAAGAGATGTGGGAACAGTTGGGCGGAAAGCCTTCTTTACTAAACGAAAAATGGCCATCTTATGATCCAGCAAAAATAGTGGATGAAAAGGTTACCGTTGTTTTTCAGGTTAATGGTAAAATCAGAGCAAAAGCAGAGGTAAATAAAGGTTTATCAGAAGATGAGTTAATTAATCTTTGTTTACAGAATGAGAAGGTAAAAGAATATATTTCTAATAAAGAAATTATAAAAAAGATATCTGTTCCTGATAAACTGGTTAACATTGTAATAAAATAACTTGACTAAAAAGAAGATATAGGTTAAAATAGATATATGGAAAATAAAAGAAATTCAGATGAGAATTATGAGATATTTGGAAAGGCTATTCCTCAGTTAATTCATGATATAAGAAATCCGTTAAATATAATAATTGGTTTTTCCTCTATCATTCAGATGGATGAGAATTTTAATGAAGAGACAAAGAGTTATTTAAAAAAGATATATCAGGCCGGCCTTTCTATAGAACAGATGTTATCAAATATAGATATCTATATAATGGGAATAGATGAATTACAAAAAGACTATTTTTATCTTAATGAAGAGTTAGATGCTTTTTTAAAGAGTAAAGAGGATATAATAGCAGAAAAAAATATATACATAAAAAATCTTAGTACTGAAAAGTATAAAGTTAATTTTTCTCCAGATCTTTTTAAAAGAATATTAGAGAATATATTTTATTTCTCATTAAAAGGGTTTAGAAATTCAAAGATAAAAGAAATTTTTATTTTGATAAAAAAAGAGAGAGATATTTTAACTATTTATTATGGGGATTCCTCTGATATCATATCTATTGGAAATGACTATTTTACCATAGAAGAGATACTTAATAATAAAAGAGGTTTGGGGCTTATCTTTCTTGAAAAATTTATTAAATATGCTAATGGCAATATAAAATATCTACATGGCAATAACTGGTCTAATGTTGTTAAAGATCTTAATATTAAGACAGAGCATGGTTTTATTATAGAAATCCCTATGGAATTTGTAGATTAAAAATATGTTTTTAGAAAATCATATTCTTATCCCTGATTGGAGTAAAAAATATTCAGATGTTATATGTGGTTTTTCATTGCCATATTATGGTAATATGGCATTAACTCGAAAGAGTCATTCGACTGGAAGAACATTAAAAGAAAATAGAATATTGTTAGCAGAAACATTAAAAATAGATAGTAAAAAAATATTTTCTCCACATCAAATACATTCTGATATTGTTATATATGTAGATGACAAAAATTCTGGTTGTGGTGCTCATTCTATCGATGATGCAATAGAGGGGGATGCCTGTTTTACAGACAGAAAAAATAATTTACTTCTTGTTACTTGGGCTGATTGTATTCCAGTTCTTTTATTTGAGAGTAAAAAATTAATTGTTGCGGCAATTCATTCTGGTTGGCGTGGAACAAAATCTAAGATAGTGACAAAGACAATAAAAAATATTCTTGATATGGGTGGAGATATAAAAAATATTTATGCAGCAGTAGGACCAGGAATTAAAGATTGTTGTTATAAAGTAGGTAGAGAGGTGATAAGCTATTTTAATACTGATGAATATAGGGATTTTATAAAAGAGAAAAATTCTAACTTTTATTTGGATTTGCAGGGTGTAGTATATAAAGAGTTAATCCTTGCCGGTATAGATAAAGAAAAAATAGATTGTTACAAAAATTGTAATAGTTGCGATAAAGAGATTGGATTTTTTTCATGCCGAAGGGATGGCAAAGATAATTTTGAAGGACAGGCTGCTTTTATTGGTATCTTTTAGTTTTTACGACAATTCTTTTATTTATTTACTGGATATTTTACGAATTAAAAATAGATTATAGAATTTAGGGTACGATTTTATTTTTAGGCAGTTAAAAATATAGATTTATCCTAAGGGTTAATTTTGTTTGAGAAATGATTGTAATAATCTTATTTACTTTTTAGTAGAATTTAAAATAAATTTTTTCAATAGTATGTCTCAAAGCCCACAACTTGATAGCAATCGTTGTAAATTGCCTTGTAGAAGGGCGTGAGGTTACCGGAAAAGTGGGATAATTCTCTGCTCTTATTCCACTTTTTCATATTTGTTAGTCTCAAGAATAACTTTAATGTTACTATACTACACTTCATCTCAACCCCGGTAATCCCAAGTTTATCATACTCTTGAAGAAAGAGTAGGATAATTCTCCTCAATAAACACC
>DAONLM010000200.1:0-5155 GCA_035406685.1 Spirochaetota bacterium
ATTGTTTCGGTCCAGAGGATGGCAATAAATATGAAAGAATAGATGGGGATGCAAGATTTCATATATATCTTTCCAAACAGGACTATAGATTCTTAAAGAAAATGCATGCTGATTTAAATTTTTTCAGCATGGGTTGTTTACTGAGGAGAATTATCCTACTTTTTTTGGAAGAGTATGAGAAACTTGGGATTACCGGGGTTGAGATGAAGTGTAGTGTAATAACATTAAAGTTATTTTTAAGACTAACAAAGATAAAAAATTGGAGTAAGACCAGAGAATTATCCCACTTTTCCGGCAATACCACGCCCTTCTACAAGGCAATCTACAACGATTGCTACCAAGTAATAGGCTTTGAGACCTATTATTGAAAAAAATTTATTTTAAATTCTATCAAAGAATAAATAAGACTATTACAAACATTTCTCAAACAAAATTAACCATGGGATAATTATATTTTTTTATCTGCCTAAAAATAAAATCGCACCCCTTGACAAAACAATTTTAGAAAATTATTGACAATTTTATCTTTTTTTTATAGTGAATAGGAATATGAAAATAAACTGGAAAAAGACTATTTTCTCTGATGGATCAATAAATTTTGTTTCAAATAACAATCCCAGAATAGGGGATAAAGTAAAATTCTCTATAAGAATACATAAAAGCAAGAAACCAGACAATGTTTTTATGGTGGTCTGGCCCAAAGGAGAAGTTTTTTATCTTGTAATGAATCTTGAAAAGAGTGATAACTATTTTGACTGGTATTCTGTAGAATATGAAATTAAAACTTATAAACTCTTTTATCGTTTCTATCTCATTGTTGATGGTAAAGAATACTACTATACACCTTATGGGCTGTATGACTATGAGCCATCTGATTATTTCTCTTTTATTCTGTATGCTGATTGTGACTATTCAATGTGGACCCCAGAATCCATATTTTATCAGATATTTCCAGATAGATTTTGTAGATCCGGGGATACTCAGATTGATGATAGAAAGATTATTCTTAAATTTAAAGATAAAGAGATAGAGATTAAAAGAATACTTTCAAACTGGGATGAACCTATTTGCAAAAGCATATTTAAAACAAAGACAATGCAGTTTTATGGTGGGACATTCAAGGGCATTCAAGAAAAAATCCCTTATCTAAAAGAATTGGGAATTACTGCTATATATTTAAACCCTATTTTTTTA
Source organism: Spirochaetota bacterium (assembly GCA_035406685.1). GTDB lineage: Bacteria > Spirochaetota > GWE2-31-10 > GWE2-31-10 > MWDO01 > DAONLM01. Next base: position 1,195 of record DAONLM010000200.1, read on the forward strand.
GCAAGAACAAATCATAGATACGATATAGAAGATTATACCAAACCAGATCCACTTTTAGGTACAGAAGAGGATTTACGCAATCTCATAGATGAACTTCATAAGAATGGCATAAGAGTTATTTTTGATGCAGTCTTAAATCACACCGGCCTTTTTCATCACTGGTTTGATATGTTAGGAGAAAATAAAAAACCAGGGGCATTTTCTGATCCAAATTCAGAATATAAAGATTTTTACTATTTTAACGATCATCCTTATGAATTTGAGAGCTGGATGGATTGTAAAATTCTACCACAATTAAATCTTAAAAATAAGGAACTAAGAAATAAATTACTTCATAATAAAGATTCTGCAATTAAAAAATGGCTCTTACCACCATTTAACATAGATGGCTGGAGAATGGATACAGCCTCAATACTTGGAAAATTTGATTTACAGCATATTGATGAGGAATTTTCAAGAGAACTACATTCTTCTATTAAAGAAGTAAATCCTGATGCTTATATTATGGGGGAAACTTTTTATGATCCCAAACAACTTGTTGATAGGGAGAAATATGAAGCCACAATGAATTACAGAGGGTTTATGTCGCCAATAAAAAAATGGCTATGTGGCATAATAAATTTTATGTCAGTTCCCGGTGGAAATGGTGAACACAGAATAAAATTCAGTGCAAAGAAGATGGCAAGGCAACTAGCTATTATAAGAAATAGTATGCCATATCAAAATCAGATTAGAATGTTTAATCTTCTTAATTCTCATGATACAAAGAGATTTTTGACAGAGGTAAAAGGAGATTTAAGAAAATATAAGATTGCTGTGACTCTGTTATTTACATATATTGGCATACCTTCTATATATTATGGTGATGAGGTAGGAATGGAAGGAGAAGGAGATCCAGATTGTAGAAGACCTATGATCTGGGATGAAAAAAGACAAAACAAAGAGATAAAAAATTTATATAAAAGATTAATCAATTTAAGAAAAGGGAATAAGACCTTAATTTATGGATCTTTTATTGAAATATGGACAAAAGGAGATATTTTTGCTTTTGCAAGATTTTATCAGGATGATATAATTTTAGTCATATGTAATGGCAATAATAAAAAGAAGAATATTGTGTTGCCTTTATATCATCTCGGTATTACTGACAAAGTATTTAAAGGTTTTTACTCTAATTCTGAATATAGAGTAAATGAGAACAATATATATATAAATCTTGAAGCCTTTGATTGTGAGATACTTTTACTAAAATGAATTTTTTTTTAAGAAGAATATTTATAATAATATGCTTTAATCTTAATCTTTATATTTTATACGCAAAAGATATTCAACTTCCTTATAAAATTGAGAAAATTAATATTTTTTTTAAGGTATTTTTATTCTATTTTCCTATTTCTAAAGATTATGAAACAAATTTTTTTTATGATACTGAGACCTATTCTATTGAAATAAATATAAAAAAGAACCATATAAACAATGAGCCCTCAACTCCCTCTATATTTGATACAGATCTCTTTTTTAGAATAGACAATATATACTACAATAGATATGGGGATATGGATTTAACAGTAATAATCAGGGTAAATAAAAAAATACTTACTTTTAACATACCATTTAAGATTACTAAAAAAGATAAATTTATTTACATTAATGGAAAAATAAAAGATTTAAAATTTAAAGACATAACAAAAGATCCATATTTTTCAAAAAGAGAAAATGTATCACTTCCCTTTATATTTGATCTTGTAATAACTTCAAAATTTTAACTTTGAATCTGTAAGAATACTTCTGCTTTTTTTATTGACTCTTCTGCATTTGCCTCTGCTTGATCTATTATATCCCAGTTTAAGCCAGTTATCTTAAAAATTTCATCCTCTTTGCTTTCCGGATACTTATTCCCACTAAATCCTATTTCAGCCTTATTTGTCACAATATTTGCAAGGGATATTATTGATACAAATTTTTTGTATTCTTCTGGGAGGTTTTCAATATTATGATGATATAATATGGTAGAATCAATATCTTTATTTAATTTCCACAACTCTGCAATTCTATGGCCTAATTCACAATGATTAATCCTGAAAAACTGGGACTCTGCTAAATGTAATGGAATTTTATTCTGTCTTGCATATGTAATACATTTGATATACTCTTCAGGAATAACAGCATTAAATGGTATTTTACCAATATCATGCAATAAACCAGAGACAAAATATTCTTCTAAAAATTTTGGATCTACATTTTTTTTCATTGCAAAATATTTTGCCGTAACACCCACACAAATAGAATGCCTCCAGAATGATGGGGCATCAAGAGCCTTAAAATTATTTTTATTATTCACATTTGATAAAACAGCAGTTGAAAGAAGTAAATTCTTTACTGTATTGACACCTAACATAACAATTGCTCTTACAATAGAAGTTATCTGATTAGGAAGAGAATAATAGGCTGAATTTATCAGTTTTAATACCTTACCAGTTAGCACTGGATCAAGTGTAATTACATTATTTAATTCCTTTGCATCCACATTTGAATTTTTTGTTATTTCCATTATTTTACTTACAGATATTGGCAAAGGTGGCATATTATTAATAAAATTATTAATTTTTATTAATGTGGATTTATCAATCATTTTTTCCTCTTTTTATTTTTTAAATTTGCGAATCTCCTCTTCCAGCTCTTCTACTCTTCTTTTTAGTGAAAGATTCTCGTATTCTAAATTTTTTACAATGGATAATAATTCATTAATTGAAAGTAGATTTTCATTGGCAAGTTTATCATACCCTTCTATTCTTGAGCTCAAATCCTCTGTTGCCTCTTCAAGTAAAATTTCAAGAGAATCATCATAATTTTCAATATCGAGTAAAAAATATGGCATCTTCTTTGCATTTATTATTTTATAAGCCATTTTAATTATTGTCTGATATGTGGTACTATTCGGTGCAAGAATGGCGAGAGGTTTTCTTTCTGTAATTGATTGTTCTACTATTTTATCTCTATATAAAAAGCCTAAATATTCCATATCTATATTCAGATATGTTTTTGAAATTTTCCTAAGTTTTTCACCCATTGATACGTCTTTTGGTTGATAAGCCATGTTTATTATTATTTTAGGATTAAAAGAATCAATCATTGCAAGAGTCTCAGCATGTAACTCTGGATCTACCTCAAATACTTTATTCAATATATCTGATATTTTCCAGGCAGATTCCCCACCAACCTTCATATGAGTGGTAAATATATCCTTAACATCTGGATATTTTTTTAGATCAATATACATTAATCTAAAAAGAGAATTTTTCAAAAGAGCATAGGCATTCAAAATAGATGTTAATTCTGGCGTAGCCACAATAATACTAAAAGCACTCATCATAAAAAAGTCTATTGTGTTATATGTAGAACCAGCGCCAAGATCAAGAACAACATAATCAGCATCAAGAGTTAATATTTGATTTATGAGTTTCTTCTTTTGAGCATTTGATATATTTGCTATACCGACCATTTCGGCATCCCCGGGAATAAACCTCAAATTAGGTTCTGATGTGTTTAATAGATAATCTTCAAGTCTCATATTTTTCTGATTAAGAAAATTACCAACGCCATCAGGTGCAATATCATATCCAAGACATGTATGAATATTTGCCCCTCCAAAATCAACATCAATTAAAACAGTTTTCTTACCAAGACTTGCTAACGCATAACTAAGATTAATAGAGATAAAAGTTTTCCCTACGCCACCTTTACCACTTGCTATTGGTATAATTATTGGCTTATTTGCATTCATATTTTTCCCTTAAAATAGAGATTATTATTTTTATATTACAAGATTTTTTTTATTTTGTCAAAAGATTATCTTTTAAAGAAAAAAAATTGGTGCGATTTTATTTTTAGGCAAAATTTTTTAAATTTTTTCTAAAACTTGTAAAGGATTTTCTTAAAAATTTTGTGATTAATATATAGA
>DAONLM010000201.1:0-5117 GCA_035406685.1 Spirochaetota bacterium
TATATTAATCACAAAATTTTTAAGAAAATCCTTTACAACTTTTAGAAAAAAATTTGAAAAAAATCCAGAATCGCTGAAAATGATTAAAATAATATTACTTTTTATTCTTTCCAGTAGGGATGCTTGAAATAATTCTACTAAGAATACTGAAATAACTTTATTTTTTCAGCGATTTTTAAAAAATATCAAAAATTTAAAAGATTTTGCCTAAAAATAAAATTGCACCTGAATAAAATAAATTTTGACTTTTTTGATTTTTTTTTGTATATTCAATATGAAAATTTAAATTTAATTAGGAGGCTATTAAAATGGCTCATAAAATATCCGATGAGTGTATAGCTTGTGGCACCTGCCAGCCAGAATGTCCGGTAGATGCTATATCTGAAGGCAATCCTTATGTTATTGATCCTGCTAAATGCACAGATTGTGGAAACTGTGCTTCAGTTTGTCCTGTTAGTGCAATAAGTCAGGCATAATTTAATATTTCCCGGTGTTTTACCGGGAAATATTTTATATACGTGTGAAAAAAATATTTTTCATTTTATCATACTTTATTGTAAATATTTGTATTTTTGCAGAAAGACTTTGTATATATACAAAGTCCTTTTATTTCTTTGATAAAAATATTGATAAAATCGTATATTCTTTTTTTCCTTCCTCTCTTTTTCAAGATAATGCCCAAAAATTAATCTGGATAGATAAACTTCAATCAATTTATCAAGCATATAAGACTAATTTTATAAAAATAGAATTTTTTTATAATGAGAATCAATTTGATGTTATTTTTTATTTAAAAAATAGTGATAAATTTTATTTCTCTGATGGAAAGATGTTGCCAGAAGAAAAATTAAAAGATAGTGATAAATATGATAGTTATTTTTATAACTACTTTGGGACTTCAAATTATCATATATATTCTAAATATTTATTTTCAAAGACAAATGAATACGATTTTTATCATTCTATTTATGGGAAAAACAAAGAGGAACTTTTTAATAATTTAATAAAAGTTAAAATTTTTAAAAAGAATTTATACTTTAATAATAAAAATTATGCGGTTTATAGATTAAAAAAGGTAGCAGAAGAGATAGAAAATATTAATGACAAAGAAATAAAAGATTATATAAATAAAAAAATTAAAATTCTTCAATCTTTTCACTATAGAAATATTGCTTATCAGAACAAATTGTCTTTACATTCATTTGGTATTGCAATTGATATTATTCCAAGATATAAAAATAAATTTATCTATTGGTATTGGAGTATCCCTTTTGTTAAAGAATGGTGGAACATTAAAGAGAGTGATAAGGTTGAAATGCCATCGGCAATAATAAAAGTATTTGAAAATAATTTTTTTTGTTGGGGTGGAAAATGGGAAAGGTTTGATATAATGCATTTTGAATATAAACCGGAGATTTTTTACAGAAGGCTTAGGTTTTAAATAGTTAAATTTTTTGACAAACCTGAAAATTTAAAGTATAATAAGGCAATCTCTTTTTAATAAAATAATAGTAATAATAAACAGGGGGATTAATGAATATTGTATGTCTTGATTTAGAAGGTGTCCTTGTCCCGGAAATTTGGATAAATGTAGCAAATAAGACTAACACAAAAGAACTTTTATTAACAACCAGGGATATAAGTGATTATGACAAATTAATGAGATATAGATTAAAAATTCTAAAAGAGAAAAATATAAAATATAAAGATATTTTTGATATTATAAATTGCCTTTCTCCTCTTGATGGGGCAATTGATTTTTTAAATATTCTAAAAGAAAGATATCAGGTAATAATACTATCTGATACATATTACGATTTTGCCAAACCTTTAATGAAAAAATTAAACTATCCCACACTTTTCTGTCATAGATTGGTAATAGATGATGATGGCTACATAAGAGATTATAAATTAAGAATAAAGAATTCAAAAAAAGAGGCTGTAAAAAGACTAAAGCAGTTAAAATTTAAAATAATAGCCTCTGGTGATAGCTACAATGATATAGATATGTTAAAAACATCCCATAAAGGAATTTTGTTTTGCCCACCAGAAAATGTTATTAAAGAATTTCCTCAATTTCCAGTTGCAAGAAATTATAGCGAATTATTAAGCGAGATAACAAAGGCAGAAGAGGAATTAAAATAGTATGGAATTTGGATATTTTTTTTCTGATTTTCCATCAGAGACCAAAGATGGGGTAAAATACTTTTTAAAGTGTCTTACTTTTGTAGTACTTTCTGAAAAATATGGGACAATTCTCTTTGATACTGGCTCTCCATCTGATTCGGAAAAAGTAGTAAATATTCTCTATAATAAATTTAATATAAAGCCAGAAGATGTTAAATGGGTCTTTAATACTCATATTCACCCTGATCATGTGGGGAATAACTATCTTTATACAAATGCCAAAATAATTCTTTCAAAAAGAGATTTTGAATTTGCTCTTGCCATAGCAGAGGCAAGTTATAAAGAGAAAGATTTTCTTTCTTATCTTCACAATAAGTGTCCTGGTTATATAACGAGTTTTACAGATTTTGAGGCAGAGCAGACTAAAAATTATATAAAAAAATATTGGTCTGTTGAAAAAATAGGTATTGGTAAGAATGCTATCTATATAGAGGATAATCCAGAGATCCCTGAATTTATCACTATTATCCCATCTTTTGGGCATACCTTTTATCATTACTCTTATCTCTTAAATTTTAACGATAAAAAAATAATAATAACTGGTGATGCTATCAGCAATAGATTGGTTCTTGATAAAGAGGATAAAGATGTTAGATTTCTTGAACCTCATATGGATTTTAAACTCTATTTTGAATCTCTGGATAAGTTGAGTCTGAATAAGTGTCTTTTTGCCCCTGGACACGATAGACCCTTTTATTCTAACACTGGTATTGGAATTAAAAAAAGCAAATTTACACTTAGTGATATTGAAATTTGAAATTTCTGGTTTGCTATTATTTTAAGGTAAAATATGAAAGAAATCATACTAAATTTAAAGAATAAATTAAGAAGTAATTCAGCATTAAGAAAAGAGATACTTACTATATCATTCCCGGTAATGTTACAGATGCTTGTAGAATATCTTTTAAATATTACTGATACTGCTTTTATTGGGCATTATAATATAAAGGCATTAAGTGCAATAACAAGTTCTATATATCCATATTTTATGTTACTATCACTATTCTTCTCTACATCAAGAGGAACAACTATTTTAATATCTCAGGCAATAGGTGGCAAGAGATTTAAAGAGGCAAGAAGACACGCTGAGGTATCTTTTATATTTAATCAGCTTATCTCATTGTTATATTTTATAATATGGATAGTGGCTGGCAGAAATATAATAAGCCTTGTTGGCTTAAAAGAGGATCTCCTTGATATGGGGAGTCAATATATAAGTATAATCTCTTTTCAATTTCTATTTTTTGGTCTTGTAATAAGTGCTGAGTCTATTTTTCAAGGAAAAGGTATAACCTATCCAATTATGATTGTTTCAATCGTAAAGACTTTTCTTAATATTATACTGGATTGGCTGTTAATATTTGGTAAATTTGGATTACCAGAACTCGGGATAAGGGGTGCAGCATTAGCAACTCTTATGAGTCAGATTGTGAGTACTACTATTCTTTTAATATTTGTCTTTGTTATCAAAAAAGATTTTAAATTAAGAATAAAAGGGATATTAAGACCGAATTTTTTTATATATTTAAAAAGCCTTTTTATTGGAATTCCAGCAGGTGTAGAATTTATGCTATGGGTTTTAGGTCAGAATTTTTTAATACTCATGTTGAATAAATATAATCCAGTAACAACTGGCATATTTGGTATATTCAGTATAATATTAAATTTAACTATAAGTCTCTATTTTGGTATCTCCATTGCCGCAATGAATCTTGTTGGAAAGGCTACTGGTTCAAATGATCCTAAAATGGCTTTAAAGGTTGGAAATTTATGTATATTATACTCTCTTATAATATGTTTTTTTATTGGAATAATTTTTTCTTTTTTGCCAAAAGCAGTCTTTTCAATATTCACAAATGATAAAAAAATAATAGAATCATACTGGTATTTTATTTATATTCTTGTGCTAATAATATTTCCAACGTCTCTGAATGTTGTTGGTGGAAATGCAATAAGAGGTAGAGGAGATACAAAATGGATGCTATATACTCAGATTCCGGGGACAATTTTTATAGTTATAATGGTGTATATATTTATTTTTGTTTTAAAATTCGGAATTGGCGGGGTTCTTCTTGCTATTTTTATCGATGAATTATGGAGAGGAATAGCAAATTATTTGAAATTTAGGCTTTATTATAAAAATTAAAGAATATAATCAGGAATTTTTAAAGATAAAAGATGTTTATCTGCTATTGACTTTTTATTAAAAATGTTTTTAAATTATATTAGAAAGATTAAGTAGATTTAAAATATTTATTTTTGTCTTAAAAACTTTACCTAAAAGAGGGATGAGGGATTGTTTTTATGAATAAAAATAAAGAATTGCAATGTGTTCAATGCGGGACATGCTGTTTTGTTAATCTCTGTTCTGTGGGGAAAAAAGGGGAAAATGGGATTTGTAAGTTTTTGATTTATAAGAATAAAAAATATTATTGCCATCTTTATCTTACTGGTGTGATTAAAAAATCAGATATAGAAATAGGGATGGGGTGTAGATTAAAAAGAAATATTCTTATTTATAACTATTATTTAAATATGAGAAATAAAATACAAAATGAAATTTTTTCTAAAGAAAATAAAGGATATCAGATGCTATAATACTTTTTTGTCTTTGGGTGCGATTTTATTTTTAGGCAGTTAAGAGGATAGATTTATCCTAATGTTAATTTTGTTTGAGAAAAAATTGTAATAACCTCATTTATTTTTTGGTAGAATTTAAAATAAATTCTTTCAATAGTATGTCTCAAAGCCTACTACTTGATAACAATCGTTGTAGATTGCCTTATAGAATGGGGTGGTGTTACCGGAAAAGTGGGATAATTCTCTGCTCTTATTCCACTTTTTCATATTTGTTAGTCTCAAAAATAACTTTAATGTTATTATACTACACTTCATCTCAACCCGGGTAATACCAAGTTTATCATACTCTT
>DAONLM010000202.1:0-5059 GCA_035406685.1 Spirochaetota bacterium
AATAATAACATTAAAGTTATTCTTAAAAATAACAAAAATTAAAAGATGGTGGAAGAGTAGAGAATTGTCCCACTTCCACGGTAATACCAAGCCATTTTACAAGGCTATATACAACAATTGCTATCAGGTAATAGGCTTTGAGACCTATTATTGACGGAATTTATTTAAAATTCTATTCAAAAAATAAATTATCCTATTACAATCTTTTCTCAAAAAAAATTAACCATGGGATAATTCTATCTTTTTAACTACCTAAAAATAAAATCGTACTTAAATAAAAGAAATTTAGAGTATTATTTTTAAATTTAAAAAATCACAAATAATCTCAATCCTAATTCTCTTTTATTTTTTTCTCTTTTAAATAATACAATTGCGGCACAATCTGTTTATTTGGTTTATTATTCCCATCGTAAAAGAGATCTATTATTGGTATATTATAATACTTTTGAATCTTTCTAAATATGGAAGCAGTAACAACTCCAGGACAACAAAAAACTGGATTTAGATGAACAACTGCATCTACCATTTTATGTTCTATATAATAAAGCATTCTTCCAAGATTCATGCTTGTTTCACCTGCAATGTAATGTTTTATCCCAAATTTTTGCATCAATTCAAAGCACTCATCCATTGATGGCTCAAAAGAATCATCAATCATTCCTTTAAATATACTCTCATATTTTTTCTCAAAAATAGAAAGTCCTTTTTTATATTTAACATCAAGACCATTTAATCTAACATCTGCATCCATAAAATGAGCGACTGTTTCTGTAAAAGATGGCATCAACACTTCTCCGCCTAATTCTTCAATAAGTGAATAGATATCCATATTCAAAATAGAATTATATTTAACATAAAGATCGCCAAGTATTCCAACCCTTGGTTTTCTATAAGAATGATCGATCTTTACATTTTCAAAAATTTTTCTTATCTCTCTTGCTGCCTCCATCAATGGCTTTTTATTGTGAAGATACTCCTTAATTAAATTAAATGATGAATCCAAAGCCTTTTTTGCATCCCCTTTATTCAGTTCATAAGGATTGTATCTATAATATAACTTATAAAGAATTGAACCCAAAATATTTACTTCCAGTAAATTGACATTAAGTTCTTTTGGTAATTCGGGAAGTTGCTTTAATGTATTTGGGTTTGCTATTTTTACCTCTTTTAAGCCGCTCTTTTCGAGTGCCATCTCTATCAATATAGAATATTGATTAAAATTACATGCCATACATACAGTTGGAATATATACTATTGTCTTTGCTGGATCAATTGCACTATTTTTTATAGTATCTATTACTGATCCGACAATTGCCACGTTTGGCATACATTCACCGCCAGAAGCATATCTATAACCAGAATTGATTATCTTTTGATCAAGTGGTAGGACAATTGCCTTATAGCCATTCGCAATAAATGCCTCTTTTTGTAATTCTGAAATAATAGAACTTAAATAAGGAAGTAAGACTGTATAATCTTTCTTTATTTCATCATTTTTATAATTAGTAGAGTTAATGGTTATCGGTTCTTTTTTAGAATTATAATGAATCTTAAAAGACTCAAGTGCTGCTTCGATTCTTGTCTGATATCCAACATCACTCGTATGCTCATCTAATTGAATTATGAGATATGGCTTATTGTATTTTGACATTATCTCTTTAAAGTATGTTATTAAATAGGAGTCGGGACTACATCTAAAACAGGTAAGAAAGATTGCATATAAATCATTACTTTTTGCAACCATTTCTGCACCCAGTAAAATTTCCTGTCCATAATGCCAGTGCATTTTATCTAAGATCTTTCTGGAATATAAATTATTATCTATTTCTGCCTTTAAGCCAGATTGATATAGAATTGTATAGCCCTTTTCTTCGAGTGAGGTCGGAATATTTAAATTTATCGTCTTATCAAAAAAGGTATAAGGTCTTCCAAAAAATACTATCTTAAAATTATTCGATTTTTCCAGTAATATCTTTTCATTCTCATTTTTCCATAGTTTATTTTTATTCTTAAAATCTTCATAAGTAATAACAAAATTATTTATAAGTGTCTCTTTTTTATTAACATAGAGATTTTTTTCAATAAGAGAATTGGCAATGTTTTCTGCAACATCAAATATACTGGTATTATTAAAAGAAATCTCTGGACTGATCAATTTATCCTGCAAATCCAGTGTTGTTAAATAGTTTATTATTGTTGGAGCATACTCTGAATAGTAACAGAAATATGCATCACTCTTTTTCTCCATAAATTTTTTATCATTATCTTCTACAAGATTCTTTTCATTTATCATTGTAGGGAAAAAGATATAATCAACATTTTTATCTAATAAAGATTTAACAATACCATGAGATAAAATCATTGGGGCACAAAAGTCAGAATTAATCAAGTTTGTCCCATCTTTTAGTTTTTTCTGACTTCCCTCTTCAAGAATCACCTCAAATCCAAGAATTTCAAAATATTTTTTAAATAATGGATAATATTCATAAAGATACAGGACCTTTGGAATTCCTATCTTTATCCCATTTTTAAGAGATTGATTAACTTTTTCAAGATATATTGAAGAGAACAATTTCTCAATATTATTCTCTTTTTTTGCTACTTTTACTTTCTTATCTTCGTAATCTCTACCACATTTTAGTCCCCATGCAGTTTTAACCCCATCTATTTCATAGATACTCAAAAGACATTTATTAGCACACAATTCACATACTTCATTTGATAAATTAAAAAAGAATTCCATCCCTCTAAAATTAGATTTTTGTATATTCATATCTTTCATTATTACTGCAACTCCAAGAGCGCCTGTAAGATGACAATATTTTGAAACAGATATTGGCTTTTTTAATTCATTTTGAAATACAGCGACTAAAGCCTTATTTCTTGCTGTTGCACCTTGAAAAAATATTCTATTGCCAATTGGAGTTTTACCAACAACTTTTGATAAATAGTTATCTCTAACACTATATAATACCGCTGTGATTATCTCCTCTTTGCTAAATCCTTCTGATAAGAATATATTAAGATCTCTTTCCATATAGACTGTGCATCTATCAGAGGTGTACGGTGCTTTTCTATCAATAGCAATATCAGAAATCTCATCGAGTATATAGCCGAGTCTCTTTGCCTGCTCTTCAATAAAACTACCTGTTCCAGCAGCACATACATAATTCATAATTGCATTTACGACATTTCCATCTTTAAGAATAGTAAATTTAGAATCCTGGCCCCCAATTTCAATAATTGTATCTACCTCTGGATCTAAAAATGTAGCACCCTTAGCATGAGCAGTAATCTCATTTATCTCTAAATCTGCATTTAACACCTCTTTTATCAATTTTCTTCCAGAGCCTGTTGTCCCAACCCCAAGAATGTTTATATTTTTATCTTTTGTTATTTCGTTTATTTTATGTAAAATCTTTTGCACTGCCTTTACAGGTTCTCCGGCTGTTTTTGTATATAATCCAAGTAAAATTTCGTTATTGTTATTCATTACAATAGATTTTGTACTGGTTGACCCAATATCAATTCCTATATAAACATTCTCTTTATTTGAAAATTCTTTATATTCTGTAATCTCAATATTATCTTCAATATAAAATTTATCTTTTTTCCAATCGGGATAATTGGATAATTCTATTTTTAAATTTTCTCTTATTTCTCTATTTTTAGTCATAGAATTAATTATAAAATCTATATCAAAATTCTTTTCGTTGCCAAGTAGAGCAGCACCAATTGCATTAAAGATCAGAGATTCATCTATTACTTTAATATTTTTATTAAGTAGTTTTCCTATTTCTTCAACTATCTTTTTATTTTTACTTACACCTCCTATGCATAAGATATCCCCCTCTAACTCCCTACCTTTTATAAGATTTGCGATTAAACTTCTTGCCATACCTTCACAAAGCCCAGCAGCAATTGCCTCTTTTGAATAACCTTCTGCCTGAGAATGAATTATATCAGATTTTGCAAAAACGGCACATCGGGTAGCAATAGAAGGGGTCTTTCCTTTATAATTATATGCAACTTCTGCAAGTTTTTCTGTTGAAAGCCCAATTCTCTCTGCTTGTTGATCTATAAAACTACCGGTACCAGCCGCACATAGTGAGTTTATTGTATGTTCAACATAATTATAATTACTATCAAGAATTATTAATGAATATGTTTCACATCCAATTGACAATATATTTTGACACCCAGTTTTTAAGAATTTATTTGCCTCAACACTTGCTAAAATATTATCAATTGTTTTTAGATTATTCAGTTCGATTGAGCCACAAATGCCATAACTATCAATACAACTTTTCCCATATTGATTTATAATCTGATTATAGATCTCCTTTAATTCTTTCTTAATTTCTCCATTATGATTTTTATAGAATGCTTTAATAATTTTATTATCACCAATTAATACTATTTTAATAGTTTTTGAGCCAATATCAATTCCTAATTTCATTTTATTTCTCCATAACCAAATATTAGATTGAGCGTAATATCTCAAATTTTTTTTAGTTTGTCAAAAAAAATGTTATTTTTAAATTGTTTGATTAAAAAATAAAAGGTTATCATTGATATATTATTATCTATTTTTTAATGTAAATTTTTTGTAAGTTAAATAAAAGATTGTAAAGGATTTTCTAATAAATATAGGGGAATAAATTTATTTTTTTAACGATTTAAAAAAGTCTCAAATTCAAAAAAATTCATAATCATAGAAAATGATTAAAAATAATATTACTTCTAACTGCTTCCAAGCATAAATTATTACAGTACTATAATAAATATATGAAGACTCCTTGCTTTGTCTTTTTGCTCTTTATTACCAGATTCTATTTTGTTGAGTATATACTAACAAAATTTTAATTTTTAGGTTATCCTGCATATATATGAAGATTAGTTTTACATCATGATAAGTGAAGGTCTGTCCCTATTTAAAAAGATTTATAATTAATTTATAAGTCTGTCCCTACTTTTAATTCTTATAGGTCTGTCCCTCACTTTATTTTTTTCAAAAAAAATTAAATTTTTTCTCAAAAATTGTAAAGGATTTTCTTAA
>DAONLM010000203.1:0-5059 GCA_035406685.1 Spirochaetota bacterium
CCTTTTTCTGCAACTTTTAACAAGAGATTAAGTTGTGCGATTTCTACTGCCTGTTTATCCAAATCAACACCGAAAATGTTGTTTTTAAGAATCTTTAATTTTGTTGAAAAAGGAAGACCTGTCTTAAAGTCAAGCTGTGCTTGATCGTAATTTTTATCGTGCTTTTTGTAATATTCATTTAAAACATCAAATGCTTTAATCAAAAACGAACCAGAGCCGCAAGCAGGATCTAAAACCCTTATTTTTTCTGGATTAACTTTTTTGTCTTTAAGCAATTCTCCTAAAGTATTTCTAACAATATAATCAACAATGTAAGTTGGCGTGTAATAAATTCCTTGTTCTTTTCTATGTGCGTGAGATTTTGTAAGTTTTGCTCTTTTTTCGCTTTTCTTCAAAATATGACCTAAATACTGCTCATAAATATTGCCTAAAACATCTGCCTCAATGGCTGAGAAATCATAAGAAACAGATTTATCTTTTGTAAAATAAAGCCCTTCTATTATCTCATGCAAAACCTCGTTATCTATATCTAAACTATCGCATAAGTGATTAGCAAAAATCTTGCTGTTATATTGTTGGTCAAAATAAGCAAAAACCTCTCTTAAGCTTTTTATTAATTGTCCTCTGCCTCTGCTTTCCCACTCCCTGAAGCTGGAAATTAATGTTTTTGGTTCAAGTTCTCTGTCTTCGCAGTTTCTTATAAAAATTAATCTATCCAGTATTCTTTGAACAGATTCGTCTAATTCTTCTTCTGTTAGATTTTTGCTTTGATTTAGTTTTATTATGTTTTTTGATAGTAATTCTCTAAATCTGGTAAAATCTGCTAAAAGCTGTTTATCAACAGAAATCTTTTTTGTTTTCTTTCCCCATTTTTCAGCCTCTTTGTCAATCAACCCCTGTTCAAAACTCTCTTTTGACAAGAGCCACAATTCATCAAATCTGTCTAAAAATTCTTGGTAGGGAATTGTTTTAAGATTGCTTTGTAAAGGATTTGTTGTTTTCCATTCTGCATTAAAGATTTTCACGCTTTCAAAATCAGTAAGAACAGCCCAAGTGCAACCCTTGTGCCAAGCGTAATTTATTGCCTGTTCAATAAATTTAGGATTATCTAAATCTTCTTTTAATGCTTTTGCTTCTAAGAAAAATTTTGGAATGCCGTTGATTCTAAAAGAATAATCTACTCTTCCTTTAGAGATTTTTTCTTCAGCAGTAACTTCATTTGAATCTTCAGTATTCCAACCTAAATCACGAAACAAGGGAAGAATAAAATCCTTTTTAGTCATCTCCTCATTGTATTTGCTGATTCTCTTTTCTTCCACAACTTTATTATATTTTTCGACAAGTTTTATAATTTCTTGTTTTATCGTTTCAGTATTCATCATAGTAATAGTTTTCTCCTCAATTTATTAATCTTTTTGTTTGAAAGATCCCCATCCCTTAAAAGTTTAGGAGATGAAGAATCGTTTCTATAATATCCGAGCGAAACAAGACTATATGTACCAAAGGCACTCCCGCGACCCATTTTTATTTCACTTAACTCGTTCATATCCGAATTGTTCGGATATACTACTAAATTTGGAAGATATACGAAATGGTCGCATATACATCCCCTTGGACGATTAATTTATTGTGCTTATGTCTCACTTTCTACTATAGTTTATCATCGTTAAACATCATATATTAATATATATAAAAAAGTCAAATATTTTTTTAAAAATTTGTGTCAAGAAAAAATTGAAGAAATAGAAAATTCATTCACAAAAAGAAAAACAAGAAAAGTATCAAAGGTAAATGAAATAAGGTTACCTCTAAAAATCCGTTTTTTTAAAGACATTTTCTTCCCTGTCAATTTTTTAAAAAATTATTATAAAAAATATCTTATCTTTATAAAAAAGTAGGACAATTGTTATAGAAAAATTACTATTTCTAAAAAAGATAAAAGCAAGTATAATTTAAGGAATAAACTCAAAAAAGCATCAAGAAAAATCAAAACCTCGATGATTAATCTATTAAAACATATTTTTAATAAAAAAATTATTTCTTTTTTCAAAAGTAGGATTTGTCTCTTGCCCATGACCAGGATATAAAGTATAATCATCATCTATTAAAGAAAAAATCTTTTTTATTGATTTAAATATTTGAGACTCATTGCTTCCGGGTAAATCAGTTCTGCCAATACTTCCATAAAAAATAGTATCTCCTGTAAAAACGATCTTTTCTGAATGTATGATAAACACAAGAGAATCCTCAGAATGTCCCGGTGTTTCTACTATCTGGATATCTGTATCACGCCATTTTAGAGTATCCATATCTTTAACTATAGTCGCATTTTTCAACTCAACATCTTTTATAAAACTTACTATCTCATGAGGGAAACCTACTAATAAATTATAGTATTTATTATTTATCCTTTCATAAGCATATTTTGAAAGAATCAATTTAAAATTATATCTACTTTGAAAATCAAAAAGTCCTTCAAAATGATCAAAATGAATATGAGTAAGTAATATCATATCAAGATTATAACTTTTTCTTTTGATTATATCTTCTACTTCTGGGACAAAATCAACAAGAATTATATTGTTCTCTTTTTCAAGAATATAACAATTTACACCAAGATTGCCTCCAAAGACTACTTCTAAATTTAAATTATTAATTTTTTTCATAATTATTTGAAAATCCGTATATTAAAATTAGAATAACTTTTCTGAATCAAGAAGTATTGTAACAGGTCCATCATTGATAATTTCAACTTCCATCATGGCTCCAAATACCCCACTCTTTATCTTTTCTGAGTTATAATTTAATTTTAATTGTTCTAAAAATTTATGATATATTTCTATTGCCTTTTCCCCTTTTAATGCCTTATCAAAAGATGGGCGTCTTCCTTTTCTTGCATCCCCATATAAAGTAAACTGAGAGATTATAAGAATCTCACCATCTATATCCTTAATGCTTTTATTCATTTTATCATTTTCATCTGAAAATATTCTTAAATTCAGAATTTTATCAACCATATATTTAATATCATCTTCATTATCTCCATCTTTAATTCCTAAAAGACAATTTAACCCTTTATTGATAGAAGAGTATATAACGCTGTCTATTTTAACACTTGATTTAATTACTCTTTGAACTACTGCTCTCAATTTTAATATCCTTGATAAGATATAGCCCATTTATATATGTCTTATTTTCTTCAATCTTTATTTTTCCGAAGACAAAAACTTTATCGTTATTCTCTATTAAAACGGCTTTATTAAAAATAACTGGGACAATTGTATCAATTACCCCTTTTTCTTCATCTCCAATCACAAGATCAAATGCAATTTTATCTTTATAAAGAGATTTATTTATAACTCTTCCATACCATTTTATGTATATATTATTATAGATTTCTCTATTTTTTATAAAAGTCTGAAAATCTATTTTATTTTTAAATGTGGCATAATCTGGCTCTGAAATAAAACTCTCAAGAATTTCTACTCTTGACTTTACAGATAAAGAGGCATTTGAGAGTTTTATCTCATTTATATTAATCTGGGCATCAACAACATTCTCAGAAATTATCAATGATTTTATCTTTTCAAACTTCTCTTTTATCTCTTTTTCATTATAAGAATATTTTTCAGTTATATCCTTTGGTTTTTCTAAAAGATTAGGATTATAATCTGGAAGATATACTTTATTAATATCCTCTCTATGTTTTAGTTTTGCATATCTATTATAGAGATATTTAATACCATTATAAGAAAAATAAAAAATTAAACCAGTAATTGCTGTAATAATAAAAATCTTTAGAATTAATCCAAATGGAATTAAAAAAGGTTCCTTGGGAAGTAATTTATCAAAAAATGTATCCTCACCAATATTCAGTTCTCTTCCTTTCTCTCGTATATAATCGAGAGCCTTTTTAGCCAGTTTATTGTTTTTATTTTTTTCTATAGCCTTACAAAGAGACAACAATACCTTTTCTTTATCATTATGTCTTGAATATAAAAATGCAAGGGTATTATAATCTTTATAATTAGCACTCTTTTTCTCATCAAGAATTTCATAACAGAGCTTTGCATGATAAAAATTCTTTTTAAAAATAGAACACAATCCTTGATATCTTATCTTTTCATCATCAATCTTATCGATATTTCGATTTAAGGGGAATATTGTGAGTTTTAAAACTTCATCATATTTTCTCTGATGAAATAATAAAAATAGATAAATTTTTTTAAAAACATTCAAGCCTTTACCCGTTCTAAGTATTCACCTGTTCTTGTATCTATTTTTAATAAATCCCCTTCATTTATAAAAAGAGGAACAACAATTTTATACCCTGTTTCGAGTTCTACTGTTTTCGTTGCTCTTGTTGCAGTATCGCCTTTCACACCAGGTTCTGCTTTTGTAACTTTTAAAGTAACAAAATTAGGTGGTGTAACAGACAAAACATTCCCATCATAAATAGAAAGTGTAACCTTGCCATTTAATACCACAAAATTTTGAACATCCTCACAAAGATCCGGAGATACATGATACTGCTCATAAGTTTCATCATCCATAAATACAAATTCTTCACCCTCTTTATATAAATAGGTGGCATCTTTTTCAAAAACCTGAATATCTTCTAATTTCTCGCCTGATCTAAAGTTCATCTCTTTTGAGTTGCCAGTCTTATGGCTTCTTGCTCTAATTTTTACAAAAGCAGCCCCCTTACCGGGTGTAACATGCTGCATAAACATTACAGTCCACATATCCCCATCTAATTTAAATACCATCCCTTTTCTAATATCCTGCACATTTATCATTTTTCCATCCTCTTTAGATATAATTTAGATTTATCTTAAATATAACAATATTGAATATGCTAAAAATTACAATATTTTTTATTTATTGTCAATTTTTTTGTCTCTATTTTTTAAAAATTTCGATGTGATTTTATTTTTGAACAATTAAAATGATAAATTTATCCTTTAGTTAGTTTTGTGTGAGAAAAGATTATAATAATTTTATTTGTCTATTTTAAGAAAATTTTAAAGAAGTCTTACTAATAGTATGTCTCAAAGCC
>DAONLM010000204.1:0-5025 GCA_035406685.1 Spirochaetota bacterium
CGTAAAACGTTATAAGGGTAATATAGGTGGCAATTATGAGATTGCCATGGTATTGTGCCACCTTGAAACGGAAAGCAGCAAAAGTGAACTTTTTGGTTATTATTATTATACCAAAAACAAGATTCCAATCTTTATAAAAGGTTATATGGATGGTGTAAATTATAATCTGGTAGAATATCTGGATAACGGCAAAGAAAATGCTTTATTTAAAGGGAAATTAGAAGAAGTGGATATAAAGGGAAAATGGATAATGAATAAAAAGGAAATGCCATTTACTTTATCAAAAATTGTTCCAGTTCAGGATGTTGACAATGTAGAAGTGGCCATTCATACAGATAAGGATTCATGTTTAAATAAAAAATTTATTACTGAGAATCTAACAACAAGTGGCAGTATTGTTATCTCAAAGGGTAAGAAAGAATTTGATTACAAATTCTCTTTTGATCTC
The DNA here is from genome assembly GCA_035406685.1 of Spirochaetota bacterium. Taxonomy (GTDB): domain Bacteria; phylum Spirochaetota; class GWE2-31-10; order GWE2-31-10; family MWDO01; genus DAONLM01. The sequence continues at coordinate 449 of DAONLM010000204.1, forward strand.
TTTACAATTAAAGAGCCAATTCATTTTGGAAATACGGAAGGTTTATTGAAATTGCACTCCTCAGGGCTTTCATATTTTGAGGCGAATCCTGATGCAAAAGATATGTCTGAAAATTGTATACTGTTCTTTATATTCTTTAAGGACAGAATATTTGTTTATGAATATGGTGAGCCTTCATATCTTGATTTTGGCATGGGTGTGCATGCTGAAGGAGTGTATCTTAGAAAATAGTATTAGACATTATATTAATTTTATTTTTGTCTTATCATAGTCCATACCCCATCACGTCGTTCTTCAACTATGCGGGAATTACCAAAGTTCTTTACCCCCAATTCATTAAAAACGGGATCAGGATTTATTTGAAATTCCTCTGCTGTAACATATAACTCTGCCCTAACCATTAGCACATCACGATAGTCCATATTTTCTTCTGCAAGTATTGTAGAGCATAATCCAATTTTTAACCATTTTATATCTTTTGTTTCTATTAAAGATTCAACACAAAGAAGCGCATAACCAAGAAGGTTATTGGTTATTCCCTTCATATTTTTCAACCTGGAACGCATAAAATATCTTTCTTCTTTGGAAGAATTCAGATAATAATTGCATATTTCATAGTAATGATCTTCATCCGAAGAATCTGGTGCAAAATATGCAAGAGTACTATGCGGAGCTTTTTTATCGAGTTCTTCAATTATCTTTATTATGTTATCATTCATACATAACCCCCTATAACAATTCTTTTAATCTACTGAAGAGTTCATTCTTAATTCATCAAATGATTGATTAATCTCCTGGTCTACTTTATTATTCACATAAAGCACAATATCATTGAAAGAACCCATTCCACCAAAAAATTAATTGTTTTTCTTGCTAATATTTTTACTTGCTGTTGTTTTGCATATTCAAACTCTTCTTTAATTTTACTTATATTTCTTTACCTTTTAATTTTATTTGCTTTAACCAATAAATTCTGAATTTTATTAAATATTTTATTATTTCATCAATTTTTTTTCATACACTCCTTTTTATATATAAAATATATACCAAAGCCAATAAGAAAAATTGTAATAATTAAGGCAACGTAAGGATTTAAATATATCAGGCTATCAAGCATTTTTTTAGATATAGCTATATCTGGCGTTTCTTTTAAATAGACTATCTCTATTCTATCACCTATATTAAAAGAATCATAAATTGACTTAGTTACAGATATTGTGCTTGATATTAATTCCCCTAATTCAGCAACAGAGGAAAGCATAAAACTTACTTTTACAATTCCTTTTGTTTTGTCTGTCTCCTCAACAATTGCAGACTCTTTTTTACCATTTTGTTTATATTTAGTTATTTTTTCATCATTCATTTGATAAAAATTATTTTCAAAATCTTTAAATGAAACAATAGAATCTTCTGGATTTTCTGAAAGATAGATTATTTCTATTGAATCCCCTTTCTTTATTTCTGAAATTGTTTTATAACTTACCTTAAAAGAAGCTTGAGTAAATTTAAAACTGCTTTTTTCCTTTTTTTCATTTTTGAAAAAGCCAATATCAAAATAATAATCGGTTTTTCTTATAAATGAATAACGTGGTGAATTGCTAATACTTCTTATCCCCCATGGCTTTGATTTTTCTCGTTTATACTTTTTATTTATTTTTGCTTTGGTAATGACACCTTTTTTCTTGAAAGTTTGAATTTTAAACCCCTGATATCCTATAATTAAGATCAAAATAGAAATAATAATTAAAAAAGCTCCTAAAAATTGTAATTTTTTCATTTTTCTTTTTTCCATTTTTTACCTCTTATTTTTAAATATTAACTACTTTTACCATTTATTTTCTTCAAGAAATGTTGGGGCTTTACTGCCATTTTCTGAATAAACCTCCAGATTTCCTTCTTCTCGAACTGCTGCATATATAATATTTTTTTTAAGATCAATAAGTATTATTGCCGCTGGATCTCCACCACTACCTAATTGCATTCCCCATGCAGAAAGAAAATCATTTGTGATTTTTATAGGATTTTCAATATCCCAAATTAGTTTTACAAAGTCATAGCGTTTACCCATCATTTTTTCAAGTCTTGGTTTGATTATAGGGTCATCAAGAAAGTTTACATCTCTTGGGTATTTCCCATCATATTTTCTTAAATATGAGAGATCATTATTTTCTTTGGATTTGCCAGAACAAGATATAAATAAAAGTATTAAAAGTAAGCCAGAAATTATTTTAGATAATTTCATAAATTCCTCCTATTTTAAATAAATTTATTATCCTTTTTTTTAAAAAAAACTATTAAAAAAAATAATTTTTCAGTTTTTATTTTTATTATTTATATTTATAATAATTCTTTTAACCTATTATAAAGTTTACGCCGCAATTCGTTGAATGACTGATTAATCTTTGAATCTACTTTATTATTCACATAAAGCACAATATCATTGAAAGAACCCATTCCAGCAAAAAGACTTAGGGTTTTTCTTGCCAATATTTTTACTTCCTCAGGTGGTGTAGACTCAAACATTTCCTTTATTTTTCTTATATTTTTTTCCCATTCAATTTCATTTGCTTTAAGTAATAAATTTTGAATTTTATCAAGTATTTTGACTATTACCTTAACTTCTTTTATCATAATCTACTCTACAAAAAATCAGCCACTACTATATATTAATATCATACCAATTTTTAAGTGAATATGTATGGATTCATATAACAAGAATAAAAAGTTCTCATGGGTGTGCCTCATCCCTATCATCTTAATAGATAATATCTTTCTCCATTTATGAGAATATAAATCATCTTCTTTTTGTTTTATTTGTTTTTCAGTCCAGTTAGAATAAGCAGATTCTATCTTAATTTGCCAATATAAAGCAGCAGGGGCCATCATTTTTTCAAAATGTCTAATTTTGAGAAGATGATGGATCTGATAAAACCGATAAAATAGATTATCTGTAAATTTATTATTGATTAGCTTATCTAGTAAATCAAAAAATTTTAAATAAATAATTTTTAGATATATGCTGTTGTATGCTTTAATAATATTATGATCTGATACATTGATTTTTTGTAATATTTCGAGAAATTTTTTAACTTCTTTCACTGTCCGCATTCTTTAATATTCCTTTATTTCTTTTTAAATAATAATGTTCCAAAAAATTAAATAGGTTTTCGAGAGAATATAGTATATTTCTGCTATCTATTATAAGAGTTTTTCCATTAAGAAACTCTATTAATAAAATATAGCTAAAAATATTAACGCCCCATCTTTGTGAAACAATCTTTTTCAAATGGATATCTTTAATATTTACATCAAAGCAAGTATTACAAAATAAATTTTTAGTGGTTATTTTTTTTTCATCAAAAATATATAAAAGAGGCTGTTTTAATACAAAAAAATAAAGCAAGAAAAAAGAAGATGCAAGAAGAATTATTATAAACCCAGTAATAATAACTTTATTAGATTTTTGCCAGACAGAAGAACGAAAAATAAAAAATGCTAAAATAACTAAAAATAAACTTAGAATAGCATATCCTATCATATTTGAAGTTCTTGCTTTTATTTTAAGAGGAAATTTTGAAAGAGGAAGTGGTTTATATTGTTGTAAAATATTGTACAGTTTATCAAAGTTATTAATTTGTCTTGAAATACTAATCTGATTGTTTTTATCTTTTACTATAATAGATGAATTTAAAATTTCTATTTTCTCAATTTCATTATAAAGTATTTTTTTCTCTTTATTAATTTCCTTACAGATAATCTCTTTTTCAGTTAAAATAACTTTTATTGAATATTTTAAGAATAAAATAATACCTGTAATGACAAATATTAATGAAGATAGAGATACAATAAGATTGACCATTATATTCAAGTTTTTAATCTTTAAGGAAAATACTAAAAACAAAATTCCTATACCTCCACCACATAGAGACATTAGGATGCCATTAATTTTAACAGAAGAAGAAAATTTAAAAACCTTTATTTTTTTTCCTTTATCAATTATTTTTCTTCCTTCCACAAAATTTATATAAAAAATTTTTAAATTTGTCAAAAATTATTATTTTAAGATTTATTTTTTAGAAAAAATAGTATAAGTAAAATATATCTATTTTAAATTAAAAGAGTATAAGATAAAAAATATAAACTCTTTAGTATAGGTTGCCAATTTTAAATATTAACGGCAGAATAAATTCATATCTCTTTTGACTGACCGGCTGCAATTTTATTTTTAGGCAGATAAAAAGATAGAATTATCCTAAGGGTAGGTTTTGAGTAATAAAGATAGAATAGTAAAATTTTAGACATTTCATTAATTTTATAAGAATTTTATCTCTTTCAGGCAGAAATTTAAGTTAAATTTGAGTAAAAAGTAGTCGTTAGTCTCTATTGAGCATGGGATATCTTGGGGCATCTCCTTCACCACACAAGCCTTTCTTTCTTTTAACTCCTCTATCTCATTTTTTAGTTTTTGTATCATCTTCATAAATTTCTCTTCCCCATAAATTTGAATGCCAGCAAAATATACTTCAAGCAACTCTCTAATAAGAGTTGCTATGCTAAATGAATTCAACTGGTCATGC
>DAONLM010000205.1:0-4970 GCA_035406685.1 Spirochaetota bacterium
AATTAACATTAGGATAAATCTATCCTCTTAACTGCCTAAAAATAAAATCGCACCCGTGCCAATAAAAATTAAAAAGGCAGCCTTGAAGAGACTGCCTTTTTTTTAAAAAATACACTATCTTATTTATTCTTTTTTCTCCAATTTCTTTGGATCGATTCTAATTACTGTTGTTAATGCCCAGTTAGCTAAATTGAGTAAATTGGTATCAGCAGAATCTGCCAAAACAATTACCGGATTCCATGATGTCTCAATTATAGCATAGTCTTTTACTATTTCATAATCTATTCCTAATGTTGGGCTCACTGCATTCATACTAACTGCATATGTCCAGTAAGGATTCTGTTTAGATAAAGGATTTGATACCTCTTGTTCATTTACAGTAATTGTCTGAGTTACACCCCATCTTGCGCCAAGTGTTAATCTAACAACCTTTGGGAATATAAATCTTGTTCTTGCATCAAAATTATGTATTACTCTAATTGTACTATTATTCGTATATTTAGTTACAACACCAGATAAAACAGTCTCTTCATAATTTTTATAATTAATATCAAATACTGGATTGTATCTAAATCTTATCTGAACAGCCTCAATAGGTCTTATATCAAAGCCACCCCATAATCCTACTCTTGAATATAGATAACCATTTACTGTGGTATTAGTATTAACAGTAAATACACCAGCTACTTGAGTAGAAGTTATATGACTTGAATAAAATCTTGGGCTTATTTCATAATATAGACCAGAAATTGCTCTAAATCTATTCCAATTACTTAAATTACTTACAACATTTTTTAATTCAAATTCAGCATAAACATCACCTAAGTACTGAAAAGCAAAATATTCATATTTATTGTTTACTTCTGTAAGACTGGTTGTATTAACACCGGTCCATGTAGTTGTCTTGGTATTATCAGTATTTCCTCCAGTGATAGAACCATTACCTGCAACCCTTATAACAAAAAGCTGCTTTACATCCATATATGCTAATACTGGTGCATTAAATAGATCACCTTTAAGATTAACACCAGCACCAACTCTAATTATACCAGAGCCATTCTTTGTTTCTCCCTCAACAGCAGTAGAACCAGCCAAAGTATTTCCAGCATTATCAAAAGTCTTATTGTCATTGTGTTTTGTTAATGTCCAGTTAGAAATATCTGTCCCTCCACCTAAAACAACAGCAAGATAGATACTTGGGTTTAATTGTAAGCCAAGATAAACATCCACTGTGTTTCTTATTGATGTCCAGTTATCTCTTTCAACTATTGTTTCTGTTTCTTTAAAAGTATTGGTGGCATCATTTGTCTCTGTTTTTTGATTTGTAAATGTTCCTGCATTGTGAAATTGTCCTACTATACCTAATTTGATCATGTCATTGATAGGCAAACCCACTCTAAAGAAAAATCCAGGAACTGGAATAGCAGAATGCCAGTCACTTGCAGATGTTGTTGGATAACTTGGTCTTTGATAATCAAGAGGGGTATGCACATTTAAATCAAAAAGATAGTGTTTGATTGGAATGATGGTTGCTAACTTACCAATAGCAGTAAGATTGTCAATAGCATCATCATCATCATCATCCCATGCAAAAATAGTTGTTGAAAAAATCATCATAAAGACAAAAAGTAAAGCTAAAATTTTTTTCATTTGATCTCCTCCTAAGTAAAATAATATTTTCATCTCTTACTTAACAATATAATTGTTAAGATTTAATTAATTTGTAACTAATTTTTATTAAAAATGCAAGTTTTTTTTAAAAAAATTATTTTTTATAATTTTTTTTTAAAATAAAATAATTTTTGCAATGGTAAAATATACTGTTACAGAAATAATATCAGCTAATGAAGTGATTAAGGGAGAACTTGCCGTTGCTGGATCGATTCTAAATGCTTTTAATATTAAAGGTAGAATTGTCCCAAGAATACTCGAAATCACTATAATTGTAAACATAGCAAGAGAGGCAACAATAGATACTCTTATTCCACCTCTAAACATTCCTAACAAAAAGACAGATATCCCCATTGCAATAGCAAGAAGAATTGCAACAAAAAAATCTTTTAATAATATTATTAGTCCATCTTTCCATTTCATCTCATTTGTAGCCATAAATCTTATAATAAGAGTTGCCGATTGAGAACCAGCATTTCCAGCAGAATCGTTTAATAAAGGCATAAAAAAAACAAGTGCGACAAATGTCATTATTAAATTTTCAAACCTTGAAATTATTGCTCCTGAAAAAATATTAATAAAAACAAGACTCAATAACCAGCCTATTCTTTTTAAAAAGAGTTTTCTTATATCTATTTTTAAATAATTTTCTTCAAGAGGTAAGATACCAGCTGTCTTATGAAAATCTTCTGTAGCCTCTTCTTTTGCAACATCCATAACATCATCAAATGTAACAATACCAACAAGTATATTATCAGAATCAACTACTGGTAGTGCAGATAAATTATAATGTCTCATCAATGAGACTGCCTTTTCTCTATCATCATAAGGAGATAGAGTAACAAATATATAATCCATTATATCTTTTACAAGTAATTCTGGGCTTGCAAGGATAAATTTTTTTAACTCAAGAGCATCTAAAAAGTGCCATTTTTCATCTGTAATATATATAACATTTATCGTTTCACTCTTGTATCCTCTCTCTTTTATGTGCTCTAAAGCCTTTTTAATTGTCCATTCTGGCCTTACCGCTGTATAATTAGGAGTCATCAATCTTCCAACACTTTCTTCTGGATAACCAAAAAGTTCTAAAGCCTCTTTCCTTTCCTCATCTGGTAATAAATTAAGATATTTTTGTAAGATTTTACCCGGTAATTCTTCAAATAACATTGTTCTATCATCTGGTTCAAGTTCAAGAAGAATCTCCTTTATCTGTTGATCCGTCATTTTTGAAAGAATTACTTTTTGATCCTCATAATCAATTTCAGAAAATAGTTCATTTGATATATTTTTAGGCAAAATTCTAAAAATTATTATTTTATTTTTATCATCTACTTCTTTAATTAATTCTACAAGATTTGGGATATCCCATTCAGATAAAATATTTTTTAATATTTTCCATTCTTTTAAATCAATGAGTTCCTCTATCTCTGGCCATAATAAATTTTTTAAAATATTCATACTAATCCTAAAACTTTAAAATTGTTGTTGCTATAATAAAATATAAAAAAACGCCAAAAATATCTGCTAATGTTGTAACAAGAGGAGAACTACCATTTGCTGGATCTATTCTAACAAATGAAAACAAAAAAGGTAATAATGTCCCTAAAATACTTCCAAAGACCACTACACTAAACATAGAAATACCTACTATAAAGGCAATTTTTATTCCTCCTCTTATGAATCCTAAAATAGAAACTGCTAATCCCATTACAATTCCCAGTAAAAGAGAGACAAGAAAGTCTTTTATAATAACCTTTAAAATATCTTTTAATTCAATTTCATTGGTTGCCATTGCCCTAATTACCAGCGTAGAAGATTGAGCCCCAGAATTACCAGCACTTGCTATTAAAAGTGGTAAGAAAAAGACTAGAGCTACCATCTTTTGTATAACATCTTCATATATTGAAATAATGCCTCCAGAAAAAAGATTTACAAATACTAAGGCAATAAGCCAGGGAACTCTCTTTATAAAAATATAAAAAACATTGGTTGAAAGATAATCTTTCTCAAGTGGAGTAATAGCCGATTTTTTATAAAAAATTCTTGATACCTCTTCCTGCTCTATATCCATTATATCGTCAAAAGTCACTATGCCCAACAATCTATTTTTATTATCAGTAACCGGTATTGCAACAACATTATATTTATTTATTAATTCAATTCCTTTTTCCTTTTTATCATAAGGGGAAAGTTTGATAAAAGAGTAATCAAGAATTTTTTTTACAATGGTATTTGGTTCTTCAAATATAAATTTCTCAAGATCAAGGCTATCAAGAAGAATTCCCTGATTATCTGTAACAAATATAATATCCACATTTTTAATCTCTGAACTCTTTCGTCTTATATAATTTAATGACTTTGCTACTGACCAATTTTCCCTTATTGATATAAAATCAGTTGTCATTGCTCTTCCAATACTATTTTTAGAATAAGAAAGAAGTTTTATTGTGTTACTCTTTTTTGATTTTGGTAAAAGATTTAAAAGTCTATTTACTAAATTTTCTGGCAACTCATCAAAAAGAGCTACTCTATCATCACTTTCAAGATTAGAGATAATATCCTTAATCTTTTCATTTGATATTTCAGTTAATATAAAATGTTGAGTCTCAATGTCTAATTCAGAAAAAACATCACTTATAATTTCTGCTGGTATTAAATTAAAAAATATTATTAAATCTGAATCATAGTCTAAATACTGCTCTATAAATTTAGCTATATCTGGAGCCTTATAAAATTTAATCTCTTCCTTTAATTTTTTTAATCTCCTATCTTTTAATAACTCTGCAAAATTAACAGGCTTCTCAGACATACTTTGCTCTTTCTTATTTTTATTACGAAAACCAAGTTATACAAAATATATAAAAAAGTCAAGGAATAAATATTTTTAAAAATAATTTTTAGAAATAGCCAACTATAATATACTACAAACAATTTAATTTGTAAGTCATTTAAGATTGATTATATAAAAGTTAGTTTCTCCTTATGATAAAGTTCAGGTCTGTCCCTATTTTAATTTTAATTATAAAAAATTTATAAGTCTGTCCCTATTTAAAAAGATTTATAGTTTATAAGTCTGTCCCTCACTTTAATTTTTTTCAAAAAAAACTAAATTTTTTCTCAAAATTTGTAAAGGATTTTCTCAAAAAATTTGTGATTAATATATAGAAAATAATTTTTTATGGAGGTATTTTTTATGAGAAGAAATAGAATATTAAAAAAAGGGGCTAGCTATTATATTACATGCACAATCAACAGGGACAGACCTGAACTAAAGCCCCTCTTTGTCCGTGAAATGC
>DAONLM010000206.1:0-4919 GCA_035406685.1 Spirochaetota bacterium
ATGCTGATCTTAATTTTTTTAGCATGGGTTGTTTACTGAGGAGAATTATCCTACTTTTTTTGGAAGAGTATGAGAGACTTGGGATTACAGGGGTTGAGATGAAGTGTAGTATAATAACATTAAAGTTATTTTTGAGACTAACAAAGATAAAAAAGTGGAATAAGAGCAGAGAATTATCCCACTTTTCCGGCAACACCACACCATTTTATAAAGCTATATACAATAATTGCTATCAGGTAATAGGCTTTGAGACATATTATTGAAAAAATTTATTTTAAATTCTACCAAAAAATAAATAAGACTATTACAATCATTTTTCAAACAAAATTAACCCTTAGGATAATTCTATTTTTTTAACTGCCTAAAAATAAAATCACACCCTTCTCAATCTAAATTTATTGATTTTTTTTAAAAAAAATGATATTTTTAGTATATTGATTTCTCCTTATTTAATTATGGGTATAAAAAAATTAGGGTATATAGATAAAATATAAAATAAGATTTTATTAAAAATACAGGATTTTAAATGAAAAGAATAGAAGGTATATCTGCTTCTCATGGTATAACAATTGGGGAGGTTCTTTTATACACTCAGGAGTTAAGCATTCCAAAATTTTCTATATTTGATATTCAGGTTGAATTAGAGATAAATAGATTCTATGAGGCATTAAGAAAAACAAAAAAAGAGTATGAAGAGTTAAGACAAAAAATAGTGGAGGAAATGTCAGAAGATGAAGGGAAATTTCTTGATGCTCATATTTTAATGACAGATGATCCAGTATTTATTCAAACTGTAACAGAAAGAATCAGAGAGGAAAAAAAGAATGTCGAATATATTGTTTATCAGGTCACAGAAGAACTTGCAAAAAAATTTACGGCAATGGAAGATGAATATTTTCAGGAAAGGGCAGTAGAAATTTTAGACTTAGGTAAAAAGATAATAAGAATTCTTCTTGCCAAAAAGAGTTTTTCTCTTTCTGATCTTGAAAAAGATGTAATAGTGGTTAGTAGCGATCTATCTGTAAGTGATACAGCAAGTATGAATAAAAAACATGTTCTTGGTTTTGTTACAAAATTTGGGGGAAAAACCTCCCATGCCGCTATACTTGCAAGAGCATTGGGAATTCCAGCAGTAGTTGGTGCAAAGAATATAACTCATTTAGTTGCTACAGGTGATATAATAATTTTAGATGGCTTATCTGGTATTATTATAGCCAATCCAGATGAAGAGACAATACTTGAATATTCTCAAAAGAAAAAGGAATATGAGGATAAAGAGAATGAATTTTTAAAGATAAAAGATCTTGAATCAAAAACACTTGATGGTAAGATAATATTATTAAAAGCCAATATGGAGATACCAGAACAGGAGATTGATGCTGCTCTTGAATATGCCAGAGATGGTATAGGACTTTATAGATCAGAGTTTTTGTATTTATCTAAAAAGAAAAAGTTTTTACCAACTGAAGAACAGCAATTTAATGCTTATAAGTTTATCCTTGAAAAATTTGTGGATAAATATGTTACAATAAGAACTCTTGATCTTGGGGGCGATAAAGTTATAGAAGAATTAAACTGGAAAGAAAATAATCCATATTTAGGTTGGAGAGCAATAAGATTTTGCTTAGATTATCCAGAAATTTTTAAAACCCAGTTAAGAGCATTGTATAGAGCATCAATATATGGTAAATTAAAAATAATGTTGCCAATGATTTCAAAATTAGAAGAAGTTCTTGAAGCAAAAAAAATAATAGAAGAGGTTAAAAAAGAACTAAAGAAAGAAGGAGTAAAGTTTAAAGATCATATTCCACTGGGAATTATGATAGAAACTCCATCAGCAGTTATGATATCAGATGTCCTTGCAAAAAATGCAGATTTTTTTAGTATTGGAACAAATGATTTAATACAGTATACGATTGCATGTGATAGAGGCAATGAAAAGGTATCAAAACTATATGAACCTTTGCATCCTTCTGTTCTTAAATTGATAAAGATAACAATAGACAATGCTCATAAGAATGGCATACAGGTAAGTCTTTGTGGTGAAATGGGAAGTGAGGTAGAAAACGCTATGGTTTTAATAGGATTAGGTATAGATGAATTATCAATGAGTCCAGTAAGTATTCTTGAAGTAAAAAAGGCAATAAGAAGTGTAAAATTTTCTGATTGTAAAATTTTGGCAGAAGAACTACTCGGATGCACAAATAGTATAGAAGTTAAAAAAAAACTCAATAAATGGATGGAAAAGTATCTAAAATGAGAGAAATTCCAGTAGTATCAATTATAGGTAGACCAAATGTTGGCAAGTCCACTCTTTTTAATAGGTTGATAGGTAAAAAAAAGGCTATTATTGACCCAACTCCGGGAGTTACTCGTGACTTTATAAAAGAGGATTTTACTATTGAGGATAAAGTGATAACATTGATTGATACTGGTGGCTTAACCGATTCTGATGATCCACTCGATTTAATAGTTCAGAAAAAGACTTATGAAGCAATTGATAATTCTGATTTAATAATATTTTTAGTAGAATATAATACCCCTTTACCAATCGAGAAAGAGTATGCTAAATATCTTTTAGAAAAAAATAAAAGAGTAATATTAGCGATAAATAAATGTGATACAATAGATAAAGATAATAATATATTTGATTTTTATGAATATGGGCTTAATAATATTATTACAATTTCTGCGGCACATAATAGAAATATTGAATTATTAAAAGAAAAGATCTTAAATCTACTGGATATTGAAAAGTATAATTTTTCTAAGCAAGAAAAAGAAAAAGATCCGCCAATAAAAATAGCAATAATAGGAAAACCAAATGTTGGCAAATCCTCCCTTTTAAATAAAATCATTGGAAAAGAGAGGAGTATTGTTAGTGAAATACCTGGAACAACAAGAGACATTATTGATGAAAAATTTATATTCAATAATAGAGAATTTATAATCATTGATACTGCTGGGATTAGAAAAAAATCCAAGGTAAAAGACGATGTTGAGTATTATTCTGTTAATAGGGCAATAAAGGCAATAGAACAGGCTGATGTTACTTTATTAGTAATAGATGCTGAATGTAATATTTCTGAACAGGATAAAAAAATTACAGATCAGATAGTAAAGAATGGAAAAGGATTAATAATACTTTTAAATAAATGGGATAAAGAAGAACAATCCAAAGAAAATCTTAATAAAAAGATGAATCTATTGCGATTCAAATTTCCACTTGTTAGCTATGCACCAATAATTCCAACCTCAGCTAAAACTGGTTTTGGCATAGTTAATATTTTAAAAAAGGCAATCTTTGTCTATTCTGAAATGAACAAAAAGATAGCCACATCAGAATTAAACAAATTTATAGAAAAATGTATAAAAAAATATTCTCCTTCTTCAAAAGATGGCCATATTAAAATCTATTATGGGACACAAACCTCAAACAATCCGGTTGAATTTGTATTCTTCATAAATAAGAAAAAGTTATTAACAGAAAACTATAAGCAATACATAATAAACAAATTTAGAGAAACCTTTGGATTTGAGGGGGTTCCTATAAAGATTAATTTTAGAGATAAATAGATTTGACTTTTTTAAAAAATCAAATTATATTTTTAGTAAGACAATATTGGTAGAGTAGGGGATATCCCCTATCTTAAAGAGTGAAGAATGAAAATTAATTTATTGTTAGTTTTAATTTTTTTATTATTACTTAGCTGTCAGATAGACCTTGACCATTCAAAAGATAAATGGTTTACACAATCCTCAATAGAGGAGGTAATAATTCCAGAAATATTTATTGAGAATGGTGGCATTCAAAAAAATCCAGCACCAGAAGGAAGTGTATATTACTATAATCCAGAAAATACAAGAGATAAGAGTGATATTCGTCTTGATGATTCTGTATATTATAAACAGACTGTAAGAAGATATATAAGAGTCTCTGGAATAGCAATTCCTTATGAATCTGGTTTTAAAGATAGATTTTATCATTCTGTTTTATTTATGGCTAAAAATCTAAATAGTGACAAGCAACGCTTTTTCTCAATTCCAGTTGACAATAAAGATAGATTTACAGGTTACATATATTTTGATGAGACTGGAGATTATAAAGTTTATTCTTTTAGAGCACAGAATGATTTTTTATATCCAAGATATAACTCTATATTTGAGAAGTTATATGTAAAAGAAAACAGCTCCACTCTTGTTTTTAATGTAAATGTTATAGAAAAAGTCCCAGAACAATATGTTCATCTTCTTCCGACAAGAAATGTTAACAATGGCAATAAATACTTACGAGAATATGCAATAAACCTCACAAAAGATCTTACAGATGATATTGATAAAGTAAAAAGAATATATGAATTTTTAGTATTTGGGGATACAACAAATGATAGTAATGATGATTTTTTTTATACTACTTATGATCAGATATACCCTGGTTATTTAACTAATTTAAGTTATGAAGATGTATTTATTGCATCTCATTTTTTGAATTTAAGAAAGGGGGTATGTAATGACTTTGCAGAACTTTTTGCAGCAATGACAAGGACACTCGGATATAAAGTAAAAAAGGTCTCGGGGACAGAGGAATCAACTGGTGTATCTCATATGTGGAATATTATTGATCTTACTGGCGATGAAAGTATATGGCTAAGGGTTGATGCTACCTGGGGGTGTCAGAATAAAGAGACTATCTATAAAAATTATGCTGAATTTTATCCAGAATTTGATCCAGTGACTTTTGAAGATGAACATGATAATAAGTTTAATCTTTATAAGACGGAAGAATATTAATTGAATTTTTACACAGGGGATATCTGTATTTATTCAAGGGGGATATTCTGATAAAATAAGAATTATTAATTCAAAATATACCAAAAAGTTTTTAAATCGTAAATAATAATTTTTATTATATCAAAAAT
>DAONLM010000207.1:0-4909 GCA_035406685.1 Spirochaetota bacterium
CTTTATCTTTTTTATCTTTTAAATTGTTAATTTTTTCAAAAAGATTTTGATTTAAGACAAAATCGAATTCCTTCATAAATTATACCTCCTGTAAAAAAAATATTTCTATATATTAATCACAAAATTTTTAAGAAAATCCTTTACAACTTTTAGAAAAAAAATTAAAAAATTTTTGCATAAAAATAAAATCGCACCCAGAATCACCCTTTTTATTACATATTCATATGAGATGAATTTTATTTTGACAAAAAAAAAATTTAATTATATAAAAATCTCAGGAGGTATAAATATGAAAAAAAAGTTATTTATTTTGATTATTTTAGTATTATCTTATGTTTTATCTGCTAATGAATTTAAGACTAATGACTTTAAATTTCAAAAGATATCTTTTGTTAAAACTTTTGAAGCAATTTCTAATCAATCTTTAACAAAATATGCTTCATCATCTGAATCTTCAAACGAACTAACAAATCATAAAAATCTTTTTCTCGGTCTAACAATAGCTTTTGGTGCTGGGGCATGTACTTTTTTACTTTTAGGAATAATACTTGGGTCAGTATATTCAGCAGTCCCTTTTGGCATAAATTATGAGAGGGTACAACATAACAATACAGGTGTAGATAACTGGTCTAATTCTCAATATGCTTTACTTGCTGGAACAATATGCGCCTGGGCTCTGTTTTCATTTACTGCTGTTCTTGCTGTTGCAACATTTATTCTTTATATGATTGCAACAGATCTATTTGGTAGTACAAAAGATACTAATAAGAAAAAGGCAATGCTAAAGATATCACCATCTAATGACAAGATGGATATTTTAGTCTCTGTAAAATTTTAAAATATATGCTCTTGTTAAGAGCTAAATAATAAATTTAGAATTAAAAGGAGAAAAGATTATGAAAAGAACATTTTTACTATGTAGTTTAATTTTGCTATTATTAACAGGCTGTAAAGACAACAAAAATGTTATTAAAATTGGATTTATAGGACCTTTAACAGGTGATTATGCAAATTATGGTATAATGATGTCAAATGCTGCGAAATTAGCAATTGAAGAGAAGAATAGTAAAGGCGGCATTGATGGTAAAAAGATTGTATTAATAGCAGAAGACTCAGAAGGAAAAGTAGAAAAGGCTAATTCTGCAATTGAAAAACTTGCAAGCGTTGATAAAATTTTTGCATTAATAGGTGGTGTATTTTCTGGGGAGTCTCTTGCCATAGCTCCAAGAGCAGAAGCAGAAAAAATAGTAATGTGTTCCCCATCAGCAACTCATAAGGCTTTAACTTCAAAAGGTAATTTTATATTTAGAAATGTATTAAGTGATGAACTTCAGGCAATAATTTTTGCAAAATATGCAAGAAATATTATGAAGTTAAATAAAATAGCAATACTTTATATCAAGAATGATTATAGTCAGGGACTCGCAGAAGACTTTCAGGCAAATTTTGAAAAAGAAGGTGGAAAAATTGTTGCAATGGAGACAGGGGTTG
Organism: Spirochaetota bacterium; assembly: GCA_035406685.1. Lineage (GTDB taxonomy): Bacteria > Spirochaetota > GWE2-31-10 > GWE2-31-10 > MWDO01 > DAONLM01. Next base: position 1,492 of record DAONLM010000207.1, read on the forward strand.
CAGGAGATAAAGATTTTAAGACTCAGCTTACCAAGATTAAAGACTCAAAGGCAGAAGCTTTATATATTCCAAACTATGTTGCAGAAATGGCTCAGATATTAGAACAAAAAAATCAACTTGGGCTTGATTTAAAAGTTTTAAGTGCAGATGGTTTTTCTAATCCAGAAATATTTGATTTAGCAAAAGATAATGCTGTGGGTGTTCTATTCTCAAATAGTGCAGAAGACACATCTAATAACACTCTCAAAATAGAATTTATAAATAAATATAAAACAAAATATAAAGTAGAGCCAGACAATTTCAGTCTTAATGCTTATGATATTGCCAATCTATTCGTAAACGCTATTGAAACCGTTTATAATGAGTCAAGCAAAGAGGATAAAGAAAAGTTAAATTTAAATAGGGAGAGAATAAGAGAGGTTTTCCATTCAACAAAGGATTATGCAGGGGTCTCAGGGACCATTAATTTCTTAGCAAATGGGGATGCGTCTAAAAATGTTGGTATTTATATTTCAGAAAAGGGAGAGGATGGCAAATACAGTTATAAACAGATTGCTGTATATAAGCTAAATGATAAGAATAAATTAGAAGAGGTAAAATAATTAAAAAAAGAGGCTTTTTAAAAGCCTCTTTTTTAAATTTAAACTCTGGTTAATCTTGTATTATCAAGAATTGTAATTTTTTCTATTCTTTTTTGATGCCTACCACCTTCAAACTCGTTTTCTAAAAATGCCTTTACAATACTTTTGGCAAGTTCTGGGCCTATTACTCTTCCGCCTAAGGCAAGAACATTGGCATTATTGTGTTTTTTTGCCATCATTGCTGAATATTCATTACTACAAAGAGCACATCTTATTCCATTAATCTTATTCGCTGCAATAGAAATCCCTATTCCTGTGCCACATAAAAGTATACCAGTAGCATTATTCTTTAATACCTCATCACACACTATCTTTGCAATATCTGGATAATCAACAGAATCTTTTGAATAACATCCGAGATCTTTTACTTCGATTTTAAGATCATTCTGTAAAAAATTAATTATCTCGTTTTTTAAATCAAAACCACCATGATCACTTCCTATAAATATCATATTATCTTCCTTCTTAAAATATATAAAAATCTTAGGCCAACTTTTGGCTAAACTTTTTCTATTAAATTTTATATTATTTTCGATCTCTACTATATAGAATAGAGTATACTATATCCAAAAAATATGTCAAATAAAATTTTCTTAGATCAAGTTTTTAATAATAAAAGGCATATCCTATTTAATAGATTTTTTTCTCCATTCAATATGGCCATTAATATTATATTTCTCATAAATGTTTAAAATATCTTCACAAAAATTCCGAGTTTCTTTATCCCCAATTCTTTTTGCGGTTTCACATAATCTTATAAACATTCTTTTACCACTTTCAGTCTGATTGTAATTTTTCTTTCTAAAATTACAAATAGAACAAAGAGTTTGGCCATTTTCTAAAGTTGCTTTTCCACCTTTATCTTTAGGCAATATATGGTCTACATGTAATTCATACCCCTCATCTGCTTTTCTACCGCATATAACACATCTATATCCATCTCTTTCAAATATTAATTTTTTTAATTCTGGGCTAAAATCTTCTATCTCTTTTTTATTAACATAAATTGGATCATATCTATAAATCCCTTTTTTTACTTTAATTAAAAATCCTTCCTGATGTAATTTTCTTATTGCTCTCCATGTATCTCTGGGTTTTTTTATTATAAATTTTTTTATAGTCTTCCTCGACCCAGTCAACGACTGGGCCATGAGGCAAATCTTCATTTGGGTGTTTTTTGAAATATTCAATAATTAAATCAGAGATGCTTCTATTCTCCATTATAATAAACTCTTATTTATATAATAAACTCTTATTTAAAATAACATTTCTGTTTCATTAATTATTCTTTGTTTTGCTAGTTCACAGTACTTAAGATCTATTTCCAAACCAACTGAATATCTATTGGTATTATTTGCCGCTATTAATATAGTTCCACTTCCTGCAAAAGGGTCAAAAACCAGATCATCAACAAAGCTAAAAAGTTTTATACATCTATATGGTAACTCTATAGGGAAAGGTGCAGGATGTCCTATTCTTTTTTTGCTTTCACCATTAAATGTCCATAACCCATTCGTCCATTCCATAAATTCTTCTTTAGAAATATCAGATAATTTTGAGCCACTACTTTTTTTCCATTCTCCTTTATATAAAACTACAATTAGTTCGACTGGAGCAATTACATAAGGCGCAGATGCAGACAACCACGATCCCCAAGCTGTTCTTCTGGATATATTACCTTCATTCCATATGATAGTTGAATGATATTTCCAGCCAATTTTTTGAGCCAGGGCAGTTAGATCTGCTCCTACGCTTCTCTGTCCACCTTTATTTTTATCTAAGGGTATATTTAGACAAAATCTCCCTTGTTTTTTTGTCCAATTATAACAATTTCTCATCCATTTTTCTGAAAAAGTTAAATATTCATCATAAGTTAAATCATCTTTATGAGAATTATATTTAATATCTATATTATACGGTGGAGAAGTTATAATTAAATCAAAAATTTCATTTTCAAAATTTGTTTTATCTAAAACATCACCATTAAGTAATAAAGATTTTTTATAACTTAGAATATTTTTATTTGTATCTTTATATTTTTCCAGTATTGATCCAAAATACAGATGATTTTTACTTTTTTCTATCGTTAAATTCTCTTTTATACTCATTAAAATTCCTTAAATTAATAATTACTCTCAAATTATAAAGTTAATAATTCTATTATCAAGAGAATAATAAAACTATTTTGGTTCAATTCTAATCATAATATTTGTTTTTTGATTATTTAAATCTATAAAGGTAACAGAAATATTATCTTTTTTTACCATAAAAGGATTTGAGGAGTCCTCTTTATATCCTTTACCAAGGTAAGCCTTTTTTAGATCCTCTACAAGAAAATTTGATTGAAAAACACCGGTTTTGTAACCAGCAATTTCATTTTCTGCTATAGAAATAGCATTTTTCTCAACTATGGCCTCTTTCCATTCTTTAAATTTTATTTTATTTTGTTTTTGAGAACAGCTTACAAGTATAAGAAAAATTATAATAGAGATTAAAATTTTTGATCTCATTTTAGAACCCTCCGATTTTTATTATATAAAATATTTTTTTTTATGTCTATTAAATTCTATAAAAGATACTGTTATTTTTTAGGTAGTTAAGATGATAGAATTATCCTAAGGCTATTTTTTTGAGAGAAAAATTATTAATAGTATTATTTAATTTTTATTAAATTTTTAATAAATCTAGCTAATAATATGTCTCAAATCCAACTACCTGGTAGCAATTATTGTATATAGCTTTATAAAATGGCTTGGTATTGCCTTCGAAGTGGGACA
>DAONLM010000208.1:0-4908 GCA_035406685.1 Spirochaetota bacterium
GTTCGTTCGAGACTGGGATATCTGGGGAACCAATCTTCACCACCACAGCCTTAGCCTCCCTTAAACTTTCTATTTCCTTTTGCCATTCCTCCATTCTTTTTGCAAACTCTTGTTCCCCCTCTATTTCAATGCCAGTAAAATATAATTCCAAAAGTTCTCGTATAAGAATGGCAATGCTAAATGTGTTAATATGATCATGAACCAATTTTAACTCATTATATACCTCTTCTGGAATATAAATTCTAATCCTGTGAGTTGCACCTATAAACCTATAATCTTTATCCCTCCTTTTTTCAAAAAGATGCTTTCTCTTTAATACTGGAAGCATAAAGATTATAATTTCCCTTATTAAAGTAGAAAGATCTTTATCTTTTTTATCTTTTAAATTGTTAATTTTTTCAAACAGATTTTGATTCAATACAAAATCAAACTCTTTCATGCTTACCTCTCCTTTTTATAAAAAAAATATTTCTATATATTAATCACAAAATTTTTAAGAAAATCCTTTACAAGATTTAGAAAAAAAATTAAAAAAAATTTTGCCTAAAAATAAAATAGTACCAATTTTATTAAAAATTTTTATTTTTTTGTTGACTTATTATTTTTTTTAATGTAAACTCTATAATGAGGATTTTGAAATGAAAGAGAATATGTTTAATTTTAATATTTTATCTCTTCTAGTGGTGGTAGTTTTATTTTACTCTTTATTAACGGGATAATTTTTTTAATATAAATGTAAAAAGCCATCCCGTTAAAAAGGATGGCTTTTTTTATATGGTGAATCTGATATTCACTATATATAACTATTTAGAAAGTATTTTTAATTTTCTAAAAATCTCAAATTAAGATTTTTAGAATTGCCCTATAATAAATTATATGGAGGTATTTTTATGTCTAAAATTAGTGGAGCACAAATTATTGTAGAAGCATTAAAACGAGAGGGGATTGATACTGTCTTTGGTTATCCAGGAGGAGCAGTGATACCTCTTTTTGATGTGTTATATTCAACACCAGAAATTAATGTTATTCTAACCCGTCATGAACAGGGAGCAGTCCATGCAGCAGATGGATATGCAAGATCCACTGGTAAAACCGGAGTAGTAATTGTAACTTCAGGACCTGGTGCAACAAATACTGTTACCGGTCTTGCAACAGCAAATTTTGATTCTTCGCCTATTGTCTGTTTTACTGGACAGGTTCCAACTTCTATGATAGGTATAGATGCCTTTCAGGAGGCAGACACAACTGGTATTACCAATCCGGTAACAAAACATAACTATCTTGTTCATAATGTGGAAGATCTTGCTATTACGATTAAAAATTCTTTTTATATAGCAAATAGTGGTAGGCCAGGACCTGTTGTTATTGATGTTCCAAAAGATGTTATTCTAAGTAAAGCAGAATTCAATTATGATATGGAAATAAACATACGAGGATACAAACCACATCTTGATGGGCATATAAATCAATTAAAAAAAGCAGTAGATCTTATAGAAAAAGCAAAAAAGCCAATAATAATAGTGGGTGGTGGTGCTATAATAAGTGGGGCAAGTCTAGAGATAAAAGAGTTTATGAAAAAGTGTGATATCCCGGTCACAGCAACACTTAATGGCTTGGGATGTATAGAGTATGATAATGAGTATTTCTTAGGAATGCATGGAATGCATGGGACAATTGCGGCAAATAAGGCAATTCAAGAGTCAGATCTTTTAATAGCACTTGGTTCAAGATTTGATGATAGAGCGACCGGCAAACTCTCAACATTTGCTCCAAACGCAAAGATAATACATGTTGATATTGAATCTGCAAGTATAAGTAAAAATGTCCATGTTGATGTTCCGGTCGTAGGGGACTTAAAAAGAGTATTGAATCAATTATTACCGCTTCTACCAGAAAAAAAACATTCTGATTGGATTGAGAGAATTAAAGAGTTAAAACAGCTTACTCATGAAATACCCAAAAATAAAGATAGAATCACTTCAATCGAGGTATTTGAAGCATTAAATAAGATTGTGCCGGATGATACAATAATTGTTACAGATGTAGGTCAGCATCAAATGTGGACTGCATTGTATTATAAATTTAGATATCCGAGAACATTTATTACATCAGGAGGACTCGGAACAATGGGGTTTGGTTTTCCAGCAGCAATAGGTGCTCAACTTGCTAATAAGAATAAAAAAGTAGTCTGCATAAGTGGTGATGGTTCTTTTCAAATGAATATTCAGGAGATGGCTACTGCTGTTGTTGAAAGATTACCAATAATTATCCTCATTATGAATAATGGTTATCTTGGAATGGTAAGACAATGGCAGGAATTATTTAATGAAGGAAGATTTTCTTCTACCTGTTTAATGAATTGCCAGAAGCATCCAACTGAATGTAGAGGTGAAGAGAGTAATTGTTTTAAGTTTATACCAGATTTTGTTAAAATTGCCGATGCTTATGGTGCTTATGGCATAAGAGTAAAGACAAAAGAGGAGTTAGAAGATGCATTGGGTAACGCTTTAAATAGAACCGATGGGCCTACTATTATTGATATTATAACATATAGAAAAGAGAATGTATGGCCCATGGTTCCTGCTGGTGCCAGCCTTGATGAAATGTTAAAAGGAGGTATGACAGTATGAGATATATTTTATCATTGATTGTTGAAAATAAACATGGGGTATTAGCAAAAGTTGCTCAGGTCATTACCGGTAGGGGTTATAACATTAATACTTTAACAGTTGGCCCTTCTGAAAAGAGCGACACTTCAAGAATGATAATAACTTTTGATTGTGATGAAAAGACCATAAATCAAATTGTGAAACAGCTAAATAAACTAATTGATGTTATAAAGGTGTTTCTCATAGATGATAATGAAAAAGTTGAAAGAGAACTTGTTCTTATAAGAGTGCCAAGAAAAAAAGACTTTGAGGACTCTCTATGCAGAGTAATCGATATTTTTAAGGGAAGAATTGTAAATGTAACTCCTAAAAATTTTGTTATAGAGTTAACAGGGTATTCAAGAAAGATTAATGCCTTTATTGAAAACATAAAACCTTATGGAATACAGGATCTAATGAGAACAGGACCTCTTGCTCTTCCTAAATATGATATTAAATAGGAAAAAAGTTAAGAAGATAAAGAAAATGTAAATTTATATAATAAATGTTATATTAAATATTTAAAAACAAGGGGATATCTGATTACTTAAAATGAGATATCCCCTCTTCTAACATGGGATATCTGAATAATTTAAGGGGGATATCTGATTGTTATGAAAAAGACATATTTAATATAACAATAATTTTTATAATATTTCTTAATGAAAAAAAATAGAATTTTAATTTTTACAATTATTTTTTCAATAATTATTCATATTATTTTATTCTTGTTTTTAAAAATAAATATTAATTCTAAAAAATCTATTCTAAAAATAGATTCAAAATATATTAGAATCATTGATTTAAACGATTTAGATAAGAGTAAGAAAAAAATAAATATTTTGAAAAAAGAAAATTCTACTCAAATAAAAAATTCTACTCAAATAAAAAATGAAAACATCAACATGAATACTTTTTTTAGTGAAAAAATAGAAAACGATAGCAAAGAAAAGGAAACTCAGAAAGAAAATCAAAATAATGAAATAGAATATATTCCAGATTTCAAAATAGATAAATATCCTGAATATCCAATAAAAGCAAAAAGATTGGGATTAGAAGGGGATATTATACTTAAAATCATCACTGACAATAATGGTACTATCTTAGAGATAATAACAGAAAAATCTACTGGTTATGAAATACTTGATAATGCTGCAATAAAAGCAGTTTCTTTCTGGAATTTTAAAAAAGTAATATCAGAAGAAAATAACAAAAAATTTATATTTAAAACTAAAATTAAATTCAGGTTAGATTAGTCTAATTATGTCTTCCAATTTTAGCATGGCATTAGTTATAAGAGAGATATTAATTCTCTATTTTGATCTTGTAGAAAAGTATGGTGTGGCTTGATTTAAAAAGAGATTTGAGAAGGTAAAAAATAAGATAGAAGATATAATAGCAAGTAAGGCGAAATGGTATAAGGAGAAAAGGATACATTCAGATATCCCCTTTTATATCGACCAGGTAATATATTATTGTCTTGTTTTTGAGAACAGATTTATGCCTAAAAAAGATTCAATTTCTATAAAAATAGGCATTTTTTTTAAAAATTTTTCTTTATTATTATTCTTATACCCAACAAATCATAGTATAACTCTATTTTTGGTTGCGATTTTATTTTTAGTCAGATAAAAAGATAGAATTAGCCTAAGGGTTAATTTTATTTTGAGAAAAATTTATAATAGAGGTATTTCTTTTTTGGGTAGAATTTTTAATAAAAACTATCAATAGTATGTCTCAAAGCCCACTACCTGATAGCAATCGTTGTAGATTGCCTTGTAAAATGGGGTAGTGTTGCCGGAAAAGTGGGATAATTCTCTGCTCTTTTCCCACTTTTTTATCTTTGTTAGTCTTAAGAATAACTTTAATGTTATTATACTACACTTCATCTCAACCCCGGTAATCCCAAGTTTTTCATACTCTTCTAAAAAGAGTAGGATAATTCTCCTTAATAAACACCCCATGCTGAAAAAATTAAGATCAGCATGGATCTTCTTTAAAAAACGATAGTCCTGTTTGGAAACATATATATGAATTCTTGCATCTCCATCTATTCTTTCGTATTTATTCCCATCTTCTTCCCCAAAACAATATATCTTTTTTATTCTATTAGTATAGAGTTGCAAGATATATACAATAAGTCCCGAAATAGAAATGTTAAATTTTTTTCCGATAGATGCAATTCTTTTTTTCATTTCTGAGTTAACAACTATGTGTAACTCATGTTCAAAATTATAATTTTTTAAAATCTTACGAATAT
>DAONLM010000209.1:0-4861 GCA_035406685.1 Spirochaetota bacterium
TTACATCTCCTTTTTATAAAAAAATATTTCTATATATTAATCACAAAATTTTTGAAAAAATCCTTTACAAATTTTTAAGAAAAATTTAAAATTTTACTTTAATAAAATTTATTAATTTTATACTTGTAAAAATTTAAAATATAAATTATTATAAAAAAAACGAAATATAAAAATAAGCTAGGTATTATGAAAAAAATCATTCTTTTTATTTTATTTATTATACTAATCTCATTTAATGTTAATTCAATGGTAATTCATGGGCAACTCGATGAGGCTTTTATACTCGAAGAGAATAGTTCTCAGCATCTTTTTTTTATGGGACTGGATGGTTATTTATTATATCATGCTCATTCTACTTATGGGCTAAATATGTTAGCTATTCCATTTTATAATGGGGGGATTGAATCTACCAATAATGACTATTTTTTTATTCTTCTTGGTAGTCCAATGATGTTTTTACCTGTAGTATCGCTTGGTTATATAGCAAGATGGCAAATTAATCCAAACTTTGAAATAAATTTTAATGCTTTTACCTCTTCACCAAATGCTGGTATTTCTCTTTTATCTCTCCCTCTTTTTTCAATTTATCAGGTTAATATATTTGGCCCTGGAGTATCTGTTGGGATAGGATTTAAAAGGAGAATAAGTAAAAGTGAAAATTCGCCTTTATCTTATAAATTTAATCTTGGGATTGATTATACTGGGGATTTACATGGAGCTATATCTATAAAGAATTCGATTTTAATTGGTATTCAAAGACAAAATTCTATTTTATCTCTAAATCCTTTTATAAATTTTGCTTTAAAAGTTGGTCTTATATCAATGAATGGGGGTGGTTCATGGGTTGTATTAGAACCAGGTTTTGAGTTGACATCAAAGATTGTATCCAAAAATAATTTTGTCTTTATATCTACTTTTATGGTAGGTTATGAGACCGATTTTTTAGTAATCGGTGCTGATTTTTTATATATGGGTAAAATAATTGTTTCTGCATCTTTTGGAATTGGAAAGATTGTTGTTACTAATAAATAATTCGAGTAATTAAACAATTTTTGATAAAACATAGAGATTAAAATTTTTATATACAAATATAAAAAAAATGTAAATTTCACATTATTTATATAAATTTTTAGTGATTTTTTTAAAAAAATATGTTACTATAATATTTCATATTAAGAATATTTTTATTATATAAAAGGTGGGATAAATATGGGAGACAATAATAAAAGTAAGTACAAAAGAAAAGAATATTATACTACCTCTGAAATTGCTAAAATTTTGCATGTAGCGGTAGGATCTGTAATAAATTGGGTTGATGTTAATGAAATAAATGCTATAATTACCCCTGGTGGTCATAGAAAAATCCCTTATAAAGAGTTGATAAGATTTTTAAAAGAACACAATTATGACATACCACAAGAGTTACTCGCAAAAAAAAGTGTAATATTGGTAGATGATGAAAAAGAAATTCATAATTTCTTTTCTGAAATTTTTAAAAATATCGAGGGTTTTGATTTAAGTTGTTTTACATCAGGGACAGAAGCACTTATTTCAATGGGTAAAAATATTCCAGAGATAATTATTGTTGATATTCTTATGCCAGATTTTGATGGTATTCAGGTAGTAAGGAATATTAAATCAAATGAAAATTTTAAAGATGTATATATCATTGCAATAAGTGGGGATGCCCATAAAAAAGATGATGCTCTTAATGCAGGTGCAAATGTGTTCTTAAAAAAGCCATTTGATATAGAAGAATTTAAGAGTGCAATTGCAAAACTTGAAGATTAGTTTTTATTTTTTATAATATTTTATAAATTAGGTTACAATTCTGACTAACTTTAAGATTAAAGTTATATTTTGTATATTTATCTTATTATTTACCTCATGTACCACAATTTTATTCAGAAAGGATAAAATATTTTCTAATTTTAATTTAAATACGACAATTGATGCAGAATATTTTGGAATGCATACTAAAAATTTTGTTGATATACCATTTAAAAATTTAAGATTATGGGATGCCGGAGTGTTCTGGCCTGATTTAGAAAAAAAAGATAATGAATGGGATTTTACAAAACTAGATAAATATGTGGAAATTGCTGAAAAGAATGGTTATACTTTAATGCTAACATTAGGCCAATCGCCAGAATGGGCTGCTTCTAATATTTATATAAATAGTCCATATGGTGGTGGGGTGAAACAGGTAGCACCAAAAAGTATAGAAATTTGGAAAAGATATATAAGAACATTGGGTACAAGATATAAAGGTAAAATAAGATACTGGGAGATATGGAATGAACCTGATGTCTGGCCATTTTATTTTGGCTCTATTCAAAAAATGGTAGAATTGGCAAAGTCCTGTTATGAAATTTTAAAAGAAATTGATCCAGAAAATAAAATAATAACACCTTCTATTACTGGATGGAAAGGCTGGCCTGGTGGGTTAGCGTGGCTTGATTTATATCTATCATTAGGGGGTGCTAAATATTGCGATATAATAGGATTTCATTTTTATAATGGAGATTTGACACCACCTGAAATTGCCTTTTCTCATATCAAAGAGATATATAAAATTTTAAAAAGACACAATTTACTTGATAAACCACTCTGGAATACAGAATCTGGCTTTCATTTAAGAACAAAATTCAATCAACTTGGTGCAGCCTATGTTGCAAGAATGCATATAATAAATTTATACATTGGAGTTGATAAGTTTTTCTGGTATGCAATGGATAATCATCAATTTGGCTTGCTTTATGATTTTAATAAAAATCAGATAAAAGAATCCGGGGTTGCTTACATAGAGACACAGAAATGGCTTATTGGTAAAAAGATAGTTTCCTTAATAAATAAAGAGGGAATCTATATCTGTGAGTTGAATACAGAGGAAAAGATTGTGTGGAAAGAAAGAGGTAAAAAAAAGATTAAAATCCCTGAACATTGGAATATTAAAAAGATAAGATTTCTTGATGGTAGAATTGAAGAGATAAAAGATAAATACTTTATTATTACAGAGACACCGGTTATGTTTTCTAAATAAATTGAAAAATAGGACAATTGTCGTATAAATTGCGACAATTGTTTAAAGTATATTTAAAATAACATTTATTTTTTTATAAATTTTTTAAAAATAAATATTGACAATAATTTTTATAAAGAATATTTTTAAAAAAATAATAAAAAATGAGGTAGGTATTTATTATGAAAAGAATTGTTTTGGCTATTTTTTTATCTTTTTTAATCTTATCTTTTCCCACCTGTAAAAAAAGAGGCGATGGGATTTATGCTGTTTTTTATACCAGCAAGGGGAAATTTGTTTGTGAACTCTATTTTGAAAAGGTACCTTTAACTGTTGCTAACTTTGTAGGACTTGCCGAGGGGACAAAGGAGTGGATAGATCCAAATACTCAAGAGGCAGTAAAAAGACCATTTTATAATGGGCTAATATTCCACAGAGTTATAAAAGATTTTGTTATTCAGGGTGGATGCCCGTATGGCAATGGTACAGGAGGTCCTGGTTATACTTTTGATGATGAAATAGTTTCAGATCTTAACCATAATAGTGAAGGAATTCTTTCTATGGCAAATTCCGGACCTAATACTAATGGCAGTCAATTCTTTATAACTCTTGCCCCAACTCCACATTTGAATGGAAGGCATTCTGTTTTTGGTAAGGTTATAGAGGGTATGGATGTTGTTAAGAAAATAGGAGAAGTAAAAACAGATGCTACATTTAATAAACCTTTTGAAAATATATACATAAAAAAGATTGAGATTTTAAGAATTGGCAATAAGGCAAAAGAATTTAATCCAGAAGAAATTTTTAAACAGAAAGCAGAAGAGAAAAAGAAGAATTACGAGGAGTTTCTAAAGAGTCTTGGAGTTGAAATGGATAAAATCATAACTGACTCAAAGAGTGGTTTAAAATATTATGTAAAAAAAGAGGGGACTGGCAGGAAGCCTAATAAAGGTGATATAATAGTTGCTCATTATGCTGGATATTTTGAAAATGGAAAGAAGTTTGATAGTTCTTATGATAGAAATGAGCCTTTTAAAGTTCAGATTGGAGTTGGGCTTGTTATTCCTGGTTGGGATGAGGCTTTTCTTACTATGAAAGAGGGGGAAAAGAGAGTCCTTATTTTACCTTATTATCTTGCTTATGGTGAAAGGGGATATCCTGGCGTAATCCCACCAAAGGCAACTCTTATATTTGACGTAGAATTGTTAGAAGTAAAGAAAAAATAAGTTTAATGTTTTATTAAGCAAGGCTACCTTAATAGAGGTAGCCTTTTTTGTAAGTTATTTTATCAAGTTATAAATAGTGTAATTTTATTTTTGGCTATGTTTATTATATTTTTCTAATTAAAAAATTGCTAACAAAAAAAATCACAATTGTATAATAAGTTGTAGATAAAACTAAAAATCAATATATAGCAAAAGTTTTTAAATCGTAAATAGTAATTTTTATTTCATATCAAAAATTCCAGTAATAGCGGTAATCTATCAATAAATTCAAAATTTTTATTCTTAAAATAAAAAATACCACAGAAAATATAATTTTCTAATACTTCCTGAATTTTATTTTTCTTTAGATTATCATTTACCTTTTTAAAATTTTTTACAAAATCCTCAATTTTTTCTATTATCTCACTCTTAAATCTATCAAACCATACTTTTCCTCTTATTTTTAACTTTTTGTTGTATCTAACAGCGAATGTTCCCAGTAACCACTGCATTATTTTTGATAGATTTTCCCCTCTTTTGGGTCTTATAATAAAATGACAATGTGTATAGACAAATACGAAATTTAGAAGTGAGAATCTAAATTTCTTCTTTGCCTGTTTTAAAGTTAATAATA
>DAONLM010000210.1:0-4798 GCA_035406685.1 Spirochaetota bacterium
TTTGTTATAACTTTATTATATTTTTATATGATACATCTTTTTCAGGAAGACCTAAGTAGGATTTTATTTTATTAATAAAATAAAAAAAGAGGCTATTTAAATAGCCTCTTTTATCTTTTTTTTCAATAAAAATCACTCAATAATAGCTAGGATATCATCCATTTTAACAATTAGATGATCCTTACCATCGATTTTTAATTGAGTGCCAGCATACTTATCATAAAGCACTCTATCACCTACTTTTACGGTGATATTACTTGAGTTCCCAACAGCGACAACAGTTCCTTCCTGAGTCTTCTCTTGTGCTGTTTGTGGAATGACTATTCCACCAGCAGTTTTTTCTTCAGATGTTTTGATTAAGATCAATAATCTTTCTCCTAGTGGTTTTACATTCATACTCCTCTCCTTTTTGATTTCAATATGATTTAGATTTTTGTGTGTATTAATTTAATAATACTTTTAAAATTTGTCAAGAAAAAGATTGACTATTATTAAAATAATGAGTAAATTAATTATAATGAAATACAGAAAGAAATGTAAAACTGATACTATAGTACTTGAGAAGGGCTTTGTATACTCAACAGATCTTTTATTTAATATAGAGCAATTCTATAGAAAGAAGAGATTTAATGAGGCTCTAAAAATAATAAGTAAGAATATTAATCTTATTGATATCCCATCCTTTAAAGAATTAAGCATTTTTTTTGATATTGTGGCTTCTATTTTGTGGAAATTAGGGGAGAGAAATAAAGCATATCTTTTTTGGAAAAAATCTTATGAAATAGACAATAATAATAGGCACTCTAAGTTGTCACTCGATTTTTTATTTAATAAAAAGGTAAAAGAGAGATATCTGTATGAACTATTTATAAGATTAAAAATGAATGAATTTCTTTCAAAGAAATGTTTTTGCTCAAAAGAGGAAAAAGAGAAGATGGTTGAATTTCTAACAGATTACTGGAATAAAAATTTGGCAAAAAAGGATCTTTCGCAATTTGATGAGATTGAGGCAGCAGACTATTTTATAAGTATAAGGATATCTTATGATTTTAAAAAATAGATATATATATAAGGGGAAAGAGAATGAAAGATGTAACAATTATTATTGGTAGTGAAAATGACAAACCTATTTTACAACCGCTCGAAGAGAAATTAACAGAATTAAATATCTCTTTTGAGACATTTGTTCTTTCTGCTCATAGAAATCTACCGGAGTTATTAGACTTTCTAAAACAAAATAAGACAAAAATTTATATCACAGCAGCTGGATTATCAGCGGCTCTACCCGGGGTTGTTGCTTCACAGGTTAAAGAACCGGTTATAGGAGTCCCTCTTGTTGTGGGAGAGTTAAGTGGTATTGATGCACTTCTTTCAATTTTACAGCTTCCTAAAGGGGTTCCTGTTGCGACAATGGGGATTGGTAAACAGGGATTAATTAATGCAGCACTTCTTGCTAAAAGGATTCTTGATCAGATTAAATCTGTTTAATAAAAAAATGAGGAGAAGGTGATTATTTTATAAAAAAATTATTTTATAAAAAAAGGGGATTTTATGTCAAAAGAGATAATTTTAACAAATGAAAACTTTGAAAAAGAGGTTTTAAAATCTGATAAGGTGGCTTTAGTTGATTTTTGGGCTTCATGGTGTGGACCTTGTAGAATATTAGGACCAGTTATTGAAGAGATAGCAAATGAATATTCTGATAAGGCAAAAATATGTAAATGCAATGTTGATGAAAATCCGGATCTTGCTGATAAATATCAGATAATGAGTATTCCTACACTGAAAATATTCAAGAATGGCGAAATTGTGGCAGAGAGCGTAGGAGTTAAGCCAAAAGATGATATAATAAAAATGCTTAATAAATATCTATAGGATATGGAAGAGGATTATTATAAAATACAGAATAAATGGCTTTCTATTGCTGGTAGTTCAATGTGGGTAGAAGAGATAGCAAAAAAAAGAGAAGAGAGAATTAGAGAAAGAGCATATTTTATATATCTTGATAGGATTAGAAACAACAAAGAGGGAGATACTCTTTCTGATTGGCTTAATGCTGAAAGAGAAGTTGACTTAGATTTTTTTTAATTTAAAATATTTTTTGTTTTTTACATTTATCTCTTCAAAAGAAAAAATATTTTTAGGTAAATAATGTGCTATCTCTTCTTCTATTATTATCTCATTACTCTTTAATCTATGAGAGAGTAAAACTGATAGGGAAGAAAAAAGTTCATTATTTGTTATTGTGAATATTTTTTGATCTTCATAACCATAATATCCAGAAATAAAATTTCCTCTACCTACAAAAATATTAAGCGAAAATTCTTTAAAGTCTTTTAACAATATTTTTCCCTTGCCATTTATAATAGACAATGTAAAAATTATCTCAAATGCAGTATCAATAACATCTTTTTCTTTTGCCTTGTTTTCAATAGGTGTATTCCAGAAGGCCATGAAGCTATTATTAAGCCACATATTAAAATTACCATTATGATCAAATATAAGTCTTTTCATTGTTGTATAATAATAGTTTATTATCTCTGAGTACTTTTTTGAAGAGTTATCTTTTATTTCATTAAAATCATTGAGAATACAGATAAGATAAAAAGAGTCTGCTTTTCTATCATTAAATATATCAATTGTCTCAATATTTTCACATTCTGATAAAGTTTGAGGTGGAATATTTTTTACAAGGAGGGTTTCCATATCAATATTGTTTTTTTCAGAATAAGTTATTCTTAATATTGTAATCACAATCCATACAAAAAGAATACCTCCACATATAAGAATTATTGGAATCCATATTCCAAAGAGAATAAAAATAATATATGAAAAAAGAATATAAGAAATAAATAAAGATATAGTCAAAATACTCGATTTTAAAAAATCAAAGTTATATGATATGAAAAATGTGATTAAACAAATTATAATTAGAAGAAAAATATTTAAAAAAATAGGGGTTTTATAAATAAAATCTCTTTCTAAAAAATTTTTAACAATCTGAGCCTGAATTAACACACCATAAGTATCATTTTCCTTTTCTGAGAAGGGTGTGGTATGAAGATCTCTGTTATATCCTCCATCACCTATTATTACAATTTTATCTTTGAAATTTTCTGATAAAAAATCGCCCATTAAGAGAACTTGTTCACTCGTATAAATAGTAAAAAGATCTTTAAGATCTTTCTTATAGTTTATAAGAGTCCCATATTTATAAATTCTTTCATTTATATTAGATTTTTCAAGAAATAATTTCTGTCTTTCAGCATCATTTATTATTTCTTCATCAGTAATAATTCCTTTAGGTAATCCATAATAACAACAAAGTATTTCATGGCTTAGAGATGGTTCTGTCCCTGATTTCATTGTAAAATTTATGAATCTTGCTACATCCCAATTTTTATTTTTATCTTCAACCTTTGTTACATTTGAATAGCCTAAACTATATACAGATTCAGAAAAATATTTTAATGCGTCTGTTATTGCTAAGGAATAGCCCTTCATAGTAATATATTGAGTATAAGCAAATACGACATTTTTAGCATTTTCAAAAGTATTTTTTAACTTCTTGTCATTTTCTGGATTAATGGAAAATCTATCAAAATTATAATCAAGAGCAATGACTTTTGGGCCAAAAGAACTTACTATATTTATAAGATCGGCAAGATAATCCCTTGGCGTAATTTCTGGATTGCCATATTTTTCTAAGACATTTTGAGGAATTTCAATAACAATTATATTTTTATCTTTAAATTTATCATTTCCAATAAAAGTGGATTCTTTGTCAATTATTTTCTCTATTCTCTCTATTACGAATTTTCTTACATTTAATCGGCTATCTAAAAGGGCTATTTCAGAAGAAAAAATTATAGCCCATATAAAACCAGAAAGTCCTGCTATAATACTTACAATAAATTCAACAATAAACTCAGATTTTAAATATTTTAGTTCTATCTTTTTCATTTAAAGATTAATTTTTCTCTTCTCCAATTAACTTTTTATGTATGCGAAATTCTTCAGAAGCTTTTACTGGAAGATTATTTCTCTTGTAACACTCACCTTTTAATAGAGCCTTTAATACTGGATCAGAAACATTTTCTTCTATTTCCTGTATCTCTTTTGTTACTGATTCTGGAATCTCTTCCTTTTTGCCTTTTCTTGAAGAGAGCGTATCTTTTGCTGTATATGTTTTTTTGACCTCAGCAAGATATACTTCTGTCTCTTTCATTAATGCCTTTAAGCCACTGGTAGATATTTCAAATTTATTAATCCCACTAAAAGTAACAGTATCTCCATTCTTAAAAAAAAGCGTAAGATAAGAATCTTTTTCCATTACAATAGTGGATGGTGCTATTATCTCAAGATAATTCTTTGCCTTTATCTCCTCTTTACCTTGAATAACTTTAATGTCACCACTACATGATTTTATTATGGCTACTTTTGTTTGTGAATTAACAAAAATAGAAGATAAAAATATTAAACTAGCTATTAACAATATCTTTCTCATAAAAACCCCTTTTAAAAAATATTTTTCTTTATTTAAATATCTCTCTCTATTTTAATTTTATAGAGTATTTTTTAAAAATAATTTTATAAATCCACTTCTTTTATAATTATACCTTCTTTTCTTAAAAAAATCAATTTTTTTAGAGAAAAATTTATAATCTATGAAAAAAGTAAAATTTTATTTTTAGGTAAAATTTTTTATTTTTTTCATAAATTTTGTAAAGGATTTTCTCATAAATTTTGACAAAAATTCACAATTGCTGAAAATGATTAAAATAATATTAGAATTAAC
>DAONLM010000211.1:0-4786 GCA_035406685.1 Spirochaetota bacterium
TCCATGCTGACTTGAATTTTTTCAGCATGGCAAAATTGATTAGGACAATTCTTGAAGTTTTCATTGAAGAATATGAGAAAATGGGTATGCTTGGATTTGAAAAGAAATGCAGTCTTATGACGTTGAGGTTATGGGTGAAATTGACAGGGGTAAAGAGGTGGTGGAAGAGTAGAGAATTGTCCCACTTTAAAGGGAATTTCACCCCATTTTATAAAGCAATCTACAACAATTGCTACCAGGTTATCGGTTTTGAGACCTATTATTGACGGAATTTATTTAAAATTCTATTCGAAAAATAAATTATCATATTACAATCTTTTCTCAAAAAAAATTAACCATTGGATAATTCTATCTTTTTATCTACCTAAATAAAATCGCACCCGAATAAATATACTTTAAATATAAATTTTTGACAAAATAAAGTATTTTTAGTATAGTTTATTAAAGTATATTAAATATTTTAAAAAGAGGTTAAAATGAAATCAGAAGCTGTATATCCAGGAACATTTGATCCTTTAACAAATGGGCATTTAGATATTATTAAAAGAAGTCTAAAGATATTTGATCATATTACTGTTTTATTAGCCAGAAATAGTCTAAAAAAAACACTTTTTACTCTTGAAGAGAGAAAAGATTTTATTGTAAAGGCTATCAAGAGTGAAAAACTGGAAGATTTTATAACTATAGATTTTTTTGATGGCTTACTTGTTGATTATTGTAAGGCAAGAAATATTAATATTATAATAAGAGGATTAAGACCATTAGTAGATTTTGAGTATGAATTTGAAATGGCAATGGCAAACAGAGAGATGAACAATAACATTGAAACTGTTTTTATTTTGACTGATCAAAAATATTTTTATTTACGAAGTTCTATGATTAAAGATCTTGCAAAACTTAATGCTAATATAAAAGAAAAATTGCCATCATGTATTGAGAGTGATGTTGTAAGGATTATAAAAGAGAGATATTAGAGTTTTTTAAAATATCTCTCACAGCATTCTGATCAGACCATTCAAATTCTTTTGTTCCAAAACAGAGGCTTTTTTCATGCCCTTTACCACAAATAACAATGATATCCCCTTTATTTGCATCAGAAATAGCCTTTCTTATAGCATTATATCTTGCCTGAGGGGAAAACTCCTGAAATAAAAATATATTTTTATTTTTAAAATTAATAAACTCAATATATTCTTTTTTTATATCTTCTTCAGTAACTTCAATCCCAATTCCTTTTAAAATTTCTCTATTTATGTCATGTAAACTCTCTAATCGCGGATCTTCAGGGCAGATATATATAGAATCAGCAAATGAAATTGCAACATTTCCCATTTTTTCTCTCTTTGTTTTATCACGCATTCCAGCACAACCAAAGACAACTCTTAATTTTGAATTATCTTTTAATCTATTTTTTAAATTTTTTAATAATACTTTTAAAGCGTTTTCTGTATGAGCAAAATCCACAATAATAGTAAAAGGCTCTTTCTGAATATATTCCATTCTACCTGATATACCTTTAAAGTCTGATAGAATATCAAAATCAATTCTTTCTTTTGTTAAAGTTGAGACAATTTTATACGCAATAGATGCGTTGAGTCTATTATATTCTGTATCTATATCTTTTAAAAGTAAAATTTTTTTTGCAAAATTTTTGTCTATTGTTTCAAATTTAATATTATTATCTAAAGCAATTTTTTTAAGTTTATTGAATGATTTATCTTCTTTATTTAATATAACAATGCCATTATCTTTTAAATGTTCTGTGATGATTCTTGTCTTTGCTTGAAAATACGCCTCTACATTTTTATGATAATCAAGATGTTCTGTGGTAATATTTGTTATGCCAGCAACATCAAATTTCGCTCCAGCTACCCTTCCCATTGCCAGAGCATGAGAAGTTACCTCAAGAATGATATATTCTATATCTTTCATTTCTTCTTTTGAAAGAAGATTATATAGATCCTGAGAAGAGGGGGTAGTAGTATGTAAACCTGTTTCAATAAATTTATCATCAATAAGACACCCAATTGTTGAAATTACAGCGACTCTTTTATCCAATTTTTTTAAAATATGATAGATCATATTAACTGTTGTTGTCTTACCATCTGTGCCGGTAATTGCTATATATTTTTTATTATTCCATTCTATTTTTAATAAAGGAGCAAGATTGGACTCAATAAGAGCATTTTTTTCATTTTCAGATAATCTATTTTTTAGATAGTCTTTAATTATTAGATCTGTTAATTCCCCTATTTCATACTGATTAATATTTTTTTTATTTATAAATACTCTTTCCGGATGATCATCTTTTAAGGCACTCGAGTATAGATATAAATCAATGCCTTCATTATTTTCTTTATTATTTATAAAATTATCGTTAGGTTTACCAATATATATATCTATACCATAAGTTATAAGATCTTCTATTCTTTTATTTTTTTCTAAATCAGAACCGCTTACTTTATTGCCAGAAAGACTATAGTATTTTGCAAGATAGTATGCACCACTACCACCTATTCCAGATATAAATATATTCATTATATTTCCTTTTGAGATAAAGTATGTTTTATTTATTTTTAAAATATACCTAAAATTTTTCCTTTTGTCAAAAAAAAGAGGATTAAATAGGAATTAGTGTTGCTAGTATCTTTGCAATTATAAAATAACACTAATTTTATAAAATTATGAGACAATTGTTTTAATAAACTATACTAAAAATAATTCTTTCTTCTCTTTTAATAGGCAATCTTTCCCTACCTATATCTATTTGTAAGAAAATAATTTAATACCCAATATTTTTAACCAAATGGCATAAAGGGAGATGTAGGAGAACTGCCAGGGTTACTCGATATCTCTTCATTTAGATTACTTGCAAGAAATTTTATTAATTCCTGACTCCCTATCTGTTGAAATAATTGATCTGCGCCTGAGGCCTTCATTATCAAAGCAAATTGGTCATCAGTTAACATCCATTCCTCATCTATATTTTCAGATACATTATCTCGCGGTGTTCTTGCCGGATTTGATCTTAGAAGAGTAATAAAATTTCCATTTTTAAAATAACCATAATCAATTATAAAATTTCTATTTGGAGATGGGAGTTTTATATACCAGTTATTTGCTTCATTATTAACTTTTATATCAAAGAAAGAGTCTGGTGCATCTGGTGTATTATTACTGGTAATATCATACACTCTTAAAAATTTATCAATATTTAATAAATTATGTTCTTTCTTTAACTCTTCCGAAATATCCCAATAAGCAAACCCCCAGTAAGGATCTCTAATCATAAAAATAATTTTATTTTTACCATAAGAGGATGGTAATTCTGGCATATCCGAAAAATATTTATTCTCTGTTTTGTAATCATAATATTGCGAGGAAGATTGACTTGTTGGATTGTTAGCTAAATCATTTTTCTTTTGCTCAGCGATCTCATTAAATTTAGCCTGATCCAGAATTAATCCAATAAGATCATCTTTTTTTGTGTTTTTTTCGCATTTAATTTTTAATTCCTCTGCTATCTTTTTTAATTCTGATATAGTTAATTTTGTCAACTCTTTTTTATTATACATTTTACATCCTCATTATTTTTTTTTATTTCCCCTCACCATTTTTATAATATAATATTTTTTTTATAAAATGTCAAAAAAAATTAAAATAATTTACCTTTTTTTATGATCTCTTTATCTTTTATGCATTCAAAAAAGCCATTTTTATCTATTTTTATTTTCTCATATTCAACTGGAATTAAAAATTTTATATCACCATAAATAACCTCAATAATTCCTTCTTTATTATTTGAGATAACAAGATATATATTTTTTGAAATTTTTCTTATCTCATCATAATTAATATTTAGTAACCATTTTATAGCATCAAAATATGAATATATTAATCCCTTTTTATTATTTTTAGTTATTATATAATAGTTATCATCTATTAAAACAATCTCTTCATAATTTGTATCAAGTAATTTTGTTGCTTTTTTATCATCCACATGGATCAAACCAGTTAAATTATCTAATTTTACCTTATAATAAAACCATCCCTCTCTCTGAATATCATCGTAAAGTGGCTCTATCAATATTTTACCACAATGCGTCAAACCATATTTATTATTTTTATCTTTTATTTTATAAAAATGAGTATCCATTCTCTCTAATTCTAAGAATTCTAAATTTAATAACCATTTTATCTCTTCATCTAAAAAAAAGATTAAACCATAATGATTATCCTTTTTAACTCTGAAATAATTTAAATCAAGTGGTATTATTTCGTCAAATTCTGGATTTAATATCCATTTTTTTCTGATAAAATATTTTAAAATAATTCCATATTTATTATTTTTCTTTTTTATCTTTAATTTCATAATATCCTCAATATTTTGTATAATCTATAAAAAATATATAACAAAAGTTTCTCATTTTGTCAAAATTTTTGATTAGATATCAAGCCAATGAATAAAATTTTATTTTTATGCAATTTTTTTTATTTTTTTAAAAAAACTTGTAAAGGATTTTCTCAAAAAATTTGTGATTAATATATAGAAATATTTTTTTATTATTGGAGGTAAATAAAATGCTGCAATTTGATTTTGTGATTAATGATAATTTATTTGGTAAGATTAAAATTTTAACAGAGAAAAGTAGTAAAGGAGTATCTGAAATAATAAGAGAAGTAATAAATACAATGTTACCCTTTTTGAAGAAAAAGCATTTAACAGAGGAAAGAAGAAAGAGAGACTATCCCTGTGTAAATGCTACAAAAAGAGTAAGAGTATTTC
>DAONLM010000212.1:0-4710 GCA_035406685.1 Spirochaetota bacterium
GTTGATATTTGTTAAGAGTTATCTTAAGGGGATACCATGTATTTTTATTAATCATATTTCAAAAAAATTAATATTTACATTTTTTTAAAATTTAGTTAATATTGACTCTATTCATAAAAATCAAAAGGACACAAAATGTCAAAAGAAAAAACTCAAGGGTGGGATATTATAATAACATCCAAAAGAAAAAATTATCTTAGCTTAAAAGATTTTAAAGATATCATAGATCATCGAGATTTAATATTTAATTTTGTTAATAGAGACTTTGTGACTCAATATAAACAGACAATTCTTGGCCCTTTATGGTATTTAATACAACCAATTTTAACAACAATTGTATTTACAATTATATTTGGTAATATAGCAAGAATTCCAACAGACGGATTACCAGGTCCTCTTTTTTATTTAGGTGGCATAACCTTATGGAATTTTTTTAGTTCTACTTTAACCTCTACATCAAATATTTTTACCTCTAATGCTGGTATATTTGGAAAAGTCTATTTTCCCCGTATTGTTGTCCCTATTTCAATTATGATTTCTAATTATATAAGATTATTAATTCAGTTTTTGTTGTTTTTATCGATTTATATATTTTTTATTTTTAACTTAAAGACAATAAGGCCAAATATATACTTATTATTTTTGCCGTTGATTTTAATACAACTATCATTACTTTCCTTAGCCTGTGGAATGTTTATCTCCTCAATTACCACAAAATATCGTGATCTTCAATATCTTGTTGGATTTGGGGTTCAACTCTGGATGTATGCAAGCCCTGTAGTATATCCTATATCTCAAATAGCAGAAAAATGGCAATGGGTATTTATTGTAAATCCAGTAAGTTATTCCTTAGAATTATTTAAATACGCATTTACAGGATATGGAACTCTTAATCTAAAATATTTCTTTATAAGCTGTTTTGTCACTATTATTCTTTTGCTATTAAGTTTTAGATCATTTAAAAAGGCAGAAGAGACATTTATCGATAGGGTATAAATTTAATGTCATTAGATAGAGATATTGAAAAATATTTATTATACTTATCTTCCCAAAAAGGACTTTCTGAAAATACAATCATTTCATATAAAAATGACTTGAATAAATTTTATAACTATCTTACAAAAGAAAATCTTGATTTTGAAAATCTAAAAAGATATCATTTCAGAGGATTTTTAGTAGAATTATCAAAAGAAAAAATGAATAAAAAATCGATAAATAGAATTTTGGCAAGCATAAAAGGATTTGTAAGATATAAAATAAGATATGGATATAAAGACAAGGCAAATATTTTAGAAGTAGAATCCCAGAAAACAGCAAAATATTTACCAAAATTTCTTTTTGAAGAAGAATTCGATACTCTTATAAATTTTAGTTGTAATAAAAAAGAAGATTTTAGAGACAGGGCTATTTTTGAATTAATTTTTGCAACTGGATTAAGAGTTTCTGAATTGACTTCATTAGATTTATCTCATATTTCCTCTTTTAATAATGAAATAAGAATAACTGGAAAAGGGAATAAAGAGAGAATTGTCCTGTATGGCGAGAAATGTAAAGAAATTCTTAAAGAGTATCTTAATGTAAGAGATGAATTTAATCCCAAAGAGAATGCCTTGTTTCTTAATCTTAGCGGAAAGAGATTGTCTCAGCGAGGGGTAAGGCATATTCTTGATAAAAGAATAAAAGAGATCTCTTTTAAAAAGAAGATATCCCCCCATTCTCTAAGACACAGTTTTGCTACAGCAATGATAAGAAATGGTGCTGATATAAGAACAGTGCAAACTCTTTTGGGACATTCAAGTTTAGCAACAACCCAGATTTATACTCATCTAGGGCTTGATGAATTAAAGGATATACATTATAAATTTCATCCTCATGGGAAAAAATAAAAAATTTTTATTTTTTTCTTGATTTTTAATAAATTAAATTTTATTATTAAAGATAATGATAG
Source organism: Spirochaetota bacterium (assembly GCA_035406685.1). Classification (GTDB taxonomy): domain Bacteria; phylum Spirochaetota; class GWE2-31-10; order GWE2-31-10; family MWDO01; genus DAONLM01. The sequence continues at coordinate 1,949 of DAONLM010000212.1, forward strand.
ATTAAAGACGATATAAATTTAGGAGGTATTTAAATTTATGAAAAATCGATTTTTTTTAATATTTATTTTTTTGTTAATTGCTGGTTTTAATTCACTCTTTTCAGAAGATTCTATTCCTATTGATAAATATGATACAAAAAATATTATGTTATCTTCTATTATCTATACTAAATTAGGATTAATTCTTGTTTATTATGTAGATGATATTGCAAAGGAGGCTTATGTGCCATTTGAATTTTTTAGAGATGGGAGAGCAAAACAGGTAATAGAAGATGATATTATGGTTACACCTCAAGCAAACATTATTTATAAGAATGGTAAACCTTTTAAAGTTAAAATTTATGTCCCAACAAAGACAAGAGGTACTGCATATAAACTAATGGATGCCATGCCAGAAGATATAAAAGAAAAATTTAAGAATACCACAGATCTTTATTTTGAATACAAATAACATTTTAATATTTTAATAGGTTATATAAAAAATGATTTAAAATTTTAAAAGGGGGATATCCCCCTTTTAAATTCTATCTAAAATGAAGATAAGAATAGTCGATATCATAATATTAATTATTTTCCTTATATTAAGTTTTATAATAATTTCAACAAGGATTATTTCAAAAAAAGATAATAATATACTCCTGATAAATACTGAAAAAGAGAATTTTAAATACTCCTTAAATGAGAATAGGACAATTGTCGTAAATGGGAAAATAGGCATCACTATTATAGAGATAAATAATGGTAGGTTTAGATTTGTTGAATCCAGTTGTCAGAATAAGACCTGCGTTAAAACTGGCTGGGTTAGTATATCAGACTATCCAATAATCTGCCTGCCAAATAGAGTTTCAGCATATATTGAGTCCAACGAAGAAAAAGATTTTGATGTTATTACAAGATGATAAAAGATAAAAAATTGGTTGCATTTTTTGCTGGTTTTTCTGCTTTTATTGCGGTATTTGAGAATTTTATACCATTGCCATTTCCCTTTTTAAGACTCGGATTTTCAAATATACCTATTATGCTTGGATTAAATATCTTTAACTTTTTTGAATTTTCTTTTATCGTATTATTCAAAACCGTTTTCTCACATCTTTTTAGAGGGACACTCTTTTCTGTTCCTTTTTTAATTGGAATTTCTGGTGCCATTCTATTCATAATATTTTTATATCCAACTTATAAGTTGTTTAAAAATTATATCTCATTTATATCAGCTGGGATTTTAGGTGCCTTTTTTCATAATACAGGCCAGATATTAGTAGCTTTACTTTTTATCCCTTTAAAACCGGTTCTTTTTTTTGGAAATATTTTAATAATATTTGGCACTATTTTTGGCTTGATTACTGGAATAATTTGTAATATATTATATAATAAGAATATTTTAAGGATTTTTTATGGAAGTAAGACTCTATCAAAAAATTAATGATAAAACAGAGTGTCTCTTGTGCCCCAATAACTGTAAGTTAAAAGAAGGACAATCTGGCTTATGCAACATAAGAGAAAATGTAAATGGAAATATAATAAATCCATATTCTGGAATAATTTCATCGAGTGGAATTGATCCAATAGAAAAAAAACCTTTGTATCATTTTTATCCGGGATCTGAAATATACTCCATAGGATTTTTTGGTTGCACATTAAAGTGTCAATTCTGTCAGAACTGGCAAATAAGCCAGAATAAACCTTTAGACTATTTTAAAAAAATATCGCCAGAGGATTTTGTCTTATATCTTAAAAAAAATAATTTTAACAAAATAGCCTACACATATTCAGAGCCAACTTTATACTATGAGTGGGTGTTAGAAACTGCTAAATTGTGTAGAAAGAATGATATTAAGAATGTCATTGTAACTAATGGCTATCTTAATAAAGAGCCAGCAAAAGAACTATTAAAATTTATAGATGCAGCAAACATAGATCTAAAAGGAGCAGACGATCAATTTTATAAAAAGAATTGCAATGGTAAAATAGAGCCAGTAAAAGAATTTATTAAGATAGCATTTGATTTAAATGTTCATATTGAACTAACAACACTTGTAATTACAAATACAAATGATAGTATGGAGGATTGTAAGAAGATTATGGATTTTATCAAATCTATTTCTACAGATATCCCCTTTCATATATCAAGATATCACTCAGCTTATAAATTTAATCTTCCACCAACTCAAGAAAAAACAATAAAAGATTGGGTTAACTATGCAAAAAATCATCTTAATTTCGTATATGGTGGTAATGTTCTTTTTGATAATGATACTTATTGCCACAATTGTAAATCGCTTTTAATAAAAAGAAATTTTTATTTAGTAAGTCTAATAGGTATTGATAACAAAGGAATTTGCCTAAAATGTAGTAGTAAAAATAATATTATTATGTAGTCTTATTGCTTTTTGAAAAACATTTTTAATTGAAAGACACTATATAAAAACCAAAAAATCTAATAAAAACAGAATAAATATTGCAACTTATTTTATTCATATTTAGTTAAATGAATGCCAGTTTTATCCAAAAAACTTTCCTATTTTTTGATTCTTCCGATATAATTTTGTATTTTAAATAAGTCATCTCTTTATACTAACAAAATTTTAATTTGTAAGTTATCCTGCATCTATATGGGAATTAATTTTATAAGTATAGGTATATCCCTATTAAAAAAATTATAGGTCTGTCCCTTACTTTAATTTTTTTCAAAAAAACTAATTTTTTTTCTAAAACTTGTAAAGGATTTTTTCAAAAATTTTGTGATTAATATATAGAAATATTTT
>DAONLM010000213.1:0-4623 GCA_035406685.1 Spirochaetota bacterium
AAGGCAATTTACAACGATTGCTATCAAGTAATAGGCTTTGAGACATATTATTAGGGAAAATTCATTAAAAATTCTAACAAGAAATGAATAATACTATTATAAATATTCTCTAAAACAAAATTAACTTTAGGATAACTCTATCCTTTTACTTGTCTAAAATAAAATTGTTTACAAAACAAAGACTTGACAGATTTAAATAAAAATGATATTAGAGAGAACATTATGGCGGCGTAGCTTAGCTGGTTAGAGCATTCGGCTCATATCCGAAGGGTCATTGGTTCAAATCCGATCGCCGCCATTCTAATTTTAAAATGATAGAAATACTTTATGAAGATGATTGGATAATAGCTGTTAATAAAAAAGCCGGTATTCTTACCATTCCAAACAACAAAGATGATAAAAATACTTTAACTTCTCAATTAAATGAACTCTTAAAAAAACGAGGATTGTCATTAAAGGCTCATCCCTGTCATAGATTGGATAGAGAGACAAGTGGCGTAATTATTTTTGCAAAAGGTAAAAAGAATCAGCAGGAATTTATGAGTCTTTTTCATTCTAATAGTGTAAAAAAAAGATATATAGCCCTTGTGAGGGACAGACTTGATAAAAAAAGTGGGACAATAAATTTTAAAATTGAGAATAAAGAGGCTATTACTAAATACAATGTTATCAAAGAATACGATGGCTATTCTCTGGTTGATATAGAATTATTTACCGGTAGAACAAATCAGATTAGAATACATTTTAAAATGATAGGTCATCCACTTTTAGGCGAGTCTAAATTTGCTTTTAGAAAGGACTTTAATATAAAGTTTAAAAGAGTAGCCCTTCACTCTGAAGAGATATCTTTTTTTCATCCTTTTCTGAGAAAAGAGATTACCATAACAGCTGACATCCCGCCAGATATGAAGAAACTTATTTTTTAATATATTTTGTAAAAGATAAAAAGTAGTTTATGTTTTAAACTTTTTCCAATTCTATAAATATATCCACATCATCAACATTTACCTCTTTTGATAGATTCTCCTTTTCTAAAATATCAATTGCAAGAGTCTCTTCTTTAATAAGATTCTGTAAATTTGTAATAGCCTTTTTTATGTTCTCTGGAGATTTATAAAATATCTTGATTCTATCTGTTACTGCTAAATCTTTATCCTTTCTCAAATTTTGAATATGCCTTATAAACTCTCTTGCAATACCCTCCTGAATCAACTCTTCTGTAAGTTTTGTGTCAAGAGCAACTGTTAAAGATCCTTCATTCAAAACAGTTAATCCTTCTCTCTCTTTTCTTTCTATAATTATATCCTCTTTTGTTAGTTCGTATTTTGTAGAATTAACCTCAACTATTATATTATTACCGCTTTCGAGTAAATTTGCCTCTTCTGCTCCGTATTTTGAAATAATATCAGCAAGAGATTTCATATCTTTTCCAGCTTTTTTACCAAGAACTCTAAAATTTGGTTTACATGATAGAATAACTAATTTCTCTTCCTCTTTTTCATAAATCACATTTTTTACATTTAACTCTTCCATTATGATACTTTCCATTTTTTTTAATAATCTTATCTCATCTTCATTTTTTGTTATTAAATATACAGCATTAAGAGGTTTTCTTAAATTTATATTCACCTTTGCTCTTAAACTTCTTCCCATTTCTACTGCCTTTTGAACAAGATCCATCTCCTTTTCAAGTTCTAAATTTCTTAACTCTTTTTTCTCAACTGGAAAATCATTAAGATGAATTGATTCTGGCATCTCATTTGTTCTTAAATTTTGATAAATAGCCTCTGGTAAAAATGGTACAATTGGTGAAGCAACAATACAAAATTTCAATAAAGCATTATATAAAGTAGAATATGCCATCTTTTTATCAAGATCATCTTCTGACTTCCAGAATCTTCTTCTTGATCTTCTTATGTACCAGTTTGTAAGAGAATCAAGATATTTATATAAAGATTTTATTGCATTCTGAAAATCAAAGACATTATAAAAATTATCCATCTCTTTTACCAACTTTTCTGTAAGACTTGTAAGCCAGATATCAAGAGGATTTGTAAGATCTTTTGGTGAGACTATTTTACTCTGATCCCATCCATCAACATTGGCATAAGTAATAAAGAAAGAATAAGAATTCCATAATGGAAGATGAAAATTTCTTAATACCTCCTGAACTCCACTTTCTGAAAATAGTAATTCGCCAGCTTTAACTGCTGCTGAGTTCATAATATAAAGCCTTAAAGCATCTGCTCCATATTTTTCAAAAATATAATCAACTTCTGGATAATTTTTTAGCCTTTTGGACATCTTTCTCCCATCTTCTGCTAAAACAAGACCATTTACAACGACATTCTGAAAAGGATTTTTATTAAAAAGAGCAGCGCCAAGAACTACAAGAGTATAAAACCATCCTCTTGTCTGATCAAGCCCTTCAGCTATAAAGTCTGCTGGAAATGTCCTTTCGAATTTTTCTTTATTTTCAAAAGGATAATGATTTTGAGCATAAGGCATTGCGCCAGACTCAAACCAACAATCAAGAACTTCTTCAATTCTTCTTGCAGTACCACCACATTTCTTACATTTAAAAGTAATCTTATCAACAAAATGTTTATGTAAGTCAGTTATCTTTTCACCGCTAATATCCTCCAGTTCCTTTATACTTCCAATACAGTGATTCTCACCACAATTGTCGCACTTCCATACCGGGATTGGAGCGCCCCAGTATCTATTTCTACTTATAGCCCAATCCTTTGCCTGTTCAAGCCATTTTCCAAATCTTCCTTCTTTAATATGCTCTGGTACCCAATTTATCTTTTTATTAGCATTTATCATACTATCTTTAATCTTCTGAATATTGACAAACCAGCTTGTTACTGCCTTATATATGAGAGGTTCATCACATCTCCAGCAATGTGGATATGAATGTTGATATGTCTCATGTTTAATCAATTTTTTCTCATCTTTTAATCTTTTTATTATACTCTTATCAGCCTGTTTTACCTGAATACCTTTATAATCATATACCTCATCTGTGAATTTCCCTTCAGCATCAACAGGGCATACTGCTGGGAGTCCCTCTTTCTTTCCAATTTCAGCATCATCTTCACCAAAGCCGGGTGCAATATGAACAACACCTGTTCCTGCATCAAGAGTTACATGATGGCCTAACACTATTCTAAAAGCCCCTTCTTTTTCTAAATCTTTAAAATAAGGAAATAATGGCTCATATTTTAAGCCAACAAGTTTTTTATAATCAAATTCTTCTATAATTTTTACTTTTGATAAATCTTTATAATATTTAGAAAGAAGTTCTTTTGCAAGAATATAAAAATTATTTTCATCCTCTACTTTTACATATGTTATATCTTCGCCAATGGCAAGCCCAGTATTAGAAGGGAGTGTCCAGGGAGTTGTTGTCCATGCAAGAATGTATGTATTGTCAAAATCTTTTAATTTAAAGGCAACGGTTATTGCTGGATCCTGAACATCCTTATATCCCTGATTTGTTTCAAAATTCGATAATGGTGTTGTACATCTTGGACAATAAGGCAAAATCTTAAATCCTTCATATATTAATCCCTTATCCCAGAGAGTCTTAAATACCCACCATATACTTTCCATATAATATAGATCCATTGTCTTATATGCATTTTTAAAATCAACCCATCTTCCCATTCTATCAACAGTCTTTTCCCATTCTGCTGTATATCTTAAAACAGATGATCTACATGCTTCATTAAATTTATCTATGCCATACTCAAGAATATCTTTTTTTGTATTAAGATTTAACTCTTTTTCTATTAAATTTTCCACTGGCAATCCATGACAATCCCACCCCCATCTTCTCTCAACATATTTGCCTTTCATTGTCTGATATCTTGGCACTATATCCTTTATTGTGCCAGGTAAAATATGTCCATAATGAGGGAGTCCAGTAGCAAAAGGTGGTCCATCATAAAAAACATATTGATCTTTATTTTTATTTTTTTCTAAAGACTTTTCAAAAGTTTTATCCTCTTTCCAGAATTTAAGAATCTCTTCTTCTAATTTTGGGAAATTAACATTTTTTTCTAATTCTTTAAAAGCCATTTGATATACCTCGTTTTCTATATTTTTAGTGGCAATGTGAGTTGCCAGAAATAGTCAATGATAAAGTAAATTATGGAAAAGAAATATACTAAAACTAACTAATTTTGTCAATTTTTAATTTATCTAATCATTTTTTATTTTTTGATACAATCTTATCTAGAAAAAAAACTTTTTAATAATAGATAGACTTCTCCTGAGGTAATTTTAGTTTGAGAGGAATATAGAAATAAAGATTTAAATTAAAATTTATTTTTAGAGGAATTTTATCTCTTTAAGAGTAAAATTTGATTTAAATTTAAGCCAAAAGTAGTCTTCTTCCTCAAGGGGGAATGGGATATCTGTGGCACCGCTCTTTACAAGCCGAGTCTTCTTTTCTTTTAATCCCTCTATTATTTTTTTCAATTTTGACACAATATTTATAAAATTTTTTTCACCATAATTTTCAATACCTGAAAAATATGTTTCTAGCAATTCCCTTATAGCACAACTTCCACCTATAATTTTAATATTTTTTCTTATAACCACTTTATTCTTAAA
>DAONLM010000214.1:0-4551 GCA_035406685.1 Spirochaetota bacterium
TTAGGACAATTCTTGAAGTTTTCATTGAAGAATATGAGAAAATGGGGATGCTTGGGTTTGAGAAGAAATGCAGTCTTGTAACATTGAGGTTATGGTTGAAATTGACAGAGATAAAGAGGTGGTGGAAGGATAGAGAATTGTCCCACTTCGAAGGCAATACCACCCCATTTTATAAAGCTATATACAATAATTGCTATCAAGTAATAGGATTTGAAACCTATTATTAAGTAAATTTATTAAAAATTTTAGCCAAAAAATAAATAAAATTATTATAACTTTTTCTCAAATAAAATTAACATTAGGATAAATCTATTTTCTAAATCGCCTAAAAATAAAATTTCTCCTGTATAAATTTTATTTTCTTGACTTTTAAAGAGAATAATTATATTATATAAGAAAATCAATTCAATTCCTTAGGTATAATGATGAATAAATCTATTTTTATTACAGCAACCTCAACCAATATTGGTAAAACTGTTGTTTCTGCAATTATTTGTAATATTTTAAGTAAAAAAGTGAGTGTCTGTTATTATAAACCTGTTCAGACCGGTTGTTTAAGTCGAGGTAATGAATTAATTGCCCCTGATATTGAATTTGTGAAATCTGTAAATAAAGATATATTTGCAACATCTTCATATCTTTTTAAGAATGCAAGTTCTCCACATCTGGCATCCAAACTGGAAGAGAGAAAAATCTATTTTGATATTATTAAGAAAGATTATGAAATGTTAAAGAGGGATTATTCTTATATTGTAGTAGAAGGTGCTGGTGGCTTGTTTGTCCCTTTAAATGAGAATAATCTTTTTATTTATAATATTCCAAAAAGGTTGAAAATACCTGTCATTCTTGTTAGTAAGGCTGGACTTGGTGCAATAAATCAGGTTTGTTTTTCTTATAAATTTTTAGAGAGATTAAGAATAAAGATTGGTGCTATAATTTTACTTTTCAAAAATAAAGAGCCAGATTATATAGAAAAAGATAATTTTGATATTTTAAAGAAAATATTAAAATTTAAAAATATCTTTTTGTTGCCAGAGGTAAAAGATTGTGATACTGAAAACAGTAGTTTGGGTAATATATTTGAAATTATAGATAGATATCCCCCTTTTGAAACAATTGAAGGATGGTTTTCAAAATGAATAATTACTGGCTATCTATACTTGAGAATAAAATAGAAAAAAAGAAAAAAGAGGATTCTTATAGATCTTTTTATGTAATAGATAAAACAGATGGCAAATACATTACCATTAATAATAAAAAGTTAATTAATTTTTCTTCAAATAACTATCTTGGACTTGCAAATGATGAAAGGATAATTGATGCTGGTTTTAAGTTTGCAAAAGAATTTGGCGCTGGCAGTGGAGCATCAAGATTGGTCTCAGGCACAACTTCTATTTTTATAGATCTTGAAGATAAAATTGCAAAATGGGTAAATAAAGAGAGTGCTTTACTATTTAATTCGGGATATACAGCAAACATTGGATTGTTATCATCGCTTGCTGATAAGAATACAGTAATATTTTGCGATAGATTAGATCATGCCTCAATTTATGATGGAATTGTCCAGTCAATGGCAATAATGGAGAGATATAGACATAATGATATAGAGCATCTTTCTACTCTTCTTGAAAAGTATAAAGATCATGAGAAAAAAATTGTCATAACAGATACTGTTTTTAGTATGGATGGGGATATCACAAGACTGAATGATATTGTTGGCTTAAAAAAGAATCATAATTTTCTTTTGATAGTGGATGAGGCTCATAGCCTTGGCATTTTTGGTAAAAATGGATCTGGACTTGTTAATCAATTGAATTTGGCTGATGAAGTTGATATAATAATGGGGACATTGGGTAAGAGTGTTGGAGTATTTGGAGCTTTTGTTGCTGGAGATAGAATTTTAATTGATTATCTTATAAATTTTTGTAGATCATTTATATTTACAACGGCATTTTCTCCATTTGTAGTTGGAGCAATAGATAAATCTATTGATATAATTCAGAAAGAGAATAGAGGAGAGATCGTATTAAAAAAGGCCAAAGATTTAACCAAGAGATTTAAGGAAGAGGGTATAGATACTCATAATTCAGAGACTCAGATAATACCTGTTATTACTCGAAAAAATAGGCTTTCTCTTGATTTAATGAGATATCTTATGGATAATGGCATTTTTACACCAGCAATAAGGCCACCAACAGTTCAGCCAGATACAGCAAGGGTTAGATTGAGTCTATCATATTTTCATACAGATCAGGATATTGAGATCGTGTTTCAACTAATTAAGAATTGGTTTTTAGATAATAAAAATCTATATGATTCTTAAATAGGGTAGGGGAATAGAATTGTCGTAAAAAAGAGAGGAATTAAAAATGAAGGCTATTGTTCAGGGGTTTGGCTCAAAACCATTTTTATTTGAGAATTTTATTAAAAATTTTGATGATATATATATTATAGAAAATAATACAAACTCTTATGAAGAGGTAGAAAGAGAACTTTTAAAACTATTTAATAGTAAAAAGATTGATATTTTTGGATGGTCTTTAGGATCGTTGTATGCTATGATGTTTACTTTAAATAATCCTGATAAAGTTAGATCTCTATTTTTAACAGGAGCAACAGCAAGATTTACAGAAAAAGAGGGATATAATAATGGGATATCCCAAAAGATAGTTGAAAAAATGTTAGTTCTTATAAAAAGAAAGAAAGAGGTAGTAATGAGAGATTTTTATAATAATGTATTTAAATTTGTTTTAGAGAAAGAGAAAATAATAGATAGATTAATGTTAGATCTTCCTGTTGAAAATATTTTAGAGAATGGCTTAAAGGCATTACTCGAATATGATATTCTTGATAAATTAAAAAATATTAAGATACCAGTATTGATTTGTAATGGTATTTATGATACAATAACTCCAAAAGAGAATGCAATTGCCATTAATAGAAATATCTTAAATTCTTATTTAAATTTAGTTGAGGGCGGTCATTGCTATTTTCTTGAAAATGAAGAGGATTGTGTAAGATTATGGAAAAACTTTTTATCTCAGATTACATAAATAATAAATTTGATTATAAGGTTGATTCTTATGAATTTAATGCTACTATTCAGAAAATAATAGCAGAGAGATTGTTTCATCTAATAAAAGAGAGAGAGAATAATTATAAAAGAATATTTGAAATAGGGTGTGGGACTGGTTTTTTGACAGGATATCTTGTTAGTTTAAATCCAGATCTTCTTATTCTGAATGATATTTCAAAAAACATGATTGAAAAAGTAAAGAAGAATATTTCTTTTGATAATGCCATATATTTGAATGATGATTTTTTGAATATTGATGATAAATTTGATAATAATGATTTAATTTGTAGTAATGCTGTGTTTCAATGGATAAAGGATTTAAAATATTTATTTAAGAAAGTAAATAAACTATTGTGTAATAATGGGATTTTTGCCTTTTCTACTTTTATAGATGGGACATTTAAAGAGCTTGACATTGCTTTTAAGAATGCCTATTTAAGAAAGGGGATATCCCCTGTCCGTCATACACTCGATTTTAAAACTAAAGATTGTATTGATAACCTATTGATATCGAGTAATTTTAATATTATTTCTTCTTTTAATAAAGAATACAGACTTCACTACAATACACCACTTGATTTTTTAAAGAGTGTTCATAACATAGGAGCGACAATTGGTTCTAATAGAGTTGAATATTCTATAATGAGAAAGATGTTGGAGGAGTATAAAAATAACTTTTTTACTGATAGTAAAGTGTATGCTACTTATAATGTATTATATATAATTGCTTATAAAAAATAAAAACCTTTGGTAATTTTATCTGGGTGGGGGGGACTATTACCAAAGGTTTAAATCATACAACCATCTTTTAGGGGGGAGAATGGCAGTATTTTTATATTAAATATAGAACAAAATTAGAACAAAGTCAAGAAAAATATTGAAAAATTTTTAAAATTTTTGATACCAAAAATGAAAGAATAAATATATCTCAAAATCAACCACAGGGAAAAGGCAAAGTTGATAGGAAAATAGAATTTAGAGAAAACGCTAATAAGTGGATTAAATTATCTCATAAAAATGAACTTTTAGTAAAATATAATTTGGAGGCTTCGAATGAAAAAAGATAATTTTTTTTCTTTTTCATTTTTTCAAGATCAATATTAAGTATTTGTTTTGAACGACAGTATTTTTTATAAAAAAAAATTAATTTTATTATTATAGTTATTTTTTTTAAATAATATTTTAAAACTTTTAGTAAATCTTAAACTTTTTTTACTTTTTATATTTAATTTAATCGAAGTAATTATATCAAAAAGTTTTTAAATCGTAAATAGTAATTTCCATTTCATATCAAAAATTCCAGTAATAGAGGTAATCTATCAAGAAATTCGAAATTTTTATTCTTAAAATAAAAAATACCACAGAAAATATAATTTTCTAATGCTTCATTTATATTATTTTTCTTTACATTGTCATTTATCCTCTTAAAACTTCTTACAAAATCCTCAATTTTTTCTATTACTTCACTCTTAAAT
>DAONLM010000215.1:0-4394 GCA_035406685.1 Spirochaetota bacterium
GGAAATTCAACATCTCTATTTCTGGACTTATTGTGTATATCTTGCAGATCTATAGTAATAGGGTAAAAAAGATATACTGTTTTGGTCCAGAGGATGGAAATAAATACGAAAGAATAGATGGAGATAGCCGTATTCATCTGTATATCTCAAAATAGGATTACAGATTTTTGAAAAAGATCCATGCTGATCTTAATTTTTTCAGCATGGGTTGTTTACTGAGGAGAATTATCCTACTCTTTCTTCAAGAGTATGATAAACTTGGAATTACCGGGGTTGAGATGAAGTGTAGTATAGTAACATTAAGGTTATTCTTGAGACTAACAAAGATAAAAAAGTGGAATAAGAGTAGAGAATTATCCCACTTTTCCGGTAACACCGTGCCCTTTTATAAGGCAATATACAATGATTGCTATCAGGTCGTGGGATTTGAGACATACTATTGAAAAAATTTATTTTAAATTCTACCAAAAAATAAATTAGCCTATTACAATAATTTCTCAAACAAAATTAACGATGGGATAATTCTATGTTTTTATCTGATTAAAAAAATAAAATCACAGCCCATTTACCTATTTTTATTTAAAGATAATATATTTCTCTTTAATTTTTATAAAATCCCCCTTCTTATTTTTATCTATCTATTAAATAGAAAAATAAAAAGTAGATTTTTAGATTTTATATTTTAAAAAAATTTCTTTAATATAGCCATTGTCTCCTGTAATGAAAGATTTATTCCAGTTTCCCAGATATAAATACTTCCAGTACTGTCCCCCCCGACTATATAGTAATCATTTGGAGAAATGGCAACAGTATATATACTTGCATCATATTCCATATATGTTTTAATACATCTACCACTTGAAACATCCCATATTTTTACTCTTGCATCACTACTGCCAGAGATTAAAAAATGCCTATTTTTAGAAAATACTACCTGATTAACAACAGCCTCATGACCATCCAGAGATTTTAAGAAATTCCCAGAATCAAAATCATATATTCCAATGGAGTAATCATCAGAAAAAAGCCTATCAAAGGCTGCTGCAAGATATACACCATTGCCTTCGATAGAATTAATGATATCGTCCTTTGTCATAAAATTTTTAACCGGTTTAGTGGTATTATAATTAATGAATCTTATAAACTGACTCCTTCCAGCAAATATAAGAAGATTTTTAGGATAATAGACATCTATGGTATTTATATCATCAGTATGAATAAGTGTATGTAAGCATTCACCCGTATCAATATTCCATATCTTAATGGTATTGTCCCAACCGCCTGATGCTATAAGTTTATTATTTAAAAATCTAACAGTTCTTATAGAATCAGTATGTCCTTCAAATGTTCTTATTAATTTATTAGTGGTTAGATCCCATAATTTTAAAGTTTTATCACTTGAAGCAGAGATAAGCATTTTATTATCAAAAGAAAAATCTATTGCATTCACGGTCCCTGTATGACCTGTTAAGGTAGTAATTAATTTTCTCTCTTTAATGTCCCATAATTTTATGGTTCTATCAATACTACCAGATGCTAATAATACCCCATTATTTGAAAATTTGACACATTTTACGCTTCCAGAATGATCTTTTAATGCATTATTTTCTTTATTAGCTCTTTTTAAAATATCCTTGGCACCTATTCTTGCTCCCAAATTATCATAATATGTTAATGAATTATAATAATTTATAGCAGCCTCTTTTATTTTATTCTTTTCTAATGCATCATCTCCTTTCTCTCCATAAAGCATGGAGAGGATATATCTTGTATTCCTTATATATTCATCCTTTTCTTTTTGTTGGCTACCCTCTTCATTGGAGGAAAAATTAATTGAAGAATTTGAGAAATTAGAATAATTATTTTCTGAAGTTAAAAGCCTTTTTTCATAATATGATATCTTTTTTTCATATTCGTCTAACTGCTTTATTGTATTGTCTATCTGGTTTCTAAATTTAACATTCTCTTTTTCTTTTTCTGTAATTTTTTGTTTTAATAAAACATTTTCATCGTATAAATTTTTAATTTTTAAAGAAAGTAATAATATTATTAATATAAACATAAAAGAAAAAAATATAAATACACCTATATTTAATTTTTCTTTAAATAACATTTTAAATTCTCTCCTCTTTATTTTATCTTTTGTGTTATTATAATGCAAATATTAATTTTTTTCAAGATAAAAATTTATAAAATTAAGTTTGTGTATTTTTTTAAAAAATAATTTGGTTAGCTATATATATTTTCAGAAATTAGTTTATAAGGTGTTTATTCTAAGTAAGATGTAAAATATTAAGACAATTGTCATAAATAAAATATTACATAATTGCATAATTTAAAGCATATTTTTTTTTGACAAAATCTCTTAATTTTAGTAAAAATAATCTATCTGACATTGTCAGGAATCATAAAAAATAAAATAGAGAGAAGAGATATGAGGAGAGTTGTTATAACCGGACTTGGGATTTTATCCCCTATAGGTAATAATAAAGAAGAAATAAAGAATTCTTTTAAAACTAAAAAAAGTGGTGTTATTAGTATGCCAGAATGGGATAATATTAAAGGACTTAAAACAAAAGTTGCTGGCATGATAAAAAATTTTGATGAGAAAGTAATTGATAGAAAGGCAAGAAGATCAATGGGTAAAGTTGCAATGTTCTCAACATTTTGTGCAAAAGAGGCGATCGAAGATGCTGGCCTTACAGAAGATTTATTAAAATCCGGAAGATTAGGAGTTGCCTGTGCTTCTACTATTGGTAGCCCTCAGGCTTATGAAGACTTTTTTTATGAGATATTTAGGACAAGTTCAATAGAGCAGATAACCTCTATGACTTTTTTAAAAATAATGAATCATACAACAGCAGCAAATATAGCAGTAAATTTTGGGATAACTGGAAGGGTTTTTTCCCCATCTAGTGCATGTACATCAAGTTCACAGGCAATAGGTATGGCTTATGAAACAATAAAATATGGAATTCAGGATATTATGATCGCAGGTGGTGCTGAGGAGGTTCATCATACAACAGCAGCAACTTTTGATATATTGAATGTGGCAAGTAAAAATTTTAATGATAAGCCATATTTGACGCCGGCTCCTTTTGATAGAGATAGAGATGGTGTTGTTGTTGCAGAAGGTGCTGGAATGGTTGTTCTTGAAGAGTTAGAACATGCAGAAAGAAGAGGTGCTAAAATATATGGTGAGATAATAGGATTTTCTTCGTTATGTGATGGGAAACATATGTCAACACCGGCTAAAGAAGGTATGGTTGCTACAATGAAGCTTGCATTAGAAAATGCTGGTTTAAAGAATGAAGAGATAGATTATATAAATGCTCATGCAACAGCAACAGATACTGGTGACGTTGCAGAAGCAGAGGCAACAAAAGAGGTATTTCCTAACAAACCGCCAATAAGTGCAACAAAAAGTTTTACTGGACATACATTAGGGGCATGTGGAGTTCACGAACTTATTTATTGTCTTTATATGTTTGAAGATAATTTAATATATCCAACAATTAATTTGAAAAATATTGATCCCAGATGTGAAGGAATAAATGTAATAACAGATATCACTCCAAAGGAATTAAATATTATTTTAACGAATAATTTTGCCTTTGGCGGAATAAATACTTCTATTATATTAAAGAAATTAAAAAAATAAAAAATAAATTTTATTTGATTTTTTTTATTTTTTGTAGTATTATAGTTTATATTATAATTTTATTAGGAGGATATATGACAAAAGAAGAGATTAAAGATTTGGTGGACAATATATTGATAACAGAGTTTGAAAAAGATAAGAGTGAAATCAAAGAGAGTGCTTCTTTATTTGATGATTTGGAATTGGATTCATTGGATGGTATTGATCTAATTGTTGCATTGGAGAAGGCTGTTAAACAAAAAATAGGAAAAGAGGTAAAAATAGAAGAGGAGAAGGCAAAGAGTTTAAAAACAGTTGGCGATATTTATAATGTAATAAGCGAAATGCTTTCTTAAAGATTTATTCTATAATTTTAAAAGGCTCTTTTTTTAAAGAAAGAGCCTTTATTTTTTTATCTACTAAAAAATCAGAATGTCTTTTTTTTATATTTTAAATATTTAAATCAGCAGACTTATCCTCAGATAACTTTTGTGAGAAGTGTTAGATAAAGTATATAAGGTAAATCAAATAAGAATTTTTATAAAAATTTTATCTCTAAAAGCCGAAATTTTGAGTCAAAAGTAAGGAGGAAATACTGATCAGGATGAGGATGGCGGGGGATATCAGGCGACACAACCTTCCCTCCTTCCTTCTTCTTCAAAATAACAGCCTTCCTTCCTCGTAACTCCTCAAGTTTCTTTTTTAGCCTCTCAATTTTATTTTCAAACTCTTTTTCTCCAAAAGTCTCAATTCC
>DAONLM010000216.1:0-4375 GCA_035406685.1 Spirochaetota bacterium
ATTTTTCCTCCTTACAAAAAAATTGTTTTCTAATTATTAATCACAAAATTTTTGAAAAAATCCTTTACAACTTTTAGAAAAAAAATTAAAAAATTTTTGCCTAAAAATAAAATCTCATTTTTTTCTTTAATTTTTTTCAAAAGTATTTCTTTTTAAAATAAAAGGCTATCCTTTTAAGGATAGCCTTTTAAACAAACTCTTTTATTTAAAAAATAACTTTATTAATTAAGAATAATATAATTTTATTTTAAAAGAGGTACCAGCAGACACTAACTCCAAATCTTGATTGAGAACCAAATATCATTGCACCAGCAGTAGTGTAATCCCCATTAGCTAGATCATTTGCAACCTGAGATACTTTACCACCAAATTCATTAAAATCTTTGATCATATAAACATAATACACACCCGCAGAAAAAAGTCTAAATTTAATATCAAGTCCTATTTTAATATTCATTCCTGGACTCCATGCAAAATTTTCTGCAATGTTAGAGCCATAAGTTGTTCTCCAATTTTCAAAATCAACAACTCTTCCGGGATACCAGCTGAATGTAAAATTAGCCCCAGCCATTATATATGGCATAATCCAGAAAGGAAATCTCACCCCACCATTTAATGTTATAAACATATCAAATCTTCCATTAGAAGAGCTATCCATTGGTAATAGCACAATATCTGATTCTCCAATAAAAATATTAGCTAAGATCCTAAACTGAAAGGCATATTCCATATTAGCAAATATATTTGCCACCAGGACCGTCTGTCTTACATTTAATGGTATCTTATCTGAAGTTGCTTTGTCTATGCCAACGGAAGACATATCCCCTTCATAAGCCATTTTAGCAGAATGTATAAGACCAAATAAATTAGAAGTACTCATTAAAATACCCAATCCTATCTGAAATCTTTTTTCATCGTTTTTTTTACTTTTTGCATTTATTACATCACTAAACAGAAATATAATTAAAATTAAAATAACTATTTTCTTTACCATCTTATTCATAGTAACCTCCATATATAATTATATACACTTATTTCAAAAAAATCAATTTTATTTTTAAAAAATTTAGAAAAAATATTAATTTTTTTAAAAATTATAAATTAAATTTAGCATAGATTAACATATTGTAAATAATATTTTTTTAAAAATAGAATATACAAATGAGGCTGTAAAAATTTTAAATTTTATGAAAAATTCTCATAAAAAATTAAATTATATTGACAAAATAATTCATTTTTTATAATATTTTTTTAAAAATAGATTAAATTTTATGCCAGATAAACATAAAGTTACTTAATTTTAATAAAAAATTTTGCTCTTGTTAAGAGCAAATTAATACATATTATAAGCAAGGAGGAGTTTTTATGAAAAAAATAAGTACTCTTTTTATTTTATTAATGGTGACTTTTAGTTTCTTATTTTCTCAAGATGCAACTGGTGATAAAAAGAAAAGATCTGTTGATCCCGTAAAAGAGAAAAAAGTTGTTGATTTGGTTAACAGAGGAATTGCTTTTATTAAGAAAAATGGTTTAGAAAAGGCTGTATTGGCTTTTCAGGATCCAAAAGGTGGATTTATTGATGGTGAGTTTTATATTTTTTTATATGATTTTGATGGAACTGCTCTGGTAGTCGGCTCAAATACTTCTCTTATAGGTAAAAATTTAATTAATCTGTCAAGTACTGATAGAAATGGGAATAAAGTTTATCAGGTAAAGGAATTGATAAACATTGCTAAAACAAAGGGTGAAGGTTGGTTTGAATGGGCATGGCAAAATCCAGAGACAAAAAAATTTGGACCTAAAAGAGGTTTTGCTAAAAAAGTTACTGTAAAAGGCAAAGATTATATAATAGGTTCTGGATATTATTTAGGAGATGAGGATTAATTTTTTTGATTTTATATAAGGGGGAGTATTTTTTATATACTCTCTCTTCTAAGAATTTATATTATAAATAAATTAAAATTTTTACTTTAAAAAAGAGGTAAAAATGAAAAATTTTTTAAAAAATCTTTCAAAAAAGTTGAAAATCTCTACAAAATTATATCTTATTTCTTTTTTTATATTGTTTATTTTCTTAATTATATTTTTATATTTTCTATTAAATAGTAATTTTATTTTTTCCAATATTGATTCTTTTAATAAACAACTTAATAATTATGAAAAAAGCATAAATTTTAGCAGTAAATTAATAAATACCTTTGAAAATCTTCTTCTTATTAATGAATATTATAACTCAGGAATCTATTCAGAGAAAAAAACTATAGAAGAGATAGAAAAATCTAAAAATGAAATTAAAGAAATTTTAGACTCTTTTAAATCTTTTCAATCTATTTTAACTAATGAAGAGTTTAACAACACAAAAAAGGCATTGGAAATTTATGAGGAGTATTTTTATTACTATATTGATTCTATTCTTATTGATGCTTCTGTTGTTGCTGGTTATCTACCTTCTGTTCACGAGAATTTCATAGAATTAAAGAAAATAGTATCTATAAACAATCAAAGGCTACATAATAATTTTTTAAAGACAAAAGAAAATTTAAAGAAATCACTTTATTCTTACCTTTGCTTTTTAATAGCCATTTTACTTATAAGTAGCTTAATTACTTTTATGATATCTTTTTTGACATCAAAGTCAATTAATAAAAGAATTAATAAAACTATTTCCTCTCTTGAATTAATTTCTAAGGCGGATTTTACTCAAAAAATAGAAGATGTATATCAAGATGAAATAGGCATAATGGAAAACTATTTTAATAACTCTATTGAAAATATAAAAAATCTTCTTTTCCTTATTAAAGAGAAATCTTTATTACTTCAAAAATCTGGTTTTATACTTTCTTCAAATATGAAAGAAACAGCAATAGCAATTAACGAGATTAGTTCAAATATTCAAAGCATAAAAAATCAAACTATAAATCAATCAGCAAGTGTTACAGAAACAACTGCTACAATGGAACAAATAACAAAAGGGGTTGAAAAATTAAATGATTTAATTGAAAATCAATCCACAAATGTTTCTGAGTCTTCATCAGCAATTGAAGAAATGATAGCAAGCATAAATAATGTAACTCAAACATTATTAAAAAATAGTGAAAATATTAATAGTCTAATTAATTCATCAAGTGAAGGGAAAATTGCTCTTAATAAAATTACGGATGATATAAGAGAGATTTCAAAAGAGTCAGAAGGTCTTCTTGAAATAAGTAAAGTCATTCAGAATATTGCAAGTCAGACAAATCTATTGGCAATGAATGCGGCAATAGAGGCAGCACATGCAGGTGAATATGGGAAAGGATTTGCAATTGTTGCTGATGAGGTGAGAAGATTAGCCGAATCCAGTGGAGAACAAGCAAAAACAGTTGCAAAAGTTTTAAATAAGATTAAACATTCTATAGAAACTATTACATCTTCAACTGAAAATGTATTAAATAAATTTAATATAATTCATAATGAAATAAACAGAGTTAGTAGTCAGGAAGAGATTATCAGACAAGCAATGGAAGAACAAAATTCAGGGAGTAAACAGTTACTCGAAGCAATTAATCAATTAAATAGTATTACTCAAGAAGTTAAAGCAAGTTCAAGTGAGATGTTAACTGGCACCAAACAGGTATTAAAAGAGGCGTCTAATTTAAATAAAATAACAGCAGAAATGACTAATGGAATGAATGAAATAGCAAGTGGAACCACACAGATAAATATTGCTGTAAATAAAGTTAACGAACTAACTGAAGAAAATAAAACCAATATTGAAATACTAATGAAAGAGATCGAAAAATTCAAAATTGAATAAATAGTAAAATAGAGATCCTATTTTAAATATTGTTATTTTGTTTTTTATTTGTTAAATAAGGCTATTTTTATTCCTACACAGTTAAAATGATAGAGTTAGCCTAAGGCTTTTTTTGAGTAAGAGAGATAAAAGAAAAAAAGATATAGAATAAGTGTTAATTTTTACAGGAATTTTATCTTTAAAAGTCTAAATCTCGAGTCAAAAGTAAGCTTGAAATACTCATCACGAGTAATAGAGCGGGGATATTAGAGCCACCGCCATTTTGTACTGCCTTCTCCTTAATAACCAAAGCCTTCCTTGCTCTTAACCCAAGTTTGTCATGGAATTTGAAATTCTACCAATTTTATGCGGAATGAGATTTTAAAAAAGTGTATAATTATTTAAAAATTAAAAAAAGATTGAATAAATTTAAATAATATGATAATTTTAATCATCAATAGATTATTATCATTTCCTATCATAATTTATAAATATAATTAGCGAGTCAATTTTGTCAAAATCGAATGTAGTCCCCCATTATTAAGTTTTGATTAATAAAAATACATGGTATCCCCTTAAGATAACTCTTAACAAATATCA
>DAONLM010000217.1:0-4311 GCA_035406685.1 Spirochaetota bacterium
ATTTTGTAGTTACTTCTACTATGAAAAAAAAGATTGCAAACATAGCAAAAAAAGAGAATATTTCTTTATCAAAATTGATCTGCTATGTATTGCAAAAGTTCTCTGACAGGATCAAAAAAAGATACTGTTTTGGACATGAAGATGGAAATTTTTACGAAAGACTAAATGCAGATGACTCTATTCATTTTTATTTGCCAAAGGAAGATTATAGATTCTTAAAGAAAATCCATGCTGATCTTAATTTTTTCAGCATGGCAAAATTGATTAGGACAATTATTGAGATATTCATTGAAGAATATGAGAAAATGGGGATGCTTGGATTTGAGAAGAAATGTAGTATAATAACATTAAGGTTATTCTTAAAAATAACAAATATTAAAAAGTGGTGGAAGAGTAGAGAATTGTCCCACTTCGAAGGCAACACCACGCCCTTTTATAAGGCAATCTACAACGATTGCTACCAGGTAATAGGCTTTGAGACATACTATTAGCTAAATTTATTAAAAATTCTACTAAAAAATAACTATAAGCCATTCTCAAATAAAATTAACCCTTAGGATAATTCTATCTTTATTACCTACCTAAAAATAAAATCGCACCCCAAAAAAATAAATTAGATTTTCTCTTTAAATCAAAAATTTATATTTTTTGACACTTTTTTATAATTGCTAAAAAAATAAAAAATAGATTGAAAGGTAAATTTTTTTATTATATTCTTTAATAACGAAATAAAGAATAATATATAGAAGAAATAAAAAGTCGCTTATAGAAAACTTTAATATTTTTTTTCTGCATAATTTCTTTACAACCTATAGTTTGTTGGGTATAATCCAAAAAATCATCAAAAATAACTTTTAGATAATAAAAATCCTTATAAAATTATAACTATCTTTTTTTATATAATAAACCATTTTCTAATCTATACTCTTTATCAGTAAGTTCTGCAATATGAGATGAGTGTGTCACTATTATGAAAGAACTATTCTTATTTTTTACAATATCAAAAAGAAGGTGCAAAATCTTTTCTGAATTTCTTTCATCAAGATTACCAGTAGGTTCATCTGCAAGTATAAGAGATGGCTCATTAATAAATGCCCTTGCAATTGCTACTCTCTGTTTCTCACCTCCAGATAACTGAGAAGGGAAATGTTTCAATCTATTTGAAAGTCCCACAAATTCAAGAAGTTCTTCAGCCTTTTTATATGCTTTCTTCTTATTAAATGAATGAATAAGATATGGAATCATTACATTCTCTATAGCGGTAAATTCTTCAAGTAAATAGTGAGATTGAAAAATAAATCCTATCTTTTTATTTCTAAAATATGTTAATTCTGCTTCATCCAGTTGTGTTATATCCACCCCTTCAAAATAGATATTGCCAGAGGTAACAGCATCGAGTCCGCCGATCATATTCAAGAATGTAGATTTTCCAGATCCACTTTCACCAGTAATAGAAACACTCTCTCCTTTTTTTAGTGTAAAGTCTATGCCATTAAGAATATGCAAAACCTCTGCTTCGGTAGAATATGTCTTGTATAAAGATCTTATTTCGAGTAAATTATCCATTTTTTATCACCTCATTTGGTTTTATAGAACCAGCCTTAACCGACGGTATAATAGAAGATAATATAGAAAATATAAGTGTTAAAAAGCATATTATAACAATTTCAGAAAAATAGATATCTGTATAAATTTTATCAAGATAAAAATCCTTTGAAAAAATCTCTATTCTCGACGGGACTGGGATATCCCTGACAAATATAGAGATTATTCTTGTAGAAAATAGTAAAATAAAATTAATTATTTCACTAAATACTATCATTATCTCATTAAGATGTCTCATTATAACAAGTCCAAATATAACCCCAAATATTAGTCCGCCAAAACCAAGATATATCCCATTCAATAAAAATATAACAACAATATTTTCTGGAGAATAACCTATAGCCTTCAAGATCCCTATATCATTCCTTTTTTCAAGTATAGTGATATTTATAACAGTAAGAATATTTAATGCTGCAACAAAAACTACAAGCATAACTATTAGGCCAATTACCCCTTTTTCAAACTTTAAGGCAGTAAATTCATTATAATTATAATCAATCCAGGTATAGGGATAAGAGATATAAGAAAAACTATTTTTACTTAAAAAATCTTCTGTCTTTCTATAATCCTTTAATTTTACATAGACATTGTATTTTAAAGTATCCTTAAATAGATCATCTCCGGTCTTATTGTTAACATAGGCAAGTTGCTCATCGAGCTCAGTAAAACCAGTTGTAAAGATTCCACTTACCTTTACTCTTTTAATTAAAAATTTTGCATCAGCATCCTCTTTAATTGATGTAAGGTATATATAATCCCCAACATTTACTCTTAATTTTTCTTTTGTCTTTTTTGATATGAGTATCTCATTATTATGAATACTCTTTTTGCCCTCTATCAGTCTTACAACTTCGCTTAATCCAGTATCCTCTTCAAAAACATTTTCTTCAACAGTTCTAAAATAAAAAAGGCCCGTATTTATCTGATTTGCGGAAAGTAAAACCTTGCTCTCTCTAAATATACTTGAAAATCTTACATCTTTATTATTTTTTATATTTTCTAAAATATAATTAACATTATCAATTGTCGCAATGTTGGTATATATAATATGAAAAGAGACTACCTCAAATTGTATCTTCATTCTTCCAAGAATATACCCATTCATAATTGAGAGACTCGATATAAAAAAAATTACAGAGATCGCTATTGCTATTATAACAACAAGGGCAGAATCAGAGATCTCCTTACTTTTTCTTAAATTTTTAAGATATCTCAAGACTATAAAATTTTCTATTTTCATAAATCTACTTTTTAGGCATAATCCTATCTACTCCCATAAAGGCTCTTAATGCAAGTGGGATATCCACACTTCCATCTCTATTTTGAAAATTCTCAAGAATAGCAATTATCACTCTTGGCACTGCAATACATGTTCCATTCAACATATGGACAAATCTATTCTTATTCTCACTATCTTTATATCTAATATTAAGCCTTCTTGCCTGAAAATCAGTACAATTGGAAGTGGATGTTATCTCTCCATACTCATTTCTTCCCGGCATCCATGCTTCAAGATCATACTTTTTGTATGCTGGATTGCCAAGATCACCAGATGCTATATCAAGAACTCTATATGGAATCTCAAGTTCTGTATAAATCTCCTCTTCAATCTCTCTTAATTCATTATGAAATTTTTCCGACTCTTCTGGTTTACAGAATATAAACATTTCTACCTTACTGAATTGATGAACTCTGTATAATCCTTTTGTCGCAAGTCCAGCAGCACCTGCTTCTGTTCTAAAACAGTGGCTAAATCCTACAAGTTTAACAGGAAGATCATCCTCTTTTAAAATCTTATTCGAATAAAGACCTCCAAGAGTTATCTCTGCTGTTCCAACAAGACATAAATCAGAATTTGCTATGGAGTATATATTTGTCTCTTCCCCTCTCGGATTAAAGCCAATTCCTTCAAGAATAGAAGATTTTGCAAGATCTGGTGTGATATAAGGTATAAAGCCTTTTTCAATCAGTTTTTTCATTCCGAAATTGATCAAAGCAAGTTCAAGTAAAGCCCCTTCATTTTTGAGATAGTAAAATTTCTGACCTGTTACAATACTTGCATTTTCAAAATCAACAATATCAAGAATTTCTGCTAATTCTGTATGATCTTTTGGTTTAAAATCAAAATTTCTTATATTTCCGCTTCTTTTCAATTCAACGCTATCCTTATCTGTATAACCAATTGGAGTGGTAGGATGAGTTAAATTTGGAATTTTATACATCTCTTCCATAAATTTTTTTTCTATCTCTCTTTGCTCTTCTTCAAGTCTTGATATTTCTAATTTGAGATTTTTCCCTTCTTCTATTAATTTTTCCCTCTCTTCCTGGGATAGTTTTTGTTTCATCTTATTGGCATTTTCGTTTCTTTTTTGTCTTAAATTATCTAAATTAAACTGAATTTCATTTTTTTTATTATAGTATTCGAGTAAAAGATCAACATCTGCCTTTACATTTCTCTTTTTTATGTTTTCTTTTATTAAATTTTGATTTTCTTTAATAAATTTAATATCAAGCATAAATTTATCCTTAAATTAAAAAATGATTTATAACTAAAATGATTTAAAATCTATACATTTTTAAGAAAAAAATGTCAAGGAGTTTAATTAAAAACTCATTTTTGTGGAGCAAATTTATTTTTTGCTAAAATTTTTGACAAAAATTCACAATCGCTGAAAATGATTAAAATAATATTAGAATTAACAACTA
>DAONLM010000218.1:0-4252 GCA_035406685.1 Spirochaetota bacterium
CATAATAAATCCTCCATAAAAAATATTTCTATTATATTAATCACAAAATTTTTGAGAAAATCCTTTACAAAATTTAAGAAAAAAATTAAAAATTTTTGCCTAAAAATAAATTCGCACCCAAATAGATTTATTTTTTAATCTTTTTATTGAAAATAAAAAAATATAATGTTATAATAAAACAAATTTTTTATTTAGACAAAATTATGAAAAAGATAATGTATCTTCTTTTTATTTTTCTATTTAGTGGGTGTATCTCTATTTCCATTGCTACGAAAAGCAGTATTGATAAGGCAATCAAAAAAGAAGAGATTGATTTTCTTGAAAAAATAGTAAAAAAAGAGATAAAGATTGAAGATGAAAAACTTTTAAGTTATGTTAAAGAAAATCTTATCATACTGAAAAAGAAAAAAGCAAAAAATAATCTTGAAAAGGCAATAAAAAACAAAGATATAAAGTTGTTAAAATCAATTGTTGAAGATAAAGAGAGTCTCCTTTCTTTGGAAGATAAAAAAGTTGCTTTAACAAAATTAAAGGAATTTATAACAGAGAAATTACTTGAAAAAATTAATATGGCTTTTAATCGATCAGATATAGATGAGGTTGAAAAAATTTTACAGTCAGAGGATGCTAAATATTTTTCAAATGAAGAAAAATTAAAAATTACATATAAAGTAAAAGCAATTAAAAGAGAAAGAATTTTTGAAAAAATAAAAAAAGCAATGGATGATGTTGATCTACAAAAGATATACGAAATTCTTAATTCAAAGGAGGCAGAATATTTAACAATATCTGATAAGGATCTTGCAAATAAATATTTAAATCAGTATTTAAAACCAGATGGATATATAAATAGTTATAAGCAGAGAAAAATGGAGCAAAAAGTTAGAAAAATTCCAGAAGAGATAACAGAAAATATTTTTATAAATCCAGAAAAATATATAGAGAATCTTGTAAAATTTTTAATTGATAAAGAGGATAATCCATTTATAAAAATAAAATTAATACATGACTGGATATGTGATAATATATCGTATGATGTAGAAATGTTTTTATCTGGAAATATAAGAGATCAAGATTATATAAATGTTTTAAAAAAGAAAAAAGGCGTATGCTCTGGCTATGCCAATCTATTTTTAGAAATGGCAAATCTTGCGAATTTTAAGGATTGCATAATTATAACTGGTAATATCAAAAGAGAAAATTATAACAAATTTGACTATGCAACTGCTCATGACTGGAATGCAGTAAAAATAGGTAACAAATGGTATCTAATTGATTGTACATTGGATGCAGGAAATGTAAGTGGACCTGCTTTCTACTTTAATAAGAAATATTCAACCGCATATCTTTTTATATCACCAAGAGCAAATCTGTATACCCATTTTCCAGATAATCCAAAATATCAATTTTATGCTCCAGTTATAAATAAGGAGACTTTTCTTGAAGAACCATATATATTTGGGACATTTTTTGATTATGGACTCGATATTATCGAAGGAAAAATAAGACAGAATAACAGCATAACTGATAAAGGTTTTTCTTTTTTATTAAAATCTTACAATAGTAATTCTACAAGCATAATAGTAAGATTAAGAGATATTTATGGGAACAATCTTGATGATAAGATTACTTTAACTAAAATAGATACAACAACTTACAAAGTAGATTGTAACCTTAAAAAAGGTGAAAAGGCAAAAGTGGATATTTATGCCAAAAGGATAATAGACAAAAATTTTGAGGATCCAATTGATATTCATAAGTTTGAATCTATTATAATCCCAAAAATTAATAGACTACTTGAAGATAATAAAATTACCAAAGAAGAAAAAGAAATTTTTTTAAACTCTTTTACTAAAGTAGAAAAAAATTCTCTATTTTATTATAATGAAGATCTATTTGATATTAAAAAAATAAATATTGTTACTAAAATAATGCAACTTATGGGAGACACTTTAAACTGGCATCCTAATGTTCTTTCTTTTGTAATAGAATAATTATAAGATTAGTTATATCTCTATTTTACAGAAGTATTTAACTAAACCAAAGTATTTAATAATTTTTTATACACAATTCTCCCTTTTTAAATTAAAAAGAGGCTGTCCTCACGACAGCCTCAAGATTCTAAAGGGGGTATAATTTTTATTCAAGGGTAACAGCATTCTTGTAATATACACAGAATGCATGTTTCCCGGTTTCATATCTTGTATAGGCATTAGTTAAACCTAAAGATGAATTTGGTGTCCAGCTTTCATAATTGCTCCAACCCTGTTTACCAATCTTAATTGCGATTTGTTCGCCATTAGCAACCCCAATATATGCTGCATATAAACCGTCCTCTCTTCTATCTACCCATACTCTACTTCCTTTGTTAACATTGTTTGCCTTTCTTATCTTTATAAGGTTATTAATAGTCTTTCTTAAATCTGTGCCTCTATCTTCCCAGTCCTGAATAAATACACATGGAATTCCAGGATGTGTTAAGATAAAAGCATAAGCACATTGTGTTGTAACTCCTCTTGAGTCTCCGCCCCATGGGAATGTGTTTCTGCCAACTGAATGGTGATTTAGATCAATATCATGATTGTGAATAAATGTAACTGCTGCATGAGACCACCAACCAACGAGTCCACTATTCTTGTTTTCCCCAGTTGCTGTTGCTAAATAGTTACCATACATATGATTGTAATCAGCCATTGCACTATACAATGCATCTCTCATTGCAAAGTCAAACATCATTGTCTTCCTTCCAGATCTATCTACCCAATCAGCCAGTGCCTGAGTATCACCTGTTGGCTTCTCACCTACTGATAGATATGGGGTAGAATAATCATTATATTCTCCTAAATAAGCAGGATCATATCCACCTACCATATCCCATCTCCAGCCATGGAAACCAGCATTTGTTGTGTTCTTTAACCATGAAAGCCAATTTTTAACAATTGTCCTTGTTCCAGAATACCAGTGATTAAGATCGCAGCTTCCTGTAAAATCTTCATTCCAATATGTTCTACCACTATAACTCCAGCTTCCTTCAGAATAACCACTTGTCATACAGGTTCCACAGGATTTCCATCCAGAATCATTTACGGTATCATAAGGCCCATGAATAAAGTTAATCGAAGTCATGCCAAAACTTGCATAGTCATATTTACACCATACACCATGTGGACATTGCGCTCTTGCCGATCTATGATTTACAACAATATCAGCAATAACCTTTTTACTGTTTGAGTTAAAATAACTTATCAAACTCTTCAATGTAGATTGACTACCATAAGCAGTTGTCAAATCTGCCCAATCTGATGGCATATATCCATATCCATCTGCTGATTCTGCGGGAGGATTCATGTAGATGATATCAAAATAAGTTTTCAATGTTGACCTCTGATTATAGAGATATGTATACCAATTAGTCCCATTCTTTCCATTTTTGGACAACCAGTGGAAAGCCTGTAACATTACCTCTATCTTTAAATCAGAGCCATTGTAAGGGATATCACTCCCAGAAGCACTGTTATTCTGTTCAACAGCAACACTCCCTTGGTTTACTTTATTAACATCCAAGAGAGAGTTGTTTGAACATGAAATTCCAATTAAAAAAACTACTAAAACTAAAATTTTTAAAATTTTACTCATTGGTGCCTCCTCTTTTTTAAAAAATAAAATAATAAAAATTTTTAATATAAATAACTTTTTATTTTGCAGCTAAATTATACTTTTTTATTCTCTCATAACACCTCCTTTATATTTTTTAAAGTTTTTCTCCTTTTTATAAAATATAATACATTTTTTTAAAAAATCAATATTAATTTTATTTTTTAAAAAAATTTTATTTTTTTTTAAAATTTTATATTTATCGTTATAATTAAAATATCGTTACTCTAATCGTTTATTTTAATGTTTGGGGCGATTTTAGTTAGATATAGAATATATTTATCCTCAAGATAAATTTTGAGTAGTAAAGATAAATGTGAAGAAATTCAAATAAAGTGCCAATTTTAAAGAAATTTTATCTCTAAAAGCCGAAATTTTGAGTCAAAAGTAAGCAGGAAATACTGGTCGGGGTGAGGAGGGCGGGGGATATCAGGCGACACAATCTTACCTCTTTCTTTCTTCACAACCACAGCCTTCCTTTCTCTTAACTCCCCAAGTTTATTTTTTAGCCTCTCAATTTTATCTTCAAAGTGTTCTTCACCAAATGTCTCCACTCCAAGAAAATACTCCTCCAGTATCTCCCTTACAAGCACAGCCA
>DAONLM010000219.1:0-4226 GCA_035406685.1 Spirochaetota bacterium
TTTTACAAGCCTTTTTTTCATTTCTGATTTTACTACAAAGTGAAACTCATGTTCAGCATTGTAGTTTTCTAAAATTTTATTAATATCCATAAAAAATCCTCCTTACTCCTTAAGTTTATAAAAAAATATTTCTATATATTAATCACAAAATTTTTAAGAAAATCCTTTACAAAATTTAAGAAAAAAATAAAAAAATCCTCATAGAATAAAATTACTTCCATTTTATTGTCAATAGATCTTAATTTTTACTTGTCAAGATTTTTTTAATATAGTATAATAGTAGGACCTTTAAAGGGATTGTAATAATTAGACTATAAAATTTTAATTTAAATTAGTCTAATTGTTAAAGTTGGAGGAAATGTGCCAGATATTTCAAACCCCCTAATAATTCAGAGCGATTTTTCTTTACTTCTGGAAGTATATAATTCAAAATTTGAAGAAGTCAGAAACGAACTTACGAAATTTGCGGAACTTGTAAAATCCCCTGAACATATTCATACTTATAGAGTAACATCATTAAGCCTATGGAATGCAGCGAGTAGTGGTGTCAATGTTAAAGATATAATAGATTTTCTATATAAATATTCAAAATTTGAAGTTCCTCAAAATGTTATTCAAGAAATTACTTTAATCTTTAATAAATTCGGGGTTGTTGAATTATTAAAATATGATAAAGACCCAAATAAATTAATTCTAAATATAAAAAATCCAGAAATTGAACTCGAAATTCTTTCTAATCCAAAATTAAAAAGATTTCTTACCCAGAAGATTTCAGACGGTAAATATCTAATCCCTCTTTTATCAAGAGGGGAACTAAAAGTTGCATTTTTTAATTATAATATACCTGTTTATGACATTGCTGGTTATACAGAAGGTGAAAAAATTGATATTCATTTAAGAGATATAACTCTTTCTGGTAAACCTTTTAAATTAAGAGATTATCAAGTAATGGCTTCAGAATCTTTTTATCAGGCTGGATCTGTGATGGGGGGACATGGGACAATTGTCCTACCTTGTGGTTCTGGTAAGACTATTATTGGTATAGATATTATGTGTAAAATAAGTGCCTATACTCTAATTCTTACGACAAGTGTGGCAGCGGTTCATCAATGGATGAGAGAAATTCTTGATAAGACTACACTAACAAAAGAAGATATTGGAGAATATACCGGCGATAAAAAAGAGATAAAGCCAGTTACAATCTGTACCTATCAGATATTGATTTATAAAAGAGAAAAAGATGAAGAGTATGTTCATTTTAACATATTTAAGTCTCTTAATTGGGGATTAATAATTTATGATGAAGTGCATCTTTTGCCAGCACCTATTTTCAGAATAACTGCAGAAATTCAGAGTAAAAGAAGATTGGGTCTTACTGCTACTCTTATTAGAGAGGACCAACACGAAAAAGATGTTTTCTGTTTGATTGGCCCTAAAAAATTTGATACTCCATGGAAAGTATTGGAAAAACAGGGATGGATTTCAACTGCAAAATGTGTGGAGATAAAGATTCCTTTAAGAGAAGATCTTAAAATAGAATATCTTCTTGCGGATCAAAAAGAAAAATTTAACATTGCTGCAAAAAATCCAGATAAAATTTTAGTGTTAAAAGATATTCTTATGCGTCATAGCGATCTTCCAACGTTGATAATTGGCCATTTTATAGATCAATTAATAGAAATTTCAAAACATTTTAATTTACCATTAATAACAGGTAAAACTCCAAATGGATTAAGAGAAGAGATTTATAATAAATTTAAAAATGGTGAAATAAAAAAGATAGTTGTTAGTAAGGTAGCAAATTTTTCAATAGACTTGCCAGATGCTACTGTTTTGATTCAGTTAAGTGGAACTTATGGATCAAGACAGGAAGAGGCACAGAGATTGGGTAGAATTTTAAGACCTAAAAAGAATAATATTTCTTATTTTTATACCCTGACAACTGAGGAGACAATAGAAGAACAGTATGCTCACAATAGACAGAGATTTTTAACAGAGCAGGGATATGAATATGAAATAGATTTTTGGAAAAAAGAGGAGTTAGAATGTCTGATAGAGAATTAATTAATTTTTCAAATTTGAATGAAAAAGAGGTGGAATCTCTTTATGAATTCTTTTTTGGTAAGATTCTTGTTAAATCAAAAAAAATTGATTATAAAGAGTCTTTGACTCATTTTATTCAAAAACCAAATTTTCTATCGATTTTGCAATCCAAACTCCCTGAACTCGATTTTAATGTTTTAAAGACCATATCTATATGTGATTATTTACCATATCAATTTATAGTAGAAAAGTTAAGCATTATATTGGATAAACAACCATCTTTTATAGAAAAATCTTTAAAGAATTTAATTGAAAAGAATATCATTTTTCTAAGAGATAATCAAACTTTAATAATTCCAGATTATAATATTGTTCAAAAAAGAAAAATTGAATATAATGTTTTACAAGAAGATATTAATTTTAATTCAAAAATATATTATGATCTAATAAATTTCTTAAACTATCTATTGTCAAAAAATATTACATTATCATTGAATGGTTTTATATATAAAAAAGATTTATCTTTTCTTGAAGATATATTTAAAGACTATTCTACTCTTCAAAAAGATGATTTTTATTTTATAAGTTACTTTTTTAGTCTTATCTTTTTGGATATGAATCAAAAACTGCATTTAAAAAATATAAATAATTTTTTTTCTATGAATAAAAAAGAGAGAATTTTATTTTTTATTAAAATCTGTTTTCCACAATTTTATAATATTTATAAATATTTTATTGATAAAAATAAAAATGTTGTTATATCTCTTAATGATTTTAAGGAATTATGGGAAAAAACATTTTTATCTATTGAATATAAAACTACTCCCATAAAAACTTCTTTTGAGAAGATCGTAAATTTCTTAAACAAACTGGATGTTATAAATATAGATGGGAATTTTGTTAAAATAAAGCTAATTGATGACAAGAATGAAAACAAAACAGATATAAAATCATTTTCTGGTTTTGTATTTTATATAAACTCAATGTGTGACGATTCTGACTTTTATATACCAGCAGTATTTGGTAATATGCTTAAATATAATATTTATATAGAATATGAATTAAACGAGGAGAGCGTTAAAAAGGCAATTGTAGCCGGTATGACTCTTCAGGATATTATGGACTATTTTAACAGACATAATATAGTCCTATCAAAAAATGTTGAAACAACTTTAAAGCAATGGGCTGATAAATATGGTGCATACTATTATGCCGAAGGTACAATATTTATCTGTAATACACCGGAAAAAGGGAAACTTATTTCAGAATTAATTGATTCTGGTTTTGCAACTGCCTATGAAATTAAAAAAAATGAGATATTCTTTATCCCAGAAGAGGAGAAGAGTCGCTTTTTTAGTTTTCTTGAAAAGTCTGGTATTAATTACTATTCTTATAAACCTACTAAAAACAATATAGATTATAACGAGATTAAAGATGATAATATAGAATCTTTTTTAAAAAATTGATAATAATACTTATTTATAAAGATCTTTTCCAGTTAAAAATGCCTTCCAATTGTCATCAAAAGTGCCAGAAGGGACCTCTTTATTAATAGCATCTTTCCAATTATCAAGGCTAAAACTAAGATAATTTGAGATTATGCCAACCAGTGCTACATTAATAAATTTAGGAGTACCTATTTTTTGTAAGATTGTATCTGGATTAATTAAAAGTAAATTTCTAAACTTGTCTTTTAATTCTTCTTCTATACCGACTGGATACTCTTTTACCTCAGCAGGTAAAATTTTTGTATTGTATACAATAACCTGAGTATTACTATTAGTAAGATGTAGCCATCTTAAAGTCTCCATTTGTTCCAATGAAAGAAAAATATCTGCCTCTTTCTCTGGAATTACTGGGGAAAAAACTCTATTCCCAAATCTTATATGACTAAAAACAGAGCCACCTCTCTGACTCATGCCATGAATTTCACTTTTTTTCACATCAAAGCCAGCATTCATTGCTACCTGAGTTACAATGTCTGATGCAAGAATTATACCCTGTCCGCCAACTCCAGCCATAAATATATTAAAAGTGTTATTCATAAAATAGACCTCTTCTTTATTATATACAAATTTCCTCTTGATTTAATAAAAAAAATATAACTTGTCAAGAAAATATAGAATAATTTTGATTAATAAAAATACATGGTATCCCCTTAAGATAACTCTTAACAAATATCA
>DAONLM010000220.1:0-4213 GCA_035406685.1 Spirochaetota bacterium
TAACATTTTTACCTCCAGTAATAAAAAATATTTCTATATATTAATCACAAAATTTTTGAAAAAATCCTTTACAACTTTTAGAAAAAAAATAAAAAATTTTGCCTAAAAATAATTTTGTTTTTAAAACTAATATTTAAAATCAAAAGACTTCTCTAAGTCAAATTTAATTTTAAAGAGAAAAAAACACAAATCTGCCTATATTTATATTTCAATAATTTGTAAATTTTTTTTTAAAAAACAAATATCTATTTGACCCTTTTACTATTTTTTATTATATTCTACTTCAAAATAATCAAATATTCGGAGGTAAAAAAGTATGGCAAAGACTATAGAAAAAGAGAAAGGTCAAATTTCTATTCATACTGAGAATATTTTACCAATTATTAAAAAATGGCTTTATTCTGACAAAGAGATATTTATAAGAGAACTTGTATCAAATGCTATTGATGCTTGTAATAAAATCAGATATCTTTCTTTAATAGGTGAGTATAAAGGTGAATTAGGAGAGTTAGGATTGAATATTAAAATTGACAAGTCCAATAAAATTCTTTCATTTGATGATAATGGCATAGGGATGACAGAAGAAGAGGTAAAGAAATACATAAATCAGATAGCATTTTCTGGGGCTGAGGAGTTTTTAAGTAAGTATAAGGACAATAAAGAGGAAAATCAGATAATAGGTCACTTTGGCCTTGGTTTTTATTCAGCATTTATGGTAAGTGATAAGGTAGAGATAAAAACAAAATCATATCTTGATGAGCCAGCAGTTCACTGGATAAATGATGGCTCGACTGATTATGAGATTGAAGAATGCAAGAGAGAAAATAGAGGGACAGAGGTTATATTACACATAAACCAGGAAAATGAAGAATTTTTAGATGAAAATAGAGTAAGAGAAGTTATAATAAAGTATTGTAATTTTCTTCCATATCCTATTAAATTAAATGATAAGGTTGTAAATGATCAGCATCCTTTATGGTTGAAAAACCCAAGAGAGGCAAAAGAAGAGGAATATAAAGAGTTTTATAATAAACTCTTTCCCTTTGAAATGGAGCCATTATTCTGGATTCATCTTGATGTAGAAGTTCCATTCAGACTTAAAGGAATTTTATATTTTCCAAGATTAAGGCATGAGCTTGATAGTTCAAAAGGAAGAATTAAGCTATATTGTAATCAGGTATTTGTATCTGATCAGGCAAAGGAGCTAATTCCAGAATTTTTAACTTTACTACAAGGTGTTCTTGATACGCCAGATATCCCACTTAATGTTTCAAGATCATATCTCCAAAATGATCCATATGTGAAAAAAATTTCAGAGCACATAACAAAAAAGGTTGCTGATAAATTAATTGAACTTTTTAATAAAGAGAGGGATAAATTTGAAAAATTCTGGGATGATATAAGTATTTTTGTAAAATTTGGGGCAATGCAGAATGAGAAATTTTATGAGAAAATAAAAGATATTATATTATTTAAGACAACAGATGGAGTATATAAAACCCTTGCAGAATATAAAGAAAAAAATAAAGGTATTTTAAAAGAGAAAAACGGCAGAACGATTATTCTTTATGCATCAGACGAGAAAGAGCAAATAACTTATATTAATATGATCAAGAGTCAGGGGGCTGAAGCTCTTATTTTAAATACTCTCATTGATGTTCATTTTATCCAATTCTTAGAAATGAAGGATAATACTATTCATTTTGCAAGAATAGATAGCGATACTCATGATTCTTTTGTTAGTGAGGAAAAATCTTCAAAAATAGTGGATAAAGACAATAAGACATTTGATGATAGGGTAAAAGAACTTTTTGAAAGTATATTGAAAAAGGATAACCAAAAAGATAGAATCATAATTAAGGCTCAAGGCTTAAAAAATGATGATACTGCTGGTATAATAGTATTGTCAGAATATATGAGAAGATTTAAAGATATGAATTTTACTATGCAGAAAAATAGTGACAATGACATTTTTGAAGAGCATACTTTAATTGTAAACTCAAATAGCCCTGTTGTAAAGAAGATAATGGAGTTAAATGAATTTTCAGAAAACAGAGAAAAGGTTGAAGATATGGTAAATCAGATATATGATCTTGCTCTACTTGCTCAAAATAATTTAAAGGGGGAGAGACTTGTTAATTTTGTCAATAGATCAAATAAATTATTAAATCTTTTGTAAATAATATTTACTTATGAATGAAAACATATTATAATAAAGACTAAAATACCCCCTTAAAACTTTTTCTATGAATAGGGGATGCCCCGAATTTTTTAATTAATTCAAAATGTTCTTTAGTGGGGTATCCCTTATGTTTTTCAAAATTGTATTGCGGATAAAGTTTACTCATTTCAATCATATATAAATCCCTTTCTACCTTTGCTAAAATAGAGGCTGCCATTATTTCTGAGATCTTTGTATCCCCTTTAACAATTGCTTCTCCTTTGTATCTATCTTTAAAAGGAAAAATATTACCATCTACAACGATATAATCAAAATTAATAGTAATGTTATAAAGTGCTCGCTCCATAGCAAGGAATGTCGCATTTAATATATTTAATTTATCAATTTCTTCAGGACTAGCATAACCAATACCATAAGATAAGGATTTTTTTATTATTTCATCATACAATTTTAATCTTGTCTTATGATCTATTTTTTTTGAATCATTAAGATAAGAGATCTTTTTTTCTGAGTTGAGTATTACTGCTGCTGCATATACTCTTCCGGCAAGAGGACCTCTTCCTGCTTCATCTATTCCAACAACAATTTTTTGCATATTTATAAATTAAACATTTTTGACCAAAGATCTTTTTCTTCGAATTCTTCATTTATTCTTTGATAAAATTTTTCAAAAGGCTTTTCTCTATGTAAAGAATTTATTGATAAGTTTAAATAGTTTTCTTTATAAATTAAATAGGAAATATACTCTGAAATTGACATATTGTTTATCTCTGATGCTTCTTTTAAAGTATTTGACAAAATTTCTGGTATATTTACTTTAATTTTTTCTTTTTTCATAGTGGCCTCCATTTTTAGAGATAATTAAACTTTTTATATCTTTATCGGAAAATTAAAATTTTAATTAAGAAAATTACTATTTTAAAATACTTTTGAAATATTCTATGGTCTTAATAAGACCTTCTTCAAGTTCTATCTCGGGTGTCCAATTTAATTTTGTTTTTGCAAGAGTGATATCTGGTTGTCTCTGTTTTGGATCATCCTGTGGCAATGGCTTAAATACGATTTTACTTTTTGATTTTGTTAAGTTTATTACCTTTTCTGCTAATTCGAGTATTGTAAATTCATTAGGATTTCCAAGATTCACAGGCCCTACAAATGTATCA
This sequence comes from Spirochaetota bacterium, assembly GCA_035406685.1. Taxonomy (GTDB): domain Bacteria; phylum Spirochaetota; class GWE2-31-10; order GWE2-31-10; family MWDO01; genus DAONLM01. The sequence goes on from DAONLM010000220.1 coordinate 3,346, forward strand.
TCGGATTCCATCATTTTAATTAGACCTTTTACTAAATCTGAGACATAACAAAAACTTCTTGTTTGATTTCCATCACCATATACTGTAATGTCTTCATTATTTAAAGCCTGAACAATAAAATTACTAACAACCCTTCCATCATTTGGATGCATTTTTGGACCATAAGTATTGAATATTCTAACCACCTTTATTTTTACTTTATGTTTTCTATAATAGTCAAAAAATAGAGTCTCAGCACACCTTTTTCCTTCATCATAACAGGATCTAATGCCTATGGGATTTACATTTCCCCAATAACTCTCTTTTTGAGGATGTTCTGTTGGATCTCCATATACCTCACTCGTGGATGCCTGTAAAATTTTAGCATTTACTCTTTTGGCAAGTCCTAAAGTATTTAATGCACCATAAAGATTTGTCTTTATGGTTTTTATTGGATTGTATTGATAATGAATTGGAGAAGCAGGGCATGCTAAATTGTATATTTCATCAACTTCAACAAAAAAAGGATGGATCACATCTGCTCTCTTGATTTCAAAATATGGATTTTTCATTAAATGTAGTATATTGTCTTTTCTACCAGTAAAAAAGTTATCAAGACATATTACATCATATCCTTTTTCTAATAGCACTTCACAGAGGTGACTTCCAATGAATCCAGCCCCACCAGTAACCAAAACTCTTTTTCTTTCTATAAATTTCATATTTTTTCCTTGTCTATTTTTTATTATAAAATATTATCTAAAATTTTAAATTTTGTCAAAAAAAAATAAGACTAAGATATAATTATTGTATTTTTTAAAATTTATAGTTTGTTTATACCAAAAATTTTTTAGTTTGACAAAATTTTTTATTTTTAGAATTTACTTTT
>DAONLM010000221.1:0-4178 GCA_035406685.1 Spirochaetota bacterium
TTTTAAACGCATTCTTTTTTTATTACTCTTCACTAAAACCACTCTTAGCATAACTCTGCTTTTAACAAACCACGATACTTTAATTTTCTGACAAAGTAAAATTATTTTAGCATAAAATTCTTATAATATAAATGGCAGGATAAATCAAGAATTTTTATCTTTAAATAAATTTATGCGACAATTGTATTATAACTATAAGTTTTATTTCTATTTATTTTTATTTTTTTTGGAATTAATAATTATATGAGGAATTTCTATTATAACTTTATTATATTTTTATATGATACATCTTTTTGAGGAAGACCTAATTAATGTTATTTTATATATTGCAACTGGGATATCCCATGTTATAAATACAGATATCCCCCTTTTTTATTGAGATATCCCCTTTCTGAATGCCAGATATCCCCCTCTATCTATCTAAAATAACATTTAATTAATAAATATATAATATTTTATACCCCCATTTTTCTACCTATCCGTAACTTCATTATAATTTTTACCTAAATAAGCTCTTATAATATTATTATCCATTAAAAGGTCTTTTGATTCTCCTTCTGCAACAATAAATCCAGTTTCAAGTAAATATCCCCTATCAGAAAACTCAAGAGCAAGTTTTGCATTCTGTTCAACCAGTAAGATACTGATATTACTCTCTTTTCTTAATACATTCAGTGTTTTAAATATCTCTTTTACAACTATTGGTGCAAGTCCAGTAGAAGGTTCATCAAGCAACAATATCTTTGGTTTAGCCATGAGTGCTCTTGCTATTGCAAGCATCTGTTGTTCTCCACCAGAAAGAGTGCCAGCAATCTGCCTTATTCTCTCTTTTAATACTGGAAATAGGTTAAATATAAAGTCTATCTGTATAGCATCTCTTTTTTCTTTTTTTAATCTTGAATATGATCCAAGTAAGATATTATCATATACTGTCATAGAACTAAAAATCTGTCTCCCCTCTGGCACAAGAGAAATCCCTAAAGAGACTATCTTATAACTTGTGTAACTTGTAATGTTTTCATTCTCAAAAAGTATCTCTCCATCCTTATTGCTGTTTAATCCTGCTATTGCCTCAAGTAGAGAGGTCTTGCCAGCACCATTACTCCCAATTAGAGTTACAATTTCCCCTTTTTTTAAATGTAATGAAACACCCTTTATCGCAGTTATTTCATTATGCCTTACAACAAGATTTTTTATTCTTAACATAAACTATTCTCCAAGATATGCTTTTATTACCCTTTCATCTTTTTGAATTTCTTCTGCTTTGCCCTCTGCAATTTTTTCTCCAAAGTTTAACACTATTATCTTTTCGCAAATTTTCATAACAAGATTCATATCGTGTTCAATCAATAGAATTGTCACTCCCAAATCTTTAATCTTTTTTATATTTTCTGCAAGAATATCTGTTTCAAAAGTATTCAATCCAGCGGCTGGTTCATCCATAAGAATTAATTTAGGTGATGAGGCAAGGGCTCTTACTATTTCTACCTGTCTTAAAATTCCAAATGGTAAAATTTTTGTATCACTATTTGCATATTGAGTGAGATTTAAAATATCTAATAATTCGAGTGATTTCTCTCTTATAAACTTTTCCTCTTTAAGATTTAATCTGAACATAGAATGAAAAAGATTCTGTTTACTCTTTAGATAAAAACCAGTCATTATATTTTCAAGAACAGTCATATTTGTAAAAATTTGAAGATTTTGAAATGTTCTTGTTATGCCGAGTCTTGCTATTTGATATGATTGAAAATTTGTTATATCTCTATCCTCAAAAAAAATTTTACCGGAATCCACTTTAAATACCCCTGTTAAGAGGTTGAATACTGTTGTTTTGCCAGCACCATTTGGTCCTATTATTGCTGAAATTGGACCTTTTTCTATTGTGAATGAAAGATTTTTTATCGCATGAAGTCCACCAAATTTCTTATTTATCTTCTCTATTTTTAACAATTTTTTTTCTCCATAATTGCACTATTTTATTTTTTAGCCCAATAATTCCATCTGGTAAAAATATTAAAACAATAATAAATAACAATCCATAAGTTAAGATGTTAAAATCTATAATATTTACATGAATATTAAATTTACTCAAAAAATCCTGAATAAATTCGAGTGAATAATTTATTAAGACTAAAAATATTGTCCCAATAAGTGCCCCCCATATTGATGATGTGCCACCAATAACTACCATTGTAACAAAAGATATTGATTTTACTATACTAAAGTCACTTGGAGTAACCCCACAATAAAAATGTGCAAATAAAATACCAGCAATGGCTGTAAAGAGACTACTTATAGTAAATACCATAATCTTATATTTTGTAACATTTATGCCGAGTGTAGAAGCAGCGATCTCAGAGGTATGAATAGCCTTGAACGATCTCCCTATTTTAGAATTATTTATGTTATTTGAAATCCAGAACAAAATTATTAATACAAAATATACAATTATATATCCATTCAAATATTTATTAATGCCAAGAAAATTTTTTGTAAAATTTTCACCAAAAAGCCATAATCTTGGTATATTTGAAAATCCATCAAATCCACCAGCAAAAGAAAGATTTGCAAAGATAGAATAAAATATTATTCCCATTGCCAGTGTTCCCATGGCAAGATAATGTCCCTTTAATTTCAAAATTGGAAATGCAATTAAATATGATAAAACTGTTGTGATACTTATTGCAATTATAATAGAAATTAGAGGTGGAAGTGTAAAATTCAATCTTCCAGAAGAAAGTAAACCAGTTATATATGCAGATAACCCAAATATTCCAGCATGCCCCATGGATATCTGCCCAGCCAGTCCCATCAGCAGATTCAAGCCAAGAACCACCATTGAAATTATTCCGATCTCTATAAGTATTCTCATACTTAAAGGCGAATTAAATATAACCGGAAGTATCATTATTAAAATAAATATAGATATGATATTAATTTTCTTTTTAATAAAATCAATAATATTCTTCATACTCTCTCTTTTAAGCCCTTTTTACTAAAAATACCATTTGGCCTTATTATCAAAAGAATTATAAGTAACAAACATATAAATACATCCTTATACTCAGATGAAAATAATCCAAATGATATATCGCTACCATATCCAGTTATAAGAGATTCTAATAATCCAAGTATTATGCCACCAAGTAGAATAGAATAATTTGAATCAATTCCACCTAAAATTGATGCAGTAAACCCTTTAATCCCCCAGAAAACCCCGGTACTGTAACTCATTCCTAATTTGGGTGTAATAATAATGCCTGCAATCGCTCCCAGAATCCCGCTTATTATAAATGAAAACCTTAACATTAATGGAACATTTATTCCTATTATATTTGAGGCCTTTATGTTTACAGCACAGGCTCTCATTGCCTTGCCAGTGATAGATATTTCCATAAGTATAAATATAATTATAAATATTAAGAGAGTTGTTACTATTATGAATATATCCTGTAATGTAATTACTGCACCAAATAAATTGAAATATTTATCCTCAAAAAAATTTTCATATCTTAAACCCGGCTCTTTCCAGAATATAATCATGGATATTCCTCTTATAAAAATAGAAGCCCCTATTGTAAATATGATCTTTATTAAAACCGGACTATTTTTAAAAGGAACAAGAGTAACTCTTTCAAAAATAAAAGAGAGAATTCCAATAATAAGAAGAACAATTATAACAGAAATAAAGTAGTTTATCTTTAAAAAATGCACAAATAGAATCATAAGCATTCCGCCCAGCATCACAAATTCACCCTGAGCAAAATTTATTATGTTTGTTACCCTATATATTAAAGAAAATCCTATTGCAATAAGAGCATATATCATGCCGAGCGTAATACCTGTAATACAGTATTGAAGAAAATTTGACATAATCTATATTTTCCCTTAATGTTTTTTCATATATCACTATACAAAACAGAGAGTATAAAAATTAACCCAGTTTAATATAGCAAAAATCAATAAGATTGTCAAAAAGATTAGAGAAATTTATTTTCATAGAGTAAGAATTTGTTTTTAAACAACAAAAAGAATAAATTCCTCCTAAGGTGATTTTATTTGAGAAAAAAATTGTAAAAGCGTTATTTGTCTTTTTGAAGAATTTTTCAATAAAGATATTTAATAGTATGTCTCAAAGCCCACTACCTGATAGCAATCGTTGTAAATTGCCTTAT
>DAONLM010000222.1:0-4121 GCA_035406685.1 Spirochaetota bacterium
GCTATGAAGAAAAAACTTGCGTCTATCGCAAGAAAATTCGACGTCTCTCTTTCAGGACTCATTGTGTATATCTTGCAACTCTATGTTAATAGAGTAAAAAAGATATATTGTTTCGGAGAAGAAGATGGAAATAGATATGAGAGAATAGATGGGGATGCAAGAATTCATGTATATCTGTCAAAACAGGACTATCGTTTTTTGAAGAAAATCCATGCTGATCTTAATTTTTTCAGCATGGGTTGTTTATTGAGGAGAATTATCCTACTTTTTTTGGAAGAGTATGATAAACTTGGGATTACCGGGGTTGAGATGAAATGTAGTATAATAACATTGAGGTTATTTTTAAGACTAACAAAGATGAAAAGGTGGAATAAGAGTAGAGAATTATCCCACTTTTCCGGCAACACCACACCATTTTATAAAGCTATATACAATAATTGCTATCAAGTAATAGGCTTTGAGACATATTATTGAAAAAATTTGTTTTAAATTCTACCAAAAAGTAAATTAGACTATTGTAATCTTTTCTCACACAAAATTATTCCTTAGGATAATTCTATTTTTTTTATCTACCTAAAAATAAAATCTATTTTTTATAATATCTTCTTGACTTTAAAAATATGAGATGGTATGATAAAAGTCTGATAGTTCAGATAAAAAAGTTTCACTTATTTGCTAAATAGATAAATAATAAGGCAAAGCAAATAAGATGAACTTGAAAAAGGCAAAGATTATATTCTATTTTATAGGAAATATCCTATAGTAGTAACATGATTAGATTTTTGTTAGAAATTTATTAGGGTGATATACCCTAAAAGGAGGAATATATATGGCAGCAGGAAAATATAAAATTGGTGATTATATTGAAAAAAAGGGTAAAGTCTCTGGGCTTTGGTTTCCTGGCGTTGTATTAAGAGTTGAAGGTGATAATATTATAATTAAAACATGGGGCTGGGATGATGAGATGGAGGTAACTAGTGATATACTTAGACCTTTAACATCTGATAATGTTGTAACAATACGAGCAAATGGTTCGGTATGGGCAGAAGTTGATGAAGGTGGAGCAATAAGAATTAACGGTAGTATTGTAGGTTCTATATCTTCTGAAGAAGGTACAATTTATAAAAATGGTAGTATAGTTGGTTCTATATCTTTTAATGGAGTTCTTTATAAGAATGGAAGTGAAGTAGGTTCTATTTGGCCTTCTGGTGAACTTTATAGAGAGGGAAGCATTATAGGTGAAATTTCTAATTCAGATGGCACAATTAGATTGAGCGGTTCAATATGGGGAAATATTGATAATTTTTCTTATAAATGGCGAGATTTAAGATATACATCTGCTGTTCTGGCTTTTTTTGCACCTGAGTTTGGCTATTAGAATTTATAAATCATCTTTTAAAAACATTAAAAGATAATCCAGACTTGCAAATTTATTTTAAGAATAAAATATTTATTTTATAAAAATTTTTAATCCAACTTTATAATATTAATATTTTTATCTTGTATAAATATCTATCGTTATTTTATTTTTAATAGTAAAAATAAACCATTTATAAACAAGATAATAATTTTTTTTCTTAATATTGGATATTTTGTAATAAAAAAATATTTTCTTTGAAAATAAAAATTTTTTATAGAATCTAAGAATTAGATTTATTATAGTACTCATAGTAGTTATAAACTGCACTTTCTAATTTAGAATAACTATCAATTTTATTTATTTCATCTCTTAATTTTGAAGAATTAGGATATCCTTTAATATAGCCCCTCACATACTTTCTAAATTCTTTAATTCCTTTTGTCTCACCATAATAATCCACCATAAGTTTACAATGTTTCAGTAATGTTTTTATCCTTCTTTCAATGTCTGGCAATGTATATTGAATATTTTTAACTCTTGCCATTACCTCTTCTATTAAGAATGGGTTTTCTATTATCCCTCTTGCAAGCATTATTCCATCACATTTTGTTGTTTCAAACATTCTTATAGCATCATCTGCTGTAAAGATATCCCCATTACCTATTACTGGAATATTACTCTTTTCTTTTAGAATCCTTATATGCTCCCAATTCGCTTTTCCATTAAATAGCATACTCTTTGTTCTCGGATGAAGTGTAATTAAGGATGCCCCACCTTTTTCTGCTGCATCAAGAACTTCAAGATAATTTATACTCGAATTATCCCAGCCACTTCTTATCTTTAGAGTCACTGGTTTATCTGTTAATGTCTTTAATCTTGAAATTATTTTATAAATTGTCTCTGGCGATTTTAATAGGGTTGCACCAGAACGGCTTTTTATTATTTTATTTACAGAACAACCACAATTTATATCCACAATATCAAAATTATAATTTTTTATCTTTTCAAAAGCAAAGGCTATTCTATCCTCATCAGGTCCAAATAATTGAATACCAAGTGGTCTATCATCTTCTTTAGTCTCTATTAGTAACACTGATTTATCAAAACTATAATTTAGTCCCTCTGCTGATACCATTTCTGCATAACATAGATTAGCCCCTAATTTTCTTAAAATTTGACGGGTTGGAAGATTTGTATAACCTGCAAGAGGAGCGATAAGAATGTTTGATTCTATTTTTATTGAGCCTATCTGTATACCTTTAAAAAACATTTTCTATAAAAGATACATATTATTTCTATGTATCACCTCTTCATAATCTGGATTCTTTATAAATTTATGAAAGTCCTCTGATTTTACACCTTTTATTAATTGTAAATCTTTTGATGGATAATTTGTTAAACCCTGTGCTATTTTTTTATCTTTGAAATATATCCCAACAAGAGCACCTTTAGAAAAATTGCCTTCGACTTTTAAAATACCTTTTGCTAAGAGGGAAGATTTTTTTTCTACAAGAGCCTTATATGCCCCCTCATCTATAAAAATTTTTGCATTATTAACAGGACTAAAACCGATCCATCTTAACCTTGCATTTATTTTCTCTTTCTCTCCATAAATATAAGTTCCATTTTCTTCATTATTGATAATTTTTTCTAAGTTCACTTTAAAACCATTGCCTATAAATACATCTATGCCAGCATTTGCCACTTTTTGAGAAGATTCTATTTTGGCTTTCATTCCCCCACTACTAAATTTAGAAACTTTATTTGAAGCAACTCTTAAACAGGATTCATCAACTTTATTTATACATTTTATAAGTTTCGCATCACTATTTTCTTTTGGGTCCTTATCATACAAACCATCTACATCAGTAAGTATAATTAACATATCAAAATTCATCATTAAAGTAATAAGAGCAGAAAGATGATCATTATCTCCAAATTTTAATTCTTCAATGTTTATTGAGTCGTTTTCATTAAAAATAGGAATTATATTCAAAGACAAAAGCATATTTATAGTATTCATTAGATTTAAATATCTTTTTCTATTATTAAAGTCCTCAGTTGAAACAAGAATCTGAGCCGGAATAATATTATATTTTTTAAATTCTGCTTTATATCGCTCCATTAAATCTATCTGACCGATTGCTGCACATGATTGCAATAATGGAATATTATCCGGTTTTTTATCAAGATTTAATTTCTTTAAACCATGTAAAACTGCCCCTGATGTTACAATAATTATATTATAATTTTTATTTTTTAATTCATAAATCTCTTTTGCAATCTTTTTTACTATATCTATTTCATTTTCTGGATTTAATAAGTTTGAACTAATTTTAACAACTATTTTTTTCATTTGTTTGATTATCCTGTTTTAAAAAGAATTTTTTTTGATTAATTTTTAACTATATATATCGAAAATTTCTAATTTTGTCAAAAAAGATTATTCTTATAAAGTTAAATAGTCAAATTTTATTTTTAGGCGGATAAAAAGATAGATTTATCTTAAGGTAAATTTTGAGTAATAAAGATAGAATGGTTGAATTTTAGAAAGATCGTTGATTTTATAAGAATTTTATCTCTTTCAGGTAAAATTTTGAGTTAAATTTGAGTAAAAAGTAATCGTTAGTGTCAGTTGAGCATGGGATATCTTTGGCTCTTTCCTCCTTCACCACACAAGCCTTTCTTTTTTTTAACCCATCTATCTCATTTTTTATTTCTTGTATCATCTTCATAAATTTCTCTTCCCCATAAGTTTCAA
>DAONLM010000223.1:0-4060 GCA_035406685.1 Spirochaetota bacterium
AAAACAAAATTAACTTTAGGATAACTCTATCCTTTTACCTGTCTAAAAATAAAATCGTACCTTTTTGACACAAGACATTTTTTTTATCTTGACATATTTTTTTTAATTAGATATTATAATAAATTTTTAAATATTTTTTAGAAAAAACCAGGAGGATTTTTTTATGTATGAATATCCTAAATCAAATGATGCATTAGGAACTGTAAATAGAGGAAATGCCTGTGAATCAGGGTTATGTACTCTATGTAGAGCCGATTGTCAGGGTAAATGTGAAACTTGGCTTTCAAGCATGGTTGGTAGAAAACTCTTGTATCCAAGAGATTACGGATGGACCACAGCTGGTAGTGCAAGAGTAAATCACATTGGGGTTTCTTATGATAATTTAAGAATTCAGGGGTTTCTTTATGGATCTAATGGTGGGCCAAAAGGTAAATCAACATCTCCTGATGACTGTATTTTCCCAAATGTAAGCCTTGAGACAGAATTCGGTAATGAAGTAAAAACAAAATGTAGAATTCCTATTATGACCGGTGCACTCGGTTCAACATTTATAGCAGCAAGATATTGGGATTCTTTTGCAATTGGTGCTGCTCTTGTTGGTTTCCCAATTGTTGTTGGTGAAAATGTTGTTGGTATTGATAAAGAGGCTGTTATAAAAAATGGTAAGATTGAAAAAGCTCCAGAATTAGATAGAAGAATTGAGACATATTTAAGATATTTTGATGGATATGGTGCAATTATTGTTCAAATGAATGTAGAAGATACAAGAAATGGTGTTGCTGAATATGTTATAAATAAATACGGTGATAAGGCTATTATTGAATTAAAATGGGGACAGGGTGCTAAATGTATTGGTGGAGAAATACAGGTTAATAGTCTTGAATATGCTATATTCTTAAAAGAAAGGGGATATGTTGTTGATCCAGATCCAACAAAACCAGAAATTCAGGAAGCTTTTAAATCTGGTGCTATTAAATCAATCGCAAGACATAGTAGATTGGGATATACTGACTTAAATAGCCCAGAACAGGTTAGAGAAAATTTCATGAAGTCAGTTGAATATTTAAGAAAGATAGGATATAAAAGAATTTCTTTAAAGACTGGTTCTTATGGAATGGAAGCTCTTGCAATGGCTATAAAATTTGCAAGTGATGCTAAACTCGATCTCCTTACAATTGATGGTTCTTCTGGTGGAACAGGTATGAGCCCATGGAATATGATGGAAAGCTGGGGTGTTCCAAATATCTTATTACATTCTAAAGCTTATGAATATGCTGAAATTCTTGCAAAGAAACAAAAAGTTGTTGATATGGCATTTGCTGGTGGTCTTGCAAGAGAAGATCAAATATTCAAGGCACTGGCATTGGGTGCTCCATTTACAAAACTTGTATGTATGGGTAGAGCATTAATGATACCTGGTTATCTTGGCTCAAATATTGAAGGTGCTTTACATCCAGAGAGAAAGGCAAAGGTAAATGGTCACTGGGATAGTTTACCAAAGACTGTTTCTGAGAGAGGTAATAAACCAGAAGAGATATTTGCTGGATACTACGAAGTAGAAAAGAAAGTTGGTAAAAATGAAATGAAGAATATACCTTATGGTGCTATTGCCGTATGGACACTTTCTGATAAATTAGGTGCTGGATTACAGCAATTACTTGCTGGTGCAAGAAAATTCAGTGTTAAGGATATCTCAAGAAGTGATATCTTTTCTGCTAATAGAGAGACAGAGAGAGAGACAAAGATTCCATTTATCACAGATGTTGAAGATCAGTCTGCTAAAAAGATTTTAATGTCATAATATTCACAATTAATAAAAGAGACTGTCATGGATGGTAGTCTTTTTTTATTTATATACAATATTTTATTATTTTAAAGGGGATATTTATTTAAAATAACAATAAATTTTTATATATATTTATATAAAACAATATAAAGATTTAATCAAAAAATATCAAAAATAAATTGACAAATTAAATTAATAAATGTATTTTAATTTTAAAATTTTTAAAACAAGACAGGGGTATAAATGAGCGACAATATTCAACAAAATACAAATACAAATAAAGGTAAAACTCTTACTATAATAATAATCTTAGCATTGGTTTTATCAACAGCTTTATTTTTTATATTATTTTTTATAAATATTCAAATTAACAATAACGCAGCGAAAGATTTTGAAGAGGCATACATTAATATTCTTGATTTTGATAGCCAAAAGAATATATATTCTAAACAGGAAATGGAGGAGGATATAATTTTTTTACTCGATGAAGTAATTGTGAAATATCCTATCTCTTCTTCTGCAATAAGAGCAATGTTTTATAAAGGCTATGTTCTTTTTTATGTGGAAAAATATAAAGAGGCTGAAAAGGTATTTAACTATTTCGTAAATAAATATAAGAATCACTATTTGACAGAAAAGGCATATTATTTTCTTTCTTATTGTTATAGTAATCAAAATGAGATTGATAAAGCAATTGAAACATTAAAAATTTTTGAATCAAAGTATAAAAATTCTTATTACAGGCCATTGGCTTTATATAGGATAGCCTTTTTATATGAAACAATAAATGATAAAGAGAATGCAATAGAATATTATAAAAAGATTATTGATTCAAAAGTATCTAGTTCACAAACAGAGAAGGCAAAAAAAAGGCTTTTAATACTTGAAAATGATTTAAAACTTTAATTATCAGGTTTTTAAATTGGATACAATAATCTTAAAACTAACAGAATATTCTGATGTAATAAAGAGTGAGTTAAAAGATATCTTAACCAGAATAGATAAAAAATTAAAAATAACAGCGATAAATGCTGGAGAAGATTCGTCATATTTAAGTTATCTTAATGGCTTAAAAAAAAGTGCCTCATTAGTAGGAATAGAACTTGATATTTTAAATATTTATGAAAATGATAAAGATATCTTTAAAAAAAGACTATTAGAGACACTCGAAAAGATAAATAGTGATAAAGATAATTATGGGACAATTGTCGGATTGCCACTTCCTCATAATATAGATTCAACTATTTTATCTTTAAATCTTGACTATAAAAAAGATATTGATGGGATTAGCTATTACAATGCTGGTAGGCTTTTTTATGGCAATCCTTTTATAGTACCGGCAACCCCATGGGCTGTATTTCAAACTCTTATTCTTATTGAAAAAAAATATGGGTATGACTTTAGTGGTAAAAATTGTATAATTATAGGAAGATCAAATAGTGTTGGTAAGCCACTTATTCCATTGCTCTTAAAAAAAAATCTAACAGTAACAACCATTCATACCAAGACAAAGGAACCGGAAAAAATATCAAGAGAAAAAGACTTAATAATAGCCTGCTGTGGTGTAAAAAGATTAATAAACAATGACTGGGTAAAAGAGGGAGCTATTGTAATAGATGTAGGTATCCACTGTTATGAAGAGGATAATAAAATAAAAATATGTGGGGATGTTGATTCAGAAACTATTCTTAATAAGGCATATCTAATAACGCCAGTCCCAAATGGTATTGGTTCTTTAACAAATACACTCCTTCTTGCGAATTGCATAAAGAGTTATTTTTTGATTGAAAAGAATTTAGAATATAAATTTAGTTTTGAAGAATAAAAAAGCCTGCTTTTTTAAAGAAGCAGGCAATCTTTTTCAAAAATAGTTTTCAATTAAATTATGACTGCATATTAGTATATTCAGCCATCTTTTCAACAAGCCCTTCCATTGTATTGATTTTTGCAAGTTCATCTCTTGGGATTTTAATTTTTAATTCTCTCATTGTATTTGATACAATTTCAACAATATCAAGGCTATTAGCCCCCAGATCAAGCATTGATTTAGTAATTACAATATCTTTTTCGTCTACCTCATCTTCAAGTTGTTCCATAATATATTTTTTTAAAACTTGAAAAACTTGTTCTTTTGTCATTTTAAGTCTCCTCATTCCTTAATAATTTTAATATATTAAATTATAGCAAATTTTATTTTTTTTGTCAAAGAAAAATTAGCATTCTTTATAATTTTCTTAAAGAAATTCAAACCAATCATATTTTATTTTATTTTTA
>DAONLM010000224.1:0-4044 GCA_035406685.1 Spirochaetota bacterium
ATTAACATTAGGATAAATCTATCCTCTTAACTGCCTAAAAATAAAATCGCACCCATTATTTTAAAAAATTAAAATTTTTATTGATTGATTATTTAATTAATAGTATATATTTCTGTCTAAAATTTTTAATAAGGGTTTGAAGTATGGCAAAAGATAATAATAACTTAATGGATAAAATAGTATCCTTAGCAAAAAGAAGAGGTTTTATTTTCCAATCTTCTGAAATATATGGTGGTTTAAACTCCTGCTGGGATTATGGCCCTATTGGGGTTGAATTAAAAAGAAATGTAAAAGATGCATGGTGGGACTATATGATCCATAAGAGAGATGATATTGTTGGTGTGGATTGTTCTATTCTTATGGCTCCTCAGGTATGGGAGGCATCCGGACATTTAAAGAATTTTACAGATCCTCTTGTTGATTGTAAAAAATGTAAAAAAAGATGGAGACTTGATAAGATACCTGATCCAACAAAATGCCCAGAATGTTGTGGCGAATTGACCGAGGCAAGGCAGTTTAATCTAATGTTTAAAACATTTATGGGACCTGTTGAAGATGATGCAAATGTGGTTTATTTAAGGCCAGAAACAGCACAGGGGATCTTTGTTAATTTTAAGAATGTGCTAACATCTTCCAGACAGAAGCCCCCATTTGGTATCGGACAGATAGGAAAATCTTTTAGAAATGAGATTACGCCGGGTAATTTTACATTCAGAACCAGAGAATTTGAACAGATGGAGATGGAATTTTTTGTTCCCCCGGGAGAAGACGAAAAATGGTATAAATACTGGATTGAGCATAGAAAAAATTGGTATCTACAATATGGAATAAAAGAAGAAAACATAAGAGTAAGAGAACATGAAAAGAGTGAACTTGCTCATTATGCAAAAGCATGCTCAGATATAGAATACAGATATCCATGGGGCTGGGATGAACTTGAAGGGATTGCAAATAGAACTGATTTTGATTTAAAAACCCATATGGAACATAGTGGTAAGGATCTTACATATTTCGATGAACAGACAAAAGAGAGATATATCCCATATGTTATAGAACCAGCAGCAGGAGCTGATAGGGCAACTCTTGCATTTTTAATTGATGCTTATGATGAAGAAGAGGTTGAAGGGGAGACAAGAACTGTTTTGAGATTTCATCCTAAAATTGCTCCAATTAAAGTAGGAATTTTCCCTCTTGTTAAAAAAGATGGTCTTCCAGAGATAGCAATTGATATTGAGAAAAAATTAAGAAACTCTTATACAACCTTTTATGATGAGTCTAGAGCAATAGGAAGAAGATATAGAAGAATGGATGAAATAGGAACTCCTTTCTGTATAACAGTGGATTATGAGACAAAAGAAAATAATACTGTTACATTAAGATATAGAGATTCGATGAAACAGGAGAGAGTAAACATATCAGATCTTGTTAATGTAATAAACGAAAAAATTAATAATTTCATAAGAGGTCAATAATAAAACTATATTATAAGAAGAAGATATCCCTGTCTTTAATAAGTGGGATATCCTTAATTTCAAATTTTTCTATTATCTTACTCTTAAAGCTATCAAGCCATAGATTTATAAGTTTTGAAAAAATTAGTTTTTTGTGAAAAAAGTTAAAGTAAGGGACAGACTTATAATTTTTTGTAATTAAAAGAGGGACAGACTTAGTCTTATTATGATGTGAAACTAATTTTTATATATATAAAATAACTTACAAATTAAAATTTTGTTAGTATAAATAAAACTATTTTTATAATTCCACAAAAATAGATTCCTTCAATATTTAAATTTTAATTAAATCTTGACAATTTTACTTTTTTTAAATATCCTTATCCTATAAGGAGGTTTTTATGGAACCTATAGTAGTGTTACTTATTATTGCTAATATTAATTTTAGGGATGAGGAATATTTAGAACCGAAAAATATCCTTGAAAAAGCTGGTATCAAAGTAATAACAGCATCTTCTTCTCTTAAGGAAGCAAAAGGTATGCTTAGAGCAAAGGCAAAAATAGATATTACAATTGACAAAGTAAATGTCTCTAATTATTATGCAATAATATTTGTTGGGGGAAGTGGTGCTACAGAATACTTTGATAACAAAATTGCTCATAGAATTGCAAAAGAGGCGATTTCTCAAAATAAAATAGTTGGTGCTATTTGCATTGCTCCTGTTATTCTGGCAAAGGCTGGACTTTTAAAAAATAAAAAAGCCACTGTTTTCTCCTCAGAAAAGAATGAACTCATTAAATATGGTGCAATATACAGTGATAAAGGTGTTGAGGTAGACGGAAAAATTATTACTGCGTCAGGGCCAAAATTTGCAAAAGAATTTGGAGAAAAAATAAAAGCATTATTATTAGAAATGTAAAAATATATTAAAAAACAATTTTTTATAAATTTCAATTCTATTTCTTAAAATAAGGTATTGGTTACGCATAGTATCATATGTGATTTCATAAAATATATGCGATAATACTTTTGCTTCAATGATAACTGCAAATCCATTTTTAGGATTCAAGAATAATGCATAAACGCTTGCAGTCCCTTCAAGATTTACTTTACCTTCAGCATTGTCTAACACATAAGGAATAAATTGTCTTTTGGCAAGGTTATTTTGTAACCATTCTATATATGATGATGGAGAGGGTAAATTCGGTTCAAAGAATAAAAGCAATTCCTCTCCAAAACATTCTTTACATGAGGTTATTTCTCTAAATGGAGGTATGTCCCCATATGCTTTATTAAAAAGTTTGGTAATATACCGGTTTCTGTTTTGGCTGTAAAAAATTGTCATCATACAATCTGTTGTCCAAAATCTCTCCTCCTTTTCTATTTGGCAAGGCATTCTTATATCTTGAATAGATTTTCCAAGTCTATCAGAATTATTGGCTAACTACTCGTTGTATCTTTGGATGCTCTCCTTATAATAGTACTTCATAATAGTACTTCAAATGTTTACTATTTTTAACACATTTGCCATTTTGGCTAACATCGACAAAATGCGATAATAATTGTTGTTCGGTGAATGGTAAGTATATTGAGTGCATCATGATCTTATGTTCTCCAGTGTGCGATTGCATATAACGTTTGCGGCTATGCGGTGTTTTAATGGTGTATGGCAAATATTAGTCGCTGGGCATGTCACTATTCGGTCTTCCTTAGCAAGTAGAACAAAAATGGGATTATCAACAAAACAAACTCAAAAATAAATACTATCAGTTGGATAGTATCGACAATAGTATATTTTATATGCTAAGGATGAATTATAGTAATTATTATTTTTGAAAGTTATGTAAAAATTAATAAAGAATAAAAACTATATATTGCTTTGTTTTTAGAAGTAATTAATTTCTGATTGACTATCAATAATATATTAATTTTTGATAGTAATAATGAAAAAAAGAAATTAATCCAATCAATTGAAACAATTATTTCTCTTGGGGCATTTGGTAAATAGCTATACCATCTGTACATATAGGGAACAAAAAAATGCCAAATTCCAACACACATACTAATAATCAATCCAGCATTTAATAATATTCTTTGTATTCTTTTCAATGTATTCCCCCTAAATAAATAGGCCATTCCTTTCGTCTAAATTATTTATATCCAATGTAGTTCGTCTATACCAAATCTAGATGAATAATAAGAAATCTCCGTTTATAATTATTTTTAACATATTTTGCATATTTAGTTATACCAAAAAGTTTTTAAATCGTAAATAGTAATTTTCATTTCATATCAAAAATTCCAGTAATAGAGGTAATCTATCAAGAAATTCAAAATTTTTATTCTTAAAATAAAAAAGACCACAAAAAATATAATTTTCTAATGCTTCATGTATGTTATTTTTCTTTACATTGTCATTTATCCTTTTAAAACTTCTCACAAAATCCTCAATTTTTTCTATTACTTCACTCTTAAATCTATCAAACCACACCTTTCCTCTTATTTTTAACTTTTTGTTGTATCTAACGGCAAATGTACCCAGTAACCACTGCATTATTTTTGATAGATTTTCCCCTCTTTTAGGTTTTATAA
>DAONLM010000225.1:0-4002 GCA_035406685.1 Spirochaetota bacterium
AAAATTAAAATAGGGACAGACTTACCCTTATAATGATGTGAAACTAATTTTCATATAATCGATCCTGAATAACTTACAAATTAAAATTTTTTTAGTATAATACAAAAAATATTTACCATTTTTAAACTTTTTGATATACAGAAAAAAATTGTATTTTAAGGATGTGTTTAGATAAATATGAAAAAAATATTTATCATAACAGAAATTTTTCCACCAGATGTAAGTGCTACTGGACAATTAATGGAAGATATTGCCAGCATTATCTCTAAATATTATGAGACAGAGGTGATTACTGCTATTAATGATATAGACAATAGCGATAGAGAAAGAAATTATAAAGTAAAAAGATTTAATATTAAAAGAAGAGACAAAAATAAAAAGAGTGGAAGGATTATCAATGGTTTAAAATTTTTATTTCTCTCTTTTTTTTATCTTTTAAAAAATTCCAAGGGGGATATCTTATTTTTTGTATCAAATCCACCTTATATGCCAGTAATAGGCTTGATACTGAAATTATTAAGAAGAGATAGGATAGTATACTTAATACACGATTTATATCCAGAAATGGCAATAAATTTAGGATATCTTAAAGAAAAATCAATTATATCAAAGATATGGCGAAGTATAAATTATACTATATTTAATTCTTCTTCTTTTGTTATTACTCTTGGAAGTTTTATGACTCAAAATTTAAAAAATCTCTACCCTGCTATAAGAAATATGAATATTATAGATATTCCTAACTGGGCTGATAAAAATAGAATATATCCAATCAAAGATAAGAAAGAGTTAAAAATAAGAAATGGCTATGAAAATAAATTCATAATCCAGTACTCCGGCAATCTTGGCCTTTTTCATAATACTGAAATAATAATAGAGGTTGCAAGATTATTAAAACTTGATGATATAATATTTATTATAAATGGTAAGGGGGCTAAAAAAGATTTTTTACAGAAAAAGATAATAGAATATGATCTAAAAAACGTTATTCTTAAAGATTATGTCCCTTTAAGTCAGTTAAATGTTTCATTAAATCTTGCTGATGTTTCATTTGTTACACTCGATAAAAGAGCATCAAATTTATGTGTCCCGTCAAAATTTTATTCTATAATAGCATGTGGTGGGGTTATTCTTGCAATTATGCCAGAGGATACAGATATAGCAAGAGAGATAATAAATAATAAGATCGGTTTTGTTGTCTCAAATTATGATGTTAATGAGATTGTAAAAAAAATACTTATTTTTTATAATAATCCAAATCTATTGGAGCAGTTTTCAAATAATTCTTATGACCTTTTTTTAAAAAAATATGAAAAAATGATCGTAATGGAGGAATATAAAAAAGTATTTAAGGCGGTATTAAATGATTGATTTGCATACCCATTCAAATGCATCGGATGGGATATTGTCGCCATCAGAGTTAATTGTGTATGCAAAGAATAAAGGAGTAAAGGCTTTAGCTTTAACAGATCATGATACGATAAAAGGCTTAAAAGAGGCAAGAGAAAGTGCAATTAAAAATGAGATAGAATTTATAAATGGAATAGAATTCAGTGCTGAATTAAATAAATATAGAGAAGAATTACACATTATAGGCCTATTTATTGATATTAATAATAAAGAATTCAATGATTTTTGTCAAAAAATGGCTAAAAAAAGGGAAGAGAGAAATGAAAAATTGTTAAAATTTCTGAATGATAATGGATTTGATATTAAAAAAGAGGAGCTACTTACTGAGAATAATTATTTTGAAAATATTGGAAAACCAAATTTTGCAAGGCTACTTGTAAAAAAGGGGTATGTTAAAAATGAATTCGAGGCCTTCAGTAAATACCTTTCAAACGAGAGATTAAAGGATTATGTAAAAAGAATAAAGTTTATGGATTATGAAATAATAGAGGCAATTCATAAGGCAAATGGCTTAGCGATTTTAGCACATCCTGACCAAATAGGTATAAATGATAAAGATGAGTTAATAGCTTTTATAAAAGATTTAAAGGATAAGGATCTTGATGGGATAGAGGCCTATTATACTAACTATAAGAAAAAAGACATTAAGTTTTATAAGAGTATAGCAAAAAAATTTGATCTTTTAGTCTCTGGTGGCTCTGATTTTCATGGACCACATACAAGAATAAATACAGAAATTGGCAGGTATGGTAAAAATAGAATTATACCAGACGAGATATTAGAGAAAATAAAGAGAAAGATTTGTTGAGATTAAAATATGGTATTCAATATTTTAAAAAAAATGATTAATCAAATCTTTTCTTTATCGCAAGATCAATGCTTTCATAACCCTCTATTCTTAATACATCCATTACATCTATAAGAAGTTGATAATCAATACTCTTATCCCCATATATAACAACCTTTTTTTTAATTGAGGAATCCTTAATTACCTCTTTTTTAAAAATTGAATGAAAAGAAGTAATATCGGTTTTCTTATCTTCAATAAAAATATTATCTCTATCTTTAATTGTGATCTTTAAAGGTGTTGTGGAGATAGTGGAAGTGTAATTGGCTTTTGGCATATCAAGTTCTATTCCGGTAATTGTTTTAAATGTTGTTGCTACCATAAAGAATATGACCAACTGAAATACAATATCTATCATTGGCACCATATCAACAAGAGCCTTTGGTTTATGTCTTCTTGTAAATTTTATTGCCATACATTATTCCTTTTTAGGGCTATTATTCTTTACTAAAAGTAACACAAGTTCATTAGCCTGTGTCTCCATGGTTAATATCATATGATTTACCTTTGATGTAAAATAGTTATAAAAAATAGAACTCGGGATAGAGACAATTAATCCATAAGCAGTTGTTAGTAATGCTTTTGCAATTCCTCCGGCAAGTAATTCCATATTACCAATAGCACTCTTTGATCCAATCAAGCCAAATGCTTCCATGTTTCCTAAAACTGTTCCCAATAATCCGAGAAGTGTAGAGATATTTGCGATTGTTCCCAATGCTGTAAGATATTTTTCGAGTTTTGGAATCTCAAAGCTTGCCGCATCCTTAATTGCCTCTTGAATATGATGTTCAGAATAGTTTCTGTGTTTTATACCAGCTTTCATCATATTTGTTACTGGCGAAGGAGATGTCTCACATATTGCTAAAGCCTCATCAAATCTATTATTTGATATGGCTGAAGATAATCTTTCTATTATTTTTTCATCGTTTTTATTGATTTTTTTTAAATAGAGAAATCTTTCTATTATTATAAAAATAGCAATAAGAGAACAGATTGTAATTAATGACATTATTACAGGTCCGCCATCTATAAAGAGTTTTATTATCTGGTCAAACATTCTTTCCTCCACTATTTAAATAGTTTTTTAATATATATCACTAATCTGAATGTTTGTCAAAATCAAATAGTTTTATTTATTTAATATGTGTAAATTGATTTTTAAGATAAAAAAATTTTATTTTTTTTATAAAAGTTGTAAAGGATTTTCTAATAAATATAGGGGAATAAATTTATTTTTTTTAACGATTTAAAAAAGTCTAAAATTCAAGAAAAATTCATAATCATGCATATTCCGATTTATTCTGCCACCAATTCCGGAATTATCCTGCCACTAATTTATTTTATTTCTTCAATATACCCAAAAAACTATAGTTTGTAAAAAATCCGCATTAAACAGAAGATATTAAAAATTTATTTTTTAAAAAATCTTTTAAATTTTTTCTAAAACTTGTAAAGGATTTTCTCATAAATTTTGTGATTAATATATAGAAATATTTTTTATTACTGGAGGTAAAAATGTTACAATTTGATTTTGTTATTAACGATAATTTATTTGGTAAGATTAAAATTTTAACAGAACAAAATAATAAAGGATTGTCAGAAATAATAAGAGAGGTAATAAATACAATGTTACCTTTTTTGAAGAAAAAGCATTTAACAGAGGATAGAAGAAAAAGGGATTATCCTTGTGTAAATGCTACAAAAAGGGTAAGAGTATTTCTGGAAGAGAGGGTTTATAATGAATT
>DAONLM010000226.1:0-3990 GCA_035406685.1 Spirochaetota bacterium
CGTCTTCTGGACCGAAACAATATATCTTTTTTACTCTATTGGTATAGAGTTGCAAGATATACACAATAAGTCCAGAAATAGAAATGTTAAATTTTCTTGCAACATTTTCAAGTCTTTTTTTCATTTCTGAATTAACTACCACGTGTAATTCGTGATCGCACGTATAATTTGCTAATATAGTATTAATGTTATTCATAAAAAACCTCCGTATATTAAAATATTTCTATATATTAATCACAAAATTTCTGAAAAAATCCTTTACAAAATTTGAAAGAAAATTTAAATTCTTTACCCCAGAAAATAAAATTCCTCTTTTTATTTGACATAAAAAAATAAAATGTTAAAATATATAATGTTAAAATTTACCTAATTCTAAAAAGGGATTTATAATTAATGAGGCTAAATAAAAATATAAATAAAAAAATTTATTTTTTTATATTTATATTTCCTGCTCTGTTTCTGTATGCTCTATTTTTTTTATATCCTTTTTCTCAAGGTATATATTACTCTCTTACAGATTGGAATGGCATAACCCCTAAAATTCCTATTCAGATGGAAAAAAAGCAATTTGAACAAATTATTTCAAGGCTAAAAGATAAGGATAGAGAATTTATTTTAAAAAACTATAGTGAAATAGACAATACTTACAGATTAAAGATAAATCTCAATAATCAGACAAAGAATAAAATTAAGAATATCTTTAAAAAAGGTGGCTATTCTTCAATCAAATTTATTGGTTTTAAAAATTTTATAGAAATTTTTACCACTGATCAAAGATTTCCACGAGTAATAAGGTTTACACTATTCTTTACTTTTTTTAATGTTCTTTTTATAAACCTTCTTGGCCTGATTATGGCTTTATTTCTTGATATGGAGATACGAAGAAAGAATATTTTAAGGACAATGTTCTTTATGCCAAATATAATAAGTTTAATAATAGTTGCCTTTATATGGTCTTTTATATTTCAACATATTCTTCCTAAAATAACTGGAATTACAGAATGGCTTGGGGATCCAGATCTTGCTCCAATATCGGTTGTAATAACATCGGTATGGCAGGGACTTGGATATATTATGGTAATATATCTTGCTGGACTTCAGAGTATACCATCAGATATATTAGAAGTTGCAAAGATTGATGGTGCGACGGGTTTTACAAGATTTTTTAAGATAACATTGCCTCTACTATTGCCAGCAGCAACTATTAGCCTCTTTATTACTCTTACAAATTCTTTAAAGACATTTGAGATTATGCTTGCATTAACCAATGGTGGACCTGGCAGTGCAACTGAAAGCTATGTTCTTAATATATATAATGATGCATTTAGTAATAATCTATTTGGCTATGCAACTGCAAAGGCAATACTTCTTTTATTAATAATTATGTCAATTACTCTTATTCAATTGTCGATAATGAAAAAAAGAGAGATAGAACTTTAAATTAAGGGGAGAAAAATGATTGTTCACAATCTTATGGAAGATATAGTTAAAGAGACTCTTGAAGATATATTAAAAGATAAAAAGGATATATGTCAGTGTGAGCAGTGTAAAATGGATATGTTATGCTATGCCCTTAATAAAATTCCAGCTAAATATGTGGTTTCATCAAGAGGCATAATACATACAGAAAAAAGTAAAATTTCAGAATCTCAAAATTATATAGATGTATATTCAATTGTAATGGAAGCGATTAGTACTGTCTCAAAAACAAAAAGGCATGAAAATAACAAAATTATTTCTATTGAAACCCCACTTGAAAGAAACTATTCTGAAAAAAAATACTACTTTAATTTCCCCCAAATAGTAGGAAGGGTAATAGATAGCCTTACTTTTACACCAATAGTGGATGCTGAGGTAGAACTTTTTTATAAAGAAAATAATCAGAGTGTTGAGATGTTTAATAAAACATGGGATAATCCATTAAGAATCATTGATAAAATGGAGGGGGTATTTACATTCTGGCCTGCACCAATCGAATCAGAAAAACCAGAATGTAAAGAGTTCTCTTTTATTTTAAAGATATACAAAGAAAATTATGAAGATTTAGCAAAATCATTTTCCATAAAAGTAAGAGCAATAAACGAAATTAATAAGATAATAAAGAAGGAAAATATATTTTATTTAGATGATATTTATATCTATACCAAGCCAGATGAGGAGGAATTCAACTCTTAAATTTATAGAATCTATTTTTAGAAATGCCGGTCTTTTCTACTGCCTCACTGACACTATCATTGAATTGTCGTAATATCGATTTTATTATCAATTCTTCCACATTGTCAAGATCAATCTTTTTATTTAGGATGTTATCTTTTATAATTTCTATTGCACTATCAAGACTAAAATCTCTCTGAGCAGCAAGGTCTGGAAAAATAAAATGGAAATGACTTGCAAGAATTTTTCCATCTCTACCATGAGAAATAATTACCCTCTTTATAGCATTTTCTAATTCTCTAACATTACCAGGCCATGAATATTTTTTTAATCTATCTATTGCCTCCTGTGAAATCTCTACCTGTTTAATATTTAATTCTTCACAGAATTTCTTTGTAAAATAGTAAATAAGATCTTCAATATCTTCTATTCTCTCTCTTAATGGCGGTAGTGTAATAGGGAATTCATTTATTCTGTAGAAAAGATCTTCTCTAAATTTATTATTTTTTACAAGATCCTCAATATTTTTATTTGTTGCAACAATTAATCTAAAATCCACTTTTGTTGTCTTGGTGCTTCCCAGTCTTTCTACCTCTTTTTCCTGAATAACTCTTAAAAGTTTTGCCTGCAATGATATATTCATATCGCCAATCTCATCTAAAAATAGAGTCCCTTTATCAGCAAGCTCTATTTTACCCGGTTTATCTGTATAAGCATTGCTAAAAGCCCCTTTTTTATATCCAAATAATTCACTTTCAAATAAAGTGTCTGGTATTGCTGTGATATTTACCTTTATAAATGGATAATCCCTTCGAGGACTCATTTCGTGTATTGCCTTTGCTATAAGTTCTTTACCAGTTCCAGTTTCACCATATAATAGGACATTGGCATTAATATTTGCAATTGATTTTATATCTTCATATATGAATCTTAAACTTTTATTTAACCCAATTATATCCCCTGGATTGAATTTTAGTTCTTCTTTAAGATTTTTATAATTATTTTTAATTATTTCTATATGATTCTCTCTTTCCTGTCTTTCTTTACAATATAATATCGCTTCTTCTATAATCTTTTCTAATTCATTCATGCTAATTGGTTTTTCTATTACCTTGTTAATAATGTTGTTATTTATCATGTCTTCAAGTAGCTTCTTATCGGCAAAGGCAGTAAGCAAAATAGAATATTGATACCCTTCTATTTTTTTGGCTTCCATTAGAAATTCAAATCCATTCATTTTTGGCATTTTAAAATCAACTATTATTATATCATATTTTGAAATTTTTAAAGAGTTGAGAGCCTCTTCTGGATCTGAGAAAGTTTCTATATTATAATCTGACAAATATTCTCTAAAATTCTTTAATAATATCTCTTCATCATCTAAAATAAGAATTTTATAATTTTTTTTATTTTCCATGCTTTAATTAATAATTTAAAAATTTAAAAATGTCTATATTTTTTTATATTTTTTATTATAAATTTTGATTTATTTATATTTAAACAATAATTGACTTTTTAGTTCTTTAAAAAAATCTGTCAACAAAATTAACTTTTATCTCCTTCTTTCATTTAGAATATACAATTCTCTTTTTTAAAAATTAAAATAACAGGCTTATCGCAAGTGTTATTCTAATTTTAGATAAGATAAAGAATAAAATTTAAAAGACATATTGATTTTTACAAGTTAACAGTATTCTCAATAAATATACTAACAAAATTTTAATTTGTAAGTTATTGATCTCTATATGAAAAATAGTTTAACATCATGATAAGTATAGATCAGGTCTGTCCCTCACTTTATTTTTTTTCAAAAAAAACTAAATTTTTTCTCAAAAA
>DAONLM010000227.1:0-3956 GCA_035406685.1 Spirochaetota bacterium
TTAAGGGACAGACCTATAATTTTTTTATAGTTATAATTAAAAGAGGGACAGACCTCCACTTCCCATGATATAAAAACTAATTTTCATATAGATCCTGCCAACTTAAAACTTTGTTAGTATACTTTTATTATAAAAAAATAAAAAAAGGGCTCTTAAAAAGCCCCTTTTTATATCGATCATGACGGGGATTGAACCCGCGATCTCCGGCTTGACAGGCCGGCGCGATAACCACTTCGCTACATGATCACTTATTATGATAAGATAATATAATTTTGAATAAAAAATGTCAAGATTTTTTTTATTAAAAAAAGATAAAATTCTGTGACAAAATAATAAAATTATGATATAGTAAAAAAAATACAAGGAGATTAAATTGTTACTTTGTTTAGACATAGGTAATACAAATATTGAATTTGGGATTTTCACAGATAGAAAAAACGATTTTGACATTATAGCATCTTTTAGATTCTTTACCCATATAAATATCACAGATGATGAAATTGGATTATTTGTAATGAATTATCTAAATATAGAGAATATCAATCCTTCCAAAATAGACAAGATGATCTATTCTTCTGTAGTTCCACCTATTAATGACAAAATAGAAAAAATGTTTAATAAATATTTTAAAGGAAAAATGATAGAAGTCAATGAAAAAACAAAACTCGGTATAGTTAATAAATATAAAAATCCGAGAGAAGTTGGCAGTGATAGACTGGTTAATGCTACAGCGGTTTATCATATTTATAAAAAAAATGCCATTATTGTAGATATGGGGACAGCTACAACGATTTGTGCTATTACAGAAAAAGGAGAATATTTAGGTGGGACAATTTTCCCAGGTATACAGACAGCGACAAATGCCTTAAGAGAAAAGGCAGCAAGACTACCAGCAATTAATATTCAAAAAAGAGATAGGATTCTTTCAGATGATACAGCTAGTGCTATTGAGTCCGGAGTATTTTTTTCTAATCTATTTGCTCTTAAAGGGATGATGGATCTTCTTGCAAAAGAGGTTAACTTTAATGAATATATAAAAATAGGAACAGGGGGTTATACATCCATATTTAAGGATAGTGGAATATTTGATATTTATGATGAATCTCTCTCTCTTAAAGGATTAAAAATAATTTCTGATTTGAATAATTAGGATTTTTTGAAGATTATTAATAAAATTATTGTTATGTTATTAAGATATCCCCCTTTTATCAAGCAAATATCACTATTATCATTGCAGTATATCATTATTGATTTATGGGGATATCCCTATCAAAAATAAAAATCCTTTAGTATTTTTGCATAATTTCTAAATTACCATTATACTCTTTAGAGATATATCCAGTTTTAAGGCACATATCCCCATTAAAAAAAATATTTTTATCTATCTTTTTCTTAAATTGACAAACTTTATTTAATTAATTATAATCTAAAGTATATAATAATTTTAATATTCTTTTTTTAAAAATGGAAATTATAATAAACATAGAAAAAGCAAAGAGTAGATTTGATACTCTACTTATAAATAATAAATATATTCATTCAAAATACAATCCAGAAAAAGAGGCTGACAATATAGTTTTTGAGAACAAAAATATTATAAGCATATTTGGTGCAGGGCTCTGTTATCATATAAATAACATTATTAAAAACAATTCTGAATCGATTTTTATTGTTTATGAACCAGTAGAAGAGATATTCAACCTTATAGATAGATATTTAACCAAAGATATAGATAGATCTAAAATTCTTGTGCTAAACAAAATAGATTTTGGCCATATTTATACCTTTATTGAAAATAACAATATTTTGGCTACTGCAAGAATAAAATACTATTCAAATCCTGGCTATAAAAATCTTTTTCCTAATTTAGAATTAAAATTTTTTGAGACAATAAAAAATTGCTATGAATTATTTACACAGAACATACTAACAGAATCTCATTTTTATTCATTATGGAGTAAGAATTTTATAAAAAATTTTTTTCTACTTTCAGAAAAACCAATATTAAATATAAAAAAAATGGATTTACTGGATAATATAGCAGTTATAGTATGCGCAGGTCCTACTCTTTTTAATGATATTGAATATTTGAAGGAATTCAGGGATAAAATTACAATATTTTGTGTTGATACAGCATTTAAAACACTCTTTAAAAATAATGTCAAACCAGATTTTGTTATTTCTCTTGATGGACAACATCATTCTATATATGACTTTTTTGATTTAGATAATACGACAATTGTCCTATTTGATATTACAGCCTATCCTTATCTTTGTAGAAAATATAAGAATTCCTATTTCACAACAACAGAAAACCTCCTTAAATCCGGCATTATCGAATATTTTTTTAAAAAATTTTCTCTTAATATACAGGGAATCTCTGTTGGAGGAACAGTGGCTGATTATGCTTTTAAATTAGCAATTAATCTTGGCTTTAGAAATATTTTATTTTGTGGACTTGACCTTTCCTATCCAGATTTAATAACTCACTGTAAAGAGAGCCCTTATTATGAAAAAATAATGCTTGAATCTTCGTATTTTAATAACCCAGAAACAATAATGATAAAAAATATTTCACAGAGAAATATAAAAATAGCAAGATCAAAACTTGGAAGAAATATTATATCAGACTTTGTGCTATTAAATTATAAAGAAAATTTTAATCTATTTGCTGAATATAAAAAAGATATAAAAATTTTTAATAGCCTTAACAATGGTATCCTAATAGAAAATTTTAAAGATGTTGATATATTTGATTTTCTTAAAAAGAGTGACTCTTTTAGAATAGAGGGAAATGACATTATTTTAAGATTGGATAGAATTAAAATACAAAAAGAAGAGATTATGAATTTTTACA
This sequence comes from Spirochaetota bacterium, assembly GCA_035406685.1. Classification (GTDB taxonomy): domain Bacteria; phylum Spirochaetota; class GWE2-31-10; order GWE2-31-10; family MWDO01; genus DAONLM01. Next base: position 2,858 of record DAONLM010000227.1, read on the forward strand.
GAGATCTTGAGAAAGAATTATACGACAATTCTTTAATAATAAAAGAAATACTCGAAAATACAGATTTCTCTCAGAATAATTTAGATATACTAAATAAAATAAAATTTAAAATCCAAAATATCTTAAAAAATTATCCATTTTTAAATAAATTTATCACAATGACAAATATTATTCTAAATAAAAAAAATATAACTGAAAATAATTTGATATATTATAAACATATAAGCCATGCTCTTTTACAATCGATTTATTTTTTAATAAGAAATATACAAAAAAATACTCAAAAATTTATAGAAAAATAAAACACAAAGCTTGCAATTTTATTTTTATATAGATAAAAAGAGAAAATTAGCCTAAGGTAATTTTTGAGTATTAAAGATAGAATGGCCAAATTTGAGACATATTACTAATTTTATAAGAATTTTATCTCTTTCAAGCAAAAATTTAAGTTAAATTTTAGTAAAAAGTAGTCGTTATGTTCGTCAGAGACTGGGATATCTGGGGAACCAATCTTCACCACCACAGCCTTAGATTCCCTTAATCTTTCTATTTCCTTTTGCAATTCTTCCATCTTTTTTATAAACTCCTCTTCTCCCTCTACTTCAATGCCAGGGGTCTCATTATTATCCCTTTCATTTGCACCAGAAAAAACAAAACATATGTCCTTATGAAATGAAAAATTCTTACATATTACTATTAAATCAGTCATAATTTTTAAAGTCATAAAATGGTCAAAATAATCTTGATAACAAATTGGTGAGTTTAAATTACAAAAAATTACAAGTTGTTTTGTTTCTTTATCACTTCCTTTAATAACTATTTCAAAGTTTTTTGAAAGGGATGCAATATCTTTTGGCTGATCTAATTCTGTGATTTCATACTTTAAATCATTGGATAAACAAAAATCTTCAAGGTATTGAATAAATTTTTTTTCATTGATATTACCTTCTTCAAGTGGAAAAAAATTTTCTCTTAATAAATCATAATCAAATACAATATCTTGTGATGAATTTATTTTTTTGAATAAAAAAAATTACAATAAAAATTAAAGTTATTTTTCTATTATTATACAAGACTTACTAAAATTTCCTCTTTATTA
>DAONLM010000228.1:0-3939 GCA_035406685.1 Spirochaetota bacterium
AAAATTTAAAAAGTAAATTTATTTTTTCAGCAATTTTAAAAGAGTGTCAAAATTTTCAGTATAGTCATTCTAATATCATAATCTAAGGTTTAATTAATGAAATTTATTGCTGATTTTCATATTCATTCTTCTTATTCAAGAGCAACGAGTAAGAATTTAAGCCCACGACTTCTAAATGAAAATGCCAAAATAAAAGGGATTAAAGTTTTGGGGACAGGGGATATCACCCATCCTCAATGGCTTAACAATTTAAAACAAGAATTAATCGAAAAAGAAGAGGGGCTTTATGTATTAAAAAATGAATTTAACAATAATAATACAACTCGATTTTTATTGACTGGCGAAATAAGTCTCATCTACAAAAAAAATGAAAAAGTAAGAAAAGTTCATATTCTCCTGCTTGTGCCTAATTTTGAAATAGCAGAAAAAATCCAAAAAAAATTGGAAGAATTAAAATTTAATATAAAATCAGATGGCCGTCCTATTCTTGGAATCGACGCAAAAAAGATATTGGATATTTTTTTAAATATATCTGAGGATATTCTTTTTGTGCCAGCACATATCTGGACCCCATGGTTTTCTCTTCTTGGAGACAAATCTGGCTTTGATTCTTTAACAGAGTGCTTTGAAGATATGTCCCAGTATATTTATGCTGTTGAAACAGGGCTTTCATCAGATCCTCCAATGAACTGGATATGTAGTTTTTTGGATAAATGTCTTCTTCTTTCAAATTCAGATGCTCATTCAGCAGAAATAATAGGCCGTAATGCAAATATATTTAACTGTGATCTTAGTTATTCTGAAATTATTAATGTTATAAAAAAGAGGGATTATGATAAATTCATTGGAACAATAGATATGTTTCCACAAGAGGGCAAGTATCATTTTGATGGTCATAGAAAATGTAATATAAGATACAATCCCCTTCAGACAGTAAAGAGTAACTATATTTGTCCCATATGTAACAAAAAGTTAACAGTAGGCGTTATGCATCGTGTTGCAGAACTTGCTGATAGAAATGATTATAAAGAAAAAAAGAATAGAGCAAACTTTTATTATATTATACCATTAAAGGAGATACTGGCAAACATTTACCAAAAAGGAGGCTCTTCAACCACTGTTAATAATGAGTATAACAGGCTTATTGCCAGTGGTGCCACAGAATTTGATATTCTTTTAAATTATGATCTTTCTGAAATAAGGAGACTCGGAAATGAGATCTTATATTTTGCAATAAAAAAGATGAGAGAGGGGGATATCCACATAGAGGAGGGATATGATGGAGAATTTGGTAAAATTTATCTATTCACAAAGGAAGAACTTCAGGATATCAGATTAAAAAATAGTCTCTTTTTTGTAGAAAATGATGAAGACAACTTAAAAGAGTGGCATTCAAAATATTCTCCTATTGATTTTGATATTAAAGAGTTTAAAGAGTTAAAACAAAAAATCTCTTTATCTGAAAAAAATCAGACACAAATTTTATCTTTATCAGAGAATATAGAACAGAACGAGGCTATAAAATATTTTGATACAGATATGTTGATTTTAGCAGGACCCGGGACCGGCAAGACATATACCATAATAGAAAAGATAGTCAATCTTATTCAAAATCACAATGTAATGCCAGAAAATATTCTTGTGATAACATTTTCCAATAGGGCAAAGAATGAACTTCTTGAAAGAATCTCAAGACTCCTTGGCAATAATCTGCCCGTAATAGAGACTTTTCATTCATTTGGTTATTCGATTATTAAGGAGAACATAGACTATTTTGAAAGAGAAAGCAATTTTATTTTAATTTTAGATAATGAGAAGAGGGAGATTTTGAAATTATTTGGTATAAAAAAAGATCTAATAGAAAAAGTAATTACTGGGATATCCACTGTAAAAAATAATTTTAAAACAGATGACGATATAAAAGATCCTAAGGCAAGGGATATTTTTGATAAGTATGAAAATTTTTTAAAAGAAAACAATATTTTTGATCTTGATGATCTACTCTATAAACCGATGTTAATGTTTTTAGAAAATAAAGAGATACTTGAAAAATATAAAAAAAGGTTTAAATATATATTTATTGACGAATATCAGGATATAAACTATATTCAATATATGTTAATAAAGAGTATTTCAGAAAATAGTGCTTATGTCTGTGCGATAGGGGATCCAGATCAGTCTATATACGGGTTTAGAGGTGCTGATAATAAATTTATAAATAGATTTACTCTTGACTATAAGAATGCTAAAATATTTAATCTTGTAAGAAATTATAGATCATCAAAATATATACTTGATACAGCAAATTCTATTCTTGAAAAAAATAAAAATTTGATAGCAGGCTTTGAAGGTGATAGAATAAATATAGCAAAATATAATTCAGAATTATCAGAAGCAGAAGCAATAGCAAGAATAATTCAGAATTTAATTGGTGGGACAACTTTTTTTTCTATTGATTCAAATGTATTACAGGAAGAAGAAAAAGAGAACATTGGTTTTAAAGACATTGCTATTCTCTGTAGAATAAAAGAACAATTTAAGCCATTTATTACTGCCTTTCATAATCATAATATTCCATATTATATTGTGGATAAAGAGGAAATTTTAGGAAATAAGATAATAGAAAACATATTTAATATTTTAAGATATTCTTATTGTGAAAACAATTTTTTTAAGACTCTTCTTAGTATAAACAATATAAATATTGATGATGATTTTTTAAGAAATTTAAAACTCGAAAAAGATATTAATAAACAGATTAAATGTATAATAGATAATTTTTTTAAAGATGTCATAAAAAATGATTTAGAGGAAAAATTATTACAGTACTGTAATAATAAAAAAATTGAAGAGATCTTAAAAAACAAAACACTTGATATAGATAGTGACTTTTTAAATCAAAATATTGAAGCAGTAAAAATAATGACACTTCATGCCTCAAAAGGTCTTGAATTTGATGTTGTTTTTATACCTGGCTGTGAAAATGGAATTATACCTTTCTCTATTTTTGAGGATTATAAATGTAATATTGAAGAGGAAAAAAGACTTTTTTATGTCGGAATTACAAGAGCCAGAAAATATCTATATCTCTCTTATACTAAAAAAAGAAATCTGTATGGAAAAGAGTATAAATTAGAAAAAAGCGATTTTCTTAATAAAATAGAAAAGTCTCTTTATATTGAAAAAGTTGATAATTTTAAAAGGAGTGATTTTGAAAAAAGCATTTTTGATTTATAAAACTATTAAAATCAAAATATTTGTTATTTTATAAGAAAATATTTATAAATTTAAAGTACAAATTTAAAAATGCGACAATTGTCGCATTGATTATAAACCAATATAGAAAATAATTTTTTATTAAGTCTGCACTACAAATATCTTATGTTGATATTTATATAACTATAAACTTACTATTATTTTATATATTAAAAATTTAAAAAAGAGATATGCTTTTATTTTATTTAGATAATAACAACGATATTAGTGACAGTTTCTTTTATTTCTCCTACAACACCATGGACTAATTTTTAAATCAAAGAGGGTGCGATTTATTTTTAGAGAGATAAAGAGATAGAATTAGCCTAAGATAAATTTTGAGTAAAAAATATAGAATGACCAAATTTTAGGCATATTACTAATTTTATAAGAATTTTATCTCTTTCAGGCAAAATTTTAGATTAAATTTGAGTAAAAAATAGTCGTTAGTAGTGTCAGAGACTGGGATATCTGGGGAACCAATCTTCACCACCACAGCCTTATTTGCTCTTAAACTTTCTATTTCCTTTTGCCATTCTTCTATTCTTTTTGCAAACTCTTCTTCTCCCTCTACTTCAATACCAGCAAAATATATTTCCAAAAGTTCTCGTATAAGAATGGCAATACTAAATGAATTAATATGGTCATGAACCAATTTTAACTCATTATACACCTCTTCTGGAA
>DAONLM010000229.1:0-3937 GCA_035406685.1 Spirochaetota bacterium
GTATAGTAACATTAAAGTTATTTTTGAGACTAACAAAGATAAAAAAGTGGAATAAAAGCAGAGAATTATCCCACTTTGAAGGTAACACTACACCCTTTTACAAGGCAAGTTACAACGATTGTTATCAGGTAATAGGCTTTGAGACATACTATTGAAAAAAATTATTTTAAATTCTACCAAAAAATAAATAAGACTATTACAATCATTTTTCAAACAAAATTAAACCTTAGGATAATTCTATTTTTTTAACTGCCTAAAAATAAAATCACACCGTACATTATATAAATTTTAAAAATTTATTTACCATAAAAAAACTTTTTGCTATATATAATTTTGTTATATAAAATATAAAAAGGATTTATTATGAAAGGAATAATACTTGCTGGTGGAAGTGGGACAAGACTATTTCCAGTAACACAGGTTATCTCAAAACAGATCTTACCTGTTTACGATAAACCAATGATATATTATCCTTTATCAATACTAATGCTGGCAGGCATAAGAGATATATTAATTATCTCTACACCGAGGGATATAACTTTTTTTAAAGATCTACTTGGGGATGGTAAACATCTTGGTTTAAAATTTCAGTATGAAATTCAGGAAAAACCCAATGGGCTTGCAGAAGCCTTTATTATAGGTGAAAAATTCATTGGTAATGATAATGTTACCCTGATACTGGGTGATAATATATTGTATGGTGAGAGTCTACCAGAAATTTTAAAAGTCAGTATAAAAAACAATAAAGGAGCAAGTATATTTGGATATTATGTTGATAATCCATCAGAATATGGTGTTGTTGAATTTGATAACAATTTCAATGTGATTTCAATAGCAGAAAAGCCAAAGAATCCAAAATCAAATTATGCAATACCCGGGCTTTATATTTATGACAATGAAGTAATAGCGATAGCAAAATCTATTAAACCATCTGAAAGAGGAGAACTCGAAATTACTGATGTTAATAAAGTCTATTTAAGTAAAAATAAATTGAATGTTACTATCCTTGGAAGAGGAATTGCGTGGCTTGACTCTGGAACAGTAGAAGATTTACAGGAGGCTGCAAGTTTTATTAGAGTAATAGAAAAGAGGCAGGGATTAAAAATTGCATGTATTGAAGAGATTGCATATAAAATGGGATATATTAACAGAGAGGAGTTAAGACTATTTGCAGAAAAATTTTCTAAAAGTCAATATGGAAAATATCTATTTAAAATATTAAATATGGAGCAAAAAAAATGAAGAGTCTATTAATAACTGGGGGAGCTGGATTTATTGGTTCAAACTTTGTAGAATATTTTCTAAATAAATATTCAGATTACTTTATCGTAAATCTTGATAAATTAACTTATGCAGGAGATCTTGAAAATTTAAAAGAGGTTGAAAAAAATAAGAATTATAAATTTATCAAGGGGGATATCTGTGATGAAAATCTTGTCGAAGCCATATTTAAAGAATACAACATAGAAGGGGTAATACACTTTGCAGCAGAATCACATGTTGACAACTCAATAAAAAATCCAAAGGATTTTATACTTACAAATGTATATGGCACATATAATTTATTAAACAATGCCAAAAATTATTGGTTAATAGAGCCTTTTGTCTATAAAAAGGGATTTGAGAATAGCAAATTCCTTCATGTCTCAACTGATGAGGTATATGGTTCTCTTGGAAAAGATGGATATTTTACAGAAAATACACCTTATGCTCCTAATTCACCTTACAGTGCCTCAAAAGCAAGTTCTGATATGATTGTTAGAAGTTATCATCATACCTTTGGAATCAATACTCTCATTACCAATTGCTCAAATAACTATGGACCGAAACAGCATAAAGAAAAGTTAATTCCCACAATAATAAGAAATGCTCTTTTTCAAAAACCAATACCAATCTATGGTAAAGGCGAGAATATAAGAGATTGGCTATTTGTAAAAGATCACTGTATAGCGATTGATCTTGTATTTCATAAAGGAAAATTTGGAGAGACATACAATATTGGCACAAGAAATGAAATAAAAAATCTTGATCTTGCATATAAAATATGCGATATTCTTGATGAGTTAAAACCTCTGCCAGACAGAAAAAAGTATAGCGAATTAATTACATTTGTAAAAGATAGGCCAGGACATGATTTAAGATATGCAATAGACCCAACAAAAATCGAAAAAGAACTTGGATTTAAATCACAATATAGATTTGATATTGCAATCAGAGAAACAATTCAATGGTATATTAATAAATTTAATTATAAGGATAGTTAAATGAATATAATACAGAAAATGTTATTTAAAACAGGATCTATAAAAATTGCTTCTGAATATAAACCATTCTGGTATACATCCGGAACAATTGGCCCATACTTTATAAACACCCACTACTTATTTGGGGGAGAAAAAATAGCCACAGAATTACTTAGCTTTATCGATGAAAATATTAATAGTCATGATTTTACGACAATTCTCACTGAGAAAATAATATCTTTTTTAAATGAAAATATAGAATTTAAAGAGATAATAATGGAATTTTATTCTTCAATAAAAAATAATAAAAAATTTCTTGAGTCTCATTATGTTTCTGGTGGTGAGAGAAGAGATTGGTTTTTTTCAATCCCGATTGCCTATCTTTCTAATAAGCCTCATCTTTTTATATTCAAGAACCTAAAAGTAATTCAAGACAATAAAGAAATTTATGATATCCAGAATAAAAATGTTACTCATATTGCTGATCTTATCACTCAGGCATCAAGTTATGAAAGAGCCTGGATACCAGCAATTAAAAATATAAATGGGAATATAATATTTACTGCCTCTATTGTTGATAGAAATCAAGGCGGTAAGGAGTATCTTACTAAAAATAATATAGAGTCCTTTTCTTCTGTAGTAATAGATAATGATTTTTTTGATCTTGCTTTAAAAAATAAAATCATAAATCTTGCTCAACTTGAATTAATAAAAGAATTTCACAAATCCCCTGAACTTTATGGAAAAAATTTTATTTTCAATAATATTGACTTTTTAATAGAATCTCTTAAATCAGAAGATAAATCAATTAAAACAAAAGCAGAAAGATGTGTAAAGGAAAATCCATATAAGATTGATTTTGAAAAAATTTTATAACAGGGGATAAACTTTGATACTTATAAATATTTTTTTATCGTCATTTATAATAGCATTTTCTGGAGCACTTGTTCCTGGTCCTCTTCTTAGCTATACAATAACAAAGAGTCTTGAAAAAGGCTGGAAAGCAGGACCAATGATAATAATAGGTCATGCCATTCTTGAAATTTTGATCCTCATTGTTCTTATTTTAGGTCTTTCGCCATTCTTGAATAATAATTTGGTTATAGGTATAATAAGTATAATTGGAATGATTATACTTCTTTTTATTGCTTTGGACATGATATTAACAGTAATAAAGAAGAAGATCGATTTTAATCAAACAAAAAGTCTATTAAGTAATAACTTAATAATTTCTGGCATATTGATGAGCATTTCAAATCCTTTCTGGTTTATATGGTGGGTAACAATAGGAATAAATTATATAACCCTCTCTATAAAATACAAATTTTTAGGAATAGGGGTTTTCTTTGTTGGTCATATATTAGCAGATTTTTTGTGGTATTCTATTGTTTCATTTTCAATTTATAAAAGCAAAAAATTTATAAATTTAAGATTATATAAAATTATAATGTTACTCTGCGCTATTTTAATAATAGTTTTTTCACTATGGTTTGGATATAATGGAATATTATACCTAATCAGATAAAATCTATCCAAAATTTTTATTTTTTTCAAGAAAAAATTACTTTAACATAAAGAAGTATCTTTTATTTTTTGTATATTTTGAATCAATAACCTCTTAGCTAATTGAGTCTCTTACAACACAACTTCCACCTATAATTTTAATATTTTTTCTTATAACCACTTTATTCTTA
>DAONLM010000230.1:0-3926 GCA_035406685.1 Spirochaetota bacterium
ATTCAGTATAAAATTCTTATTGACTTTTTAAAAAAAATATATTATATTATATAAAGTAAACTTATAGTTTACAATATACATATTAGTTTAAAAAGGATACTAATATGAAAAAGTTAAACCGAATGGAGAGAGAAAGAGAAAGAAAAAAAGAAGAAATTCTTGATGCGGCTGAAAAACTTTTTCTAAAAGATGGATTTAAAGATACCTCAATGGATGAAATTGCAAAAAAATCGGAATTTAGTAAAAGGACTGTTTATAAATATTTTGGAAGTAAGGAAGAGTTATATGCAGCAATAGCATTAAGAGGTATACAACTTTTTTTACATGTAATTTTAGATAGTATTAAAGGACAAAATACTGGTTTTGATAAATTAAAATCAATTGCGACGTCTATTGTAAACTTAAAAAAAATAAATAAAAATTATGCTCAAGTTATATTTTACTTTCTTACTCAATCTGCGAGTAAAAATAAATCAACAGAGGGTTTTAAAAACTGCCAGAAACTAATAGAAAACATAAGAGATCTTATTCAAAAATTTATAGAAGATGGCATTAATGATGGTAGTATAAGAAAAGATATAGATGTGAAAAAAATGGCACTTGCAGCTCAGAGTATATTTATGGGTTTGTATCTACTTGATAATAGTATATATTCTAATTTTTTACCACAAGATGTTACATTCAATGAAATATTTGAATATAATATAAATATTCTATTGTCTCTTATAAAATTTTAAAGGGGGAGTTATGAAATATCTATTTAAATTTCCGAGTCTTATTATAATAGTTATTGTAGTTATAACTATTTTACTTGCTTTGCCAATCCCTACTCTTCAAATAGACAATGACACGACAAAATTTTTACCAGAATCAAATCCAGAAAGAGCAGCGTATAAGAATATAGAAGATCAATACGGTGAGAATATGATGATGGCTGTAAGTATAAAATTTAAAAAAGGATATCTCTATTCAAAAGATAATCTTGAATTAATAAAACAATTAACAGAAGAATTTGAGAAATTGCCTACACTGGAGAAGGTCACATCAGTTGTAAATGTTGATTATATAGTTGGAACAGAAGATGGTATAGAGACAACAAAATTGATAGAGAATATGCCAGAGAATGAAGAGGAAGAAAATAAAATCAAAGAAAAATTACTCTCCTGGGAGATGTATAAAAATTTCTTTTCAGAAGATTTTACTGCTACAATGATTGCCCTTAAATTAAATTTAGGTATAAAAAATAAGAATGCAGAAGAGTCTTACAAACAGGTAAAAGAAATTTTAAAAAGATATAAAAATGATGATTATGAATTCTATATTGCTGGTTTGCCAACAGTTCTTGTCTTAATTGCAAACAATATGAGAAAAGATTTAGCAAAACTTGTTCCTTTTGTTGTGATAATCCTTATTCTTACTCTGTTAGTGTCATTTAGAAGAGTTGGTGGAATTGCACTTCCAACATTAACGGTTTTAATAACAACTGTCTGCACACTTGGTATAATGGCTATTTTTAAAATAAATCTTACCATGATTGCAAGTGCTATTCCGGTTTTAATGATAGCAGTTGGAAGTGCTTATGGTATTCATATTATAAGCCATTATTATGATGAGATAGATAAAGAGAAACTTTTAAATAAAACTATTTCAGAAGAAAGAAACAGAGAGATAATATTTGATACAATAAAAAGAATAGGTGGTGCAGTATTACTTGCGGCCTTAACTACAATGGCTGGATTTGGCTCACTTGCTACAAGTAAAATTGTCCCAATAAAGGAATTCGGTATATTTACTTCAATAGGTGTACTTATAGCATTTTTAACCTCTCTTACATTAATACCATCTTTACTGTTAGTTAGACATAAGGCATTAAAGGCTAAAATTAAAAAAGAGAATGATGAAAATAATAAAAAATTGGACATTTTAACAAAAGCACTTTTTATTATGTATAAATTCTTATCAAAAGGGAAAATTAGAGTAATAATACTCTTTGGAATAATTTTATTGATAGCAATTTTTGGAACAACCAGAATAATAGTGGGCAATCCTATGATCAATTATTTTAAAAAAGATACAGAGATTAGAAAAGCAGATAGTTTTGCAAATAAAAATTTTAATGGTACTACCATTATAACAATGGTTATAAAAGGCGAAAATCCCGGTGATCTAACAGATCCAGATATTCTTATAAAACTGGATAATCTTCAAAAATATCTTAAGAAAAAATATAAAGATATAGGCAATATCATCTCTTTTACAGAGCTAATAAAAAAAATGAATCAGGTTATGAATGCTGATGAAGTAGGGAATTATTACGAAATACCTTATGATCCGGTAAAATATAAATGTCAAGATAAAATGGAATTAAAACAACTTATTGCTCAATATCTTTTATTATTTTCTGGTAATCTTAAAGAATATGTCGATGATTCAATAGAGCCATCTCAAACAAAAGTGGATATCCTGTTAAAAAATCCAGATTTTGATTTAGTAAGAAAGATAGAAAAGGATATTTTAGATTATGCAAAAAATAATTTCCCAGAAAATTATAAGGTAGTTATATCTGGAAATGCTAAATTACAGGTAGTTGTGTCCAATCTTATAATAGATAGCCAGATTACAAATATAATATTCTCATTAATTGCAGTCTTTTTAATATTGACTTTATATTATAAATCCGGAATTGCTGGAATATTTGGGGTAATTACTTTATCCATACCAATTTTTTTAAACTTTGGGGTAATGGGATTCTTAAAAATAAGACTCGATGCAGGAACATCAATGGTTGCCTCAGTTGCGATAGGTATTGGTATAGATTATACTATTCATTTTATGAATGCATATCATCATGAAAGAAAAAAGAGCAACGATTTAAACACTGTTACAACAAATGCCTTATTGAGTTGTGGAAAGGCAATAATATTTAACGCGGCATCGGTAGGTCTTGGATTTTTAGTACTGGTATTTTCCAGTTTTATGCCTTTAATCTATTTTGGTGCTTTACTTGCTTTTACGATGTTAACTGCATCACTATCATCAATGACATTACTACCAGTAATGTTGAATATATTTAAACCTAAATTTATAGCAAGATAATTTTTTATAAGGAGGTCAAAATGAAAAAGAGATTTTATTGTTTAATTTTATTTTTAATTGGAACATTAATTTTTGCTGATGAGAAAGGTTATGAGATTGCAAAGAAGAACAAAGAGTTAAAAAAGGCAATTGATAGTTATTCTGAAGCAGAGATGATTTTAATTGATAAGAATGGCAATCAGAAAAAAAGAAAAATAGTAAATTACACAAAAGAGGGTAAAGAGGGTAAAAATTCATTTGTAGAATTTTTAGAACCAGCAGATGTAAAAGGGACAAAGTTTTTAACAATTGCAAGAAAAGGGGACGATGAACAGAGATTGTGGCTACCAGCATTAAAAAAGACAAGATTGATAGCTTCATCCAGTAAGGATGCAAAATTTATGGGATCAGATTTATATTATTATGATATGGAAGATAGAGATCTTGATGATTTTGATTATAAGTACATAAAAGATGATAAAACACAGAATATAGATTGTTTTGTGATTGAGGCAACGCCAAAGAGTAAAAATGCTCCATATTCAAGATCTTTTATGTGGGTTTCAAAAAATAATTATTTTATCTATAAAATTGAAGCATATGATAAAAAAGATGATAAATTATTAAAAACAATAGTATTTGTTGAGGTAAAAGAGATTCAAGGAGTTTTGGTCCCAACAAAAACAGTTGTTGATAATGCAAAAGAGGGAACAAAAACTCTTTTATCAATCACAAATATTAAGATAAACTCTGGTATAAAAGATGATATTTTTACAGTGCAGAATCTTGAGAGATAAAAGGAGATGGTATGATAAAAGTCTGGTAGTCCAGATAAAAAGTTTTCCTTATTT
>DAONLM010000231.1:0-3907 GCA_035406685.1 Spirochaetota bacterium
AATTTTGTCAAAAAAACTTGATTTTTTTAAATAATTATTCTATATTCTATCTATGAAATTACAGGAATTTTTAGACATAAAACCAAAGTGTATTTTATGTAAGATCTTATTACTCTTAACTATTGTGATTGTTTTAACCGGAGCTGATCTTATTGTAAAGGAGATTGCTCATAGAAATTTAAGGCATAGTCAAGATGTTGATGTTATCCCGGGATTTTGGAAATTCAAATATGTGACAAATGATGATATTGGATTTTCAATATTAAGCTGGCTTAACAAATATCTCAACAAGACTCAAAAATGGTTATTTCTTGTATTTTTACAGGGAACTGGAACTATTTTAGTCATAATATTCTATTTTTATTCAAATACTATAAAACATCTGGTCCCTCTTGCTTTAATTAGTAGTGGAGCATTAGGAAATGTTATTGATAGAATAATAAGGGGTTATGTAGTAGACTATGTCATGTGGTATTATAAAGATTTTGTCTGGCCCATATTTAATCTTGCTGATGTTTATACTGTAATTGGTGCTATTTTACTATTTATTGTTCTTTTCTTTTTTACAAAAGAAGAAAAAGAGATGATAAAAGAAAAGGTAGAAAATAACCCAGAATTAAACAATATTGAAGATAATAATGAAAATAACTTGAACGAGCATAATAATATAGTGGAAAATTCTCAAGATCAGAGTCAATTGAATTAAATAAAAAATCTGAGGGAGATAAATATGAGAAAAATTTTTATTTTAATGGCAATATCTCTATTAATATTTATTGGTTGTAAAAAAAATCAAGAGGAGATTATAAAGATACCATTAGTAACATGGGGTGGATATGCTGCTTTATTTGCGGCAAATAATGGTGCTCTTCCTAATGAAGAATCTTTATTTTATAAATATGGAAAGTTCAAAGTAGAATTAATTCAGGAAGAAAATCCAGCAAATCAATTACAGGGATTTGCTAATGGGACATATCCTATTATATGGTCAACAATGGACATGCTTCCTCTTCATTATGAGTCTTTGAGTAAAGATTCAAGAACTGTTCCAAAGGTAATTGGAATTTTTGACTACTCTAATGGTGGAGACGGAATAATTGTAAGAGGAGACATTAAGAGTGGCAAAGATTTAAAGGGTAAAAAGATAGTTACCTCTCAATATACACCTTCTCATTTCTTTATCTTATGGTTTTTGAATGAGAATGGTCTTACTTCAAAGGATGTTACATTAATATATGCGGCTGATGCAATTGCTGCAAAGGACTCTTATGTCAATGATAAGAGTATAGATGCTTGTGTGACCTGGTCCCCATTTATTTATGATATCACAGACCCAACAAAAGAATCTTATGTTAGTGGTTCAAAGTTGTTAATTACATCAAAAGAGGGAAATCCAGCTTATGGTTTAATCGCAGATATATATTTAGCAAGAGCTGATTTTGTTAAAAATAATCCAGAAAAGATTCAAGTATTTGTAAAGGCAATGATTGAGGGGTATGATATATTTTTAAAGGATAAGGAAAAAGTTGCACAGGATATAGCAAATCTATTTGGCATAAAAGGCGGTAAGGATGAAGTTATGTTAATGTTTGAGGATGTGACAATTGCTGGTAAAGAAGAGAATAGAATGTTTTTTGATAAGAATAGTAAATTTTCTGCATATAATATATTTAGATTATCAGAAAGCTTGTATAAGAAAAATGATTCGATTATCTCAAATATTAATGTGAATCCAGAAGAGGTCATAGAATCTTCATTTATGCTTAATGAAATTTCAAAATAGTTATGAAATTGCGAAAGAAAAGTAAAGATGGTTCAATTTATGTAACAGATGAAAAATTTAATACAGCCTCTCATATTATTGGTTTGATACTATCTTTATTTGGTGTCGTTGTTCTTATAGTTGAATCAAGTATAAAAGCTAAAGTATGGCATATAGTTAGTTTTTCTATATATGGAACAACTCTTATTCTTTTATTTTTAGCAAGTTCTCTTCATCATGGTATATTTGCAAGAAAGAAAATAGAAAACATATTCCGACAATTTGATTATATTGCTATATTTCCATTAATTGCCGGGACATTTACACCATTCTGTCTTATATTATTAAGAAATCCATTTGGCTGGTCAATATTTGGGGTTGTCTGGGCAATAGCAATTATTGGTATAATAATAAAGGGAGTTTTTCCTGCTATACCAAAATGGTTAACTCATACTTTATATATTGGTATGGGATGGCTTGGGATTTTTATCGCAATACCTCTATTAAAAATTATTGGATTTATAGGAGTAGGACTTATTACTCTTGGTGGAATATTATATACAATTGGAGCACTGATATACTATTTTGAAAAACCCAACCCAATTCCCGGAAAATTTGGTTTTCATGAGATATGGCATATATTTGTTATTTTAGGGTGTGCATGTTTTTATTTTGACTTCTATTTTTTTGTGCTTCCCTATTAAAGATTAAGGATATATAGATGAAAAAAGAATGGCAGCCACGGAATAAAGATCTAACAGATGGAATAGAGTTTTATACTTATGAAGATCTAACAGTGGCTTATAAATATTATAATAAAAATAAAAATCTTCCTACAATATTATTTTTTTACGGCTTTGGCGGCAATATAGAAATGCTTATGGGAATTGCTCCAAAATTAGCTGAAAGATACCCTGTAATTGTAGTGGATTATCCCGGGCATTGTTATTCGTTTCAACCTAAAAAATTTGATTTAAAAAAATATATTGATTTAGTAGTAGATTTAGTAATAAAACAGGGGATATCTGATATATATTTAGTCGGATATAGTTTTGGTGGAATTGCCTCATTACTATTCTATCAAAAAATGAAAAATAGCATAAAAAAACTGGTTTTATTACATTCTGATACTAATTTTAGTTATAATATTTTTAAAAAAATCTTTTATTTTAATTTTCATCTACTATTAAAGTTAAATTTCAAATTTTCGTTAGTCTATTTAGCAATACCTCTTTTAAGAGATAAATATTTTACAGATGAATTATATAAAATAGCAAAAGAGATTGTAATGTATAATAATCCTAAAAATGTTATTGATAATTATGCTTCTATAATTTACAAAAATTTTGATTATCTTCTCTCTGAAGTCTCAGTTCCCTGTTTGGTCATTGGTAGTAAAGTTGATTTTTTAGTCTCTGAAAAAAGAAGTAAATATATTCAATCAAAAATAAAAAGTTCTACTCTTTTAATTTATGAAGATATAGGACATTTGTCAATTGTTTCAAGATACGAAAAAGTAGCCAATGATATATTATCTTTTGTTGGCTAAATTATTATTATGAATTTCTTTTAATGTGGAATAAATTTGAAATAATTCTGTCTGAATAATATTTCCAAGGCCTGTTACCTTTTTATTTTTATCAAGACATCTAAATGAAAAAAGATAACTTATTGGGTCTTCTGATTGATTGTAAATATATATACTCTTTAATGCATAAGGTTTTATTAAAAAAAATAGATCCCATATATTTTTATATTTCTCTGGATTAATTTTTATCATTACTCTATTTTCCTCTTCTGGAGATTTTAATAAGGAACTAAATTGGATGTTATTATTGATGGAAATTATTTTATAAAACTCCTGAGTTTTTTTTACGCTATTATTTATAAAAAGGGTTATCTCTGAGTCTAATAAAAAAGAATCTTCCCATTTTAAATAAGCAAAATATCCTTCCATGATTATATATTACATAAATTTTAAATCTTTGTCAAAAAAATACTTTTTATTTGAGAAAATATAATTTTATTTACTATCTGAATTACATAAATGCAAATTCGAATACTTTAATGAGAATATTTTAGAAAATATCAGGGTGCGATTTTATTTTTAGGCAGTTAAGAGGATAGATTTATCCTAATGTTAAT
>DAONLM010000232.1:0-3893 GCA_035406685.1 Spirochaetota bacterium
TAGGTTTTTAAAGAAAATCCATGCTGACTTGAATTTTTTTAGCATGGCAAAATTGATTAGGACAATTCTTGAAGTTTTCATTGAAGAATATGAGAGAATGGGTATGCTTGGGTTTGAGAAGAAATGTAGTCTTGTGACATTGAGGTTATGGTTGAAATTAACAGAGATAAAGAGGTGGTGGAAGAGTAGAGAATTGTCCCACTTCGAAGGTAATACCAAGCCATTTTACAAGGCTATATACAACAATTGCTACCAAGTAATAGGCTTTGAGACATATTACTAGCCGTATTTAGTAAAAATTTTGTAAAATAAACAAATAAAATTATCACAATACTTTCTTACACAAAATTAACCTCAGGATAACTCTATCCTTTTATTTTTTTAAAAATAAAATTGCACATTTATTAAATACAAAACATATTTGCCTTTTTTAATCTTTTTTAGTATATTAAATTATAATATTAATTCTAAAATTAAAGGAAGAAAAAATGTCAAAGTTATATGATATTATAATAGTTGGTGGGGGCCCGGCTGGAATGACTGCTGGTATATATGCTGGTAGATCTGGCTATAAAGCCGCCATAATAGAAAAGACTGGAACCGGCGGACAGATGATGCTTACTGATATAATAGATAATTTTCCGGGATTTCCAGATGGCATAACTGGTTTTGAATTACAGGATAAGATGTACAGACAAACAAAGAAATTTGGGACAGAGATTATAATTGATGAGATAATTAAGATTCGTAAAGATAACGAAATTTTTAAACTTGAATCAAGCAATAATAATTCCTATCATGCTATTTCAGTTATTCTTTCCTTAGGGGCAAAACATAAGTTATTAAATGTAAAGGGAGAAAATGAGTTTACCTCAAAGGGTGTAAGCTATTGTGCTACATGTGACGGGCCTTTTTTCAGGGGTAAAAGTGTTGCTGTGATTGGGGGTGGAGACACTGCTCTTACTGAGGCAATTTTTCTTTCAAAATTTTGTAAGAAGGTATTTATTGTTCATAGGAGAGATAAATTTAGAGCAGTTCAATCACTTGTAAATTCAGCAAAAAGAATCACTAATATTGAATTTGTTTTTAACTCAGTGGTAGAGGAGATTCAAGGTGATAATTTTGTTAAGTCTATAAAACTAAAAGATAAAGATAATAATATTAAAGAATTACAAGTTGACGGTGTATTTATTCTTATTGGACTTGAGCCAAATACAGATTTTATAGATTTACCGATCTTGGATGAAAATAAATATATTATCACAGATGAAAGAATGATGACACCAATTAAAGGATTATTTGCAGCAGGAGATGTTAGGGCTAACTCTTTTAGACAGATAATAACTGGCTGCGGCGATGGTGCTCTTGCTTTTCATTATGCCGAGGAGTATGTTGATGAGATCAAAGGAAATAGATAGAGATGTATTATTATAGTAATAGAATAATAAAAATTTTTATAATCTTATCTTTACTTATTTTTTTATCGTGTGATAGTCAATATAACAAGGCAAATTCAAGCCTTGATATTCCTTTGATTCTTCCACCTTATCAGATTAAAGCCTCTCAGGGAGAATCTCTTGATGAGATTACGATAAGCTGGATGCAGAGTTCTTTAATAAATGAAGTTTTTATATATAGAAGTGAAAAAGTAGATGGCCCTTATCAAAAGATAGGTTCAAAGAGTTATAAATTTATGTTTAGTGATACTGAAGTTGAGCCGGGTAAAATATATTATTATAAACTAAAAGGATACAATTTATTATATGGGGAAAGTAATTTCAGTAACCCTGTTTCTGGATACAGAGCTGGGCTTTCTCTGGATCAATATGAAAACGACAATTCTCTTGATAATGCTAAAAAGATTCTAATAGACTATGTTCAAACAAGGAGTATATATCCTAAAAATGATATTGATTTTATAAAATTTGATGCAACTGGTGACAATATTTATACAATCGAGACTCTTTCTACTGGAAATGAAAAAGATGATTGCAAATTTATAAGAATATATCTTTACGATTCTAACTATAATCTACTTCGGGATAACGATTATTCTTATGATAACTCAATATATACAAGAAAAATAACTAAGTGGCTATGTCAGATGTCTGGAACATATTATATTCTTGTGATATCCATTTATGGGACTGGTGGTTATAAGATAAGAATAACTCTTGGAAATGAGCCACCGGATAGAGTCCAATATGTGACTCCTTCTTATGGCACAAATTCTAATTTTATAAAGATAAACTGGATTTTTGCTTATGGCGCTGAGAAGTATTATTTATATAAAAGTGATAATATCTCTGGACCTTATAATCAGATAGAATTTTACAGAACAATCTATTCCACACAAAAATTTAATTTTACTACATTAACAGAGGCTTATGATAAGGATGTGGTAGCCGGGAAAATTTATTATTATAAAGTAAAGGCAATAAATATTTTTGGGGAATCACAACTCAGTATTGCTGGTGGTGGCTTTATGGCTGACTTAACAAATGACTCTTTTGAAGATGATAATACTACTGATCTTGCGAAAACAATAGAGACAACACCACAAGAAAGAACCCTCTATCCTGCTAGCGATATTGATTGGATAAAATTTAGTGGGAAAAAAGGTTATTATTATAAAATATCCACAAACCCAAGAAATGAATACAATGCAGAAGTTGATACGATTCTTTATCTTTATGATTCTGAAGAAAATTTATTAACCTATAATGATAACAATTCTTCTTCTAATTATTCACTGATTTTAAATTGGTTTTGTGATAGCACATCTGACTATTTTTTAAAAATCGTGTCAAAAGACAATTTTTCTGGGACATATGTTTTAGAAGTAAAAGAATCACCTTATTATTTTAGATAAAGCAGGAGAATTAAGGATATAAAAATGGATATGAATTTAACCAAAGAAGAAAAATTATCAAAATTAAAAGAACTTACAGAGCAATTTCACAAAAATATCGAGCAGTACAAGAGTAATAAGTACGATGAAGCAAACACAAGAGTTGATTTTATTGATAAATTATTTGAACTTCTTGATTGGGATGTGAGAAATATACAGGGGTATTCTGAGCAATACAGAGAAGTTGTAAGAGAGGATAAAGTTAAAATTGAGGGTCGAGAAAAGGCACCGGATTATTCATTCAGAATTGGTGGGGTGAGAAAATTTTTTGTTGAGGCGAAAAAGCCATCTGTCTATATTAAAAAAGAGATAGAGCCATCCTATCAAATTAGAAGGTATGGATATACAGCAAAACTTCCTTTATCAATTTTGACTGATTTTGAGGAATTTGCTGTTTATGATACCCGTATAAAACCAGATAAAAATGATGATGCAAGTATTGCAAGAATTTTTTATTGCACATATCTTGAATATGAAAAAAATTGGGATTTTATATATAACACATTCTTAAAAGAAGCAATTTTAAAAGGTAGTTTTGATAGATATATTGAAGAGAATAAAAATAAGAAAGGGACATCTGAGGTTGATAAAGAACTTTTAAAACTTATTGAAGAGTGGCGAACTGAACTTGCAAAAAATATTGCATTAAGAAATCCAGAACTTGATATTTATAATCTTAATATTGCTGTGCAAAAAATTATTGATAGAATAATATTTTTAAGAATAGCAGAAGACAAAGATATTGAAAAATATCAACAATTATTAAATGCTACTAAAAATGAAGGTGTTTATAGTAATTTAAAAAAAATATTTACAAATGCAAATAATAAATACGATGCTGGCTTATTTAGAGAGGAAGATTGGCTTTCCAATTTGAAACTTGATGATAAAGTATTATCTTCTATTATTAAGGGACTTTATTATCCAGAATGTCCTTATGAGTTTTCGATTTTACCTGTTGAAATACTTGGAAATATTTATG
>DAONLM010000233.1:0-3777 GCA_035406685.1 Spirochaetota bacterium
ATATAAAATAAATGAATATACTTCTTCAATAAGCATGAATATTAGTTTTTAGGTTTTTCTTTTCGAAATCAAGAAGCCATTGTTTTTTAGAAATCCCAGCAGAATAACCTGTCAATTTATTATTTGAACCTATTACTCTATGACATGGAATAAGAATAGGAAGCCTATTTTTATTACAAACATTTCCTACAGCGCGACTATATTTTATACCACCAAGAAGAATAGCAATATTTTTATAAGAAATTGTTTCGCCATAAGGAATTGTTTTTATTATATTTAATACTTTAATTTGAAAGTCTGTCCCTCTTATCTCTAAGGGTATATTAAATTTTTTTCTCTTCCCTTCAAAATACTCCTCTAATAAAGTAATGCAATCTTCTAATAGATTATTCATAATACTCTCTTCTTTTCTTTCGACAAATTCGACTGAATTTATTTTGTCTTTAAAAGATACGATTTTCAATATGCCTATTGGTGATTCAAAAAAAGCCTTATACATTCTCTTCACAGATTAGTAGAGTATGGCTTATGCCAGATGGTATTTCCTCTATAATTTTAAAACCAGAGATAGAGAGGAGTTCTTTCATATCATTTATTCTATACATTCTACTATTACCATTAGCCATGGTAGTAAAATATAAAGATGTCATATTAAGACAAAACTCTGCTGTTTCATATCGTTGATTATCAACAAATGTCTCAAGAATAAAAATCTTACCATTTGAATTTAAAGAATTTTTAGCCTTTTTAACTATTTTAACAATCTCCTCTTCTGAAAAACAATCAAGGAATTGACTCATCCAGATGATATCTCCTTTTACCGAGAGATTTTTATCATCCAGTATATTTGCTTCCAGAAAAGTTATTCTATCAGAAAGTCCAGAGTCTGAGACTATTTTTTTTGCATCATTTATCTGCCCTGGTAGATCAATAATGGTAACATTAACATTCTTATTATAATTTGCACATTTTATAGCCCACTTTCCAGTATTACCGCCAATATCTATAATTTTATTAGGGTTATATTTAAAAATAATAGGTAAAATTTTGTCAAATACCGCATCAGAATAATAGTGATTAAAGTCAAACCAGCTTTTTCTGACCTGCTCGGGTAATTCAGATAAAGCCTCATATATTGTTTTCCAATTGCCAAAAACCTTTAATCCTGCTGGTTTACCATTCTTTAAAGCCTCATCCAGATAAAATAGCCCATTATAACAAACATCATTGGTAAAATTCATGTTTATTTCTGTCATTTTATCTTTTAAGATAAAATAACCAGTCTTTGTAAGAACATAATTATTATCTACAATTGTGACAAGCCCGATACTCTTTATTGCGTCTAATATAACTTTTACAGCATATTTTGATAGGTTTGACTTTTCAATTATTGTATTAAGAGAGCAGCCAATTTCTTTATAGCTATATATAATCTCTAAAATGCCACTCTCTTTTGCTACTCTTGTTACCTGAAAAACAAAAGGAGCAAAGGCAATTTTTTGAGCTTCGAGTTTATATATATTTGTTGATTTCTCTCCTATACCCCAAAAACCATCCATATCTTATTCCTTATAATTTGTTTTTTAAAAGTATAGTTAATTTTTTAAAATATGTCAAAAAATATTTTTTTTAATTTAAAAAAAATAAATTTATAAGAATTTACAAATATATATAAAATAACGCTTATTTTATATATACTTATAACATAGATATCCCCTGTTATTAAGGGGGATATCTATATAAAATAACTATAATTTATTATATTTATAAAAAAAGTGGATATCTTTCGAGCCAAAGGGGGATATCCACTTTATTAATAAAAATATTTATATAGAATAACAGTTATTTTTTTATAATTTAAAAATTTTTTTAATGATAAAAAATACTATTGAAAAAAATAGAAAATTTGACAAAGTATAAAATTTTAGATATATTTTATTAGAATATTTCTATGAAAAAAAAAGAGAAAAATCCTTATAGTAAGCCAGATTTTTATTCTCAAAAAGCAAAGGAAGAGGGATACCTTGCGCGAAGTGTATATAAACTTAAAGAAATTAATGAAAAATTTAAATTAATAAAGAAAGGACAAAATATTCTTGATTTAGGATGTGCACCTGGATCATGGAGTCAATATATTTCGAAAATAATTAATCCTGGCATTATTGTTGGAATAGATATTAAAGATTGCCATTTCTCAGATGAGAATTTTATTTTTATTAAAGGGGATTTTGAAAAAGAAGATAACAAAATTTTAATAAAAGAAAAAATAGATAATAAAAAATTTGATGGTATAGTAAGTGATATGGCTCCTGATACAGAGGGTGATGATAATATTGATAGATTTAGATCTTCTCAATTAGTAGAAAATGCTCTTGAATTCTGCTTTGATAATTTAAAAAAAGATGGTTTTTTTATTGCTAAAATTTTTCAAGGTGGGGATGAAAAAGAAGTTATGAATAAAATAAAATTTTTTTTTAAAGAGGCAAAATGGTTTAAACCAAAAAGTTGTAGACAGAATAGTGTGGAAATATATATTGTCGCATCTGGTTTTAATAATAAAAATATCAAAGAAAATAAAGAAGAAAGGGATTTTCTTAAAGAGTTAGAAGAAAATTATACTGGTGAAATGCCATGGTAAAAATATAATCCCCCCTTTTTAAAAAGGGGGGATTATATTAAGAATTAATTCTAATAAAGATCTATATGAAAATTCATTGAAAAGCCAGCATTTAGGTTTATAGCAAGCACTGTTCCCGGCAAATCAAAAATATCATACAGAGTAAGCGCCATTGTCCATTGAAACCTTGGAGTTTTTACCACAACTCCTCTTACCTGAAAGTTTACATACGCTCTATACTCTGTGGCTATTTTAAAGTTATCATCCCCCGCCTGATAGTCAGCATTTGAAATATCAAATACGAGTTGTAATCTATGATCGAGTTTAGCAAAAGAATAAACATAAGATACAAAAAAGTTTAAATAAGCATCTGGAATTCTTGTAAAATAAAATGTTTTACCAAATCCAAAATTAAAAGAACCAATAATAGTAGTAATTCCGGTAAAAACTATATATGGCGTAATTGACATATACCCTCTTGATGGCCCGCCAGAATTATCCGGAACAATATCAACATCGAGTCCAAATGCTAATGCCCCATCTCCCCAATCTAAAAACCTTAATTTCATATGTCCAAAAAATGGAGTGGAATCAAAATAAAAATAAGGACTTGGAGTATCAGCAAATCCTAATGCCTTTGAGAACCCAAATTCAAAAATATGATGTGGAGTGAATGTAATTTTGTTGACAATAGCCATTACTCCATATGGGGCTCTGGTTGAGGCTGTTAATTCCCATCCAAAGGCAAGAGTTCCCATTGGTGCACAGTACGCTGTTGGGGTAGTAATAAAACCAGTTTTCCCTGTGATTGTTAAATATTGAACATATTGAGGACCACCAGCACCCCAGTTAAAAGTGGCTTTTTTCCCGGTTTTCTTTTGAGCATTTAGATTAAATATCAAACAAAGAATTATAAAACTAATTAAAAAATAAATTTTTTTGTTCATAAAATTTCCTTATTTTTGTTAAATTTTACATTTTTATTATATTTTATTTATAAAAATATTTCAATATTTTTTTTAATTTTTTAAAATTAAAATAAGTACTATTTGATTATTAAATAAAGGGGATATGCCAATATAAATTCATAATTAAAAAAAATGCGATTTTATTTTTAGGCAAATTTTCTTTAAATTTTTTTAAAAACTTGTAAAGGATTT
>DAONLM010000234.1:0-3741 GCA_035406685.1 Spirochaetota bacterium
ATATTTTCTTTTTCTTTTTTTGAGATATATTTATTCTTTCATTTTTGGTATCACATTTAAAAAATTTTTAGTATAAAAAAACTTGACAAAAAAAATTATTTTTTTTATACTTGCAAAAATTTTAATAAGGTTATTAATGAATAAGGAGAATTTATCACTATTTTCCCAGAATATACCTAACATTATAAATAAACTCCCAACGCCTGGCGCTTTACTCTTATGTGGAACACCAAAGGAAAGAGAAAATTTAATTACAATTGGCTGGATTAATTTCGGAATTATATGGAATGAACCAGTAGTAGAAATTCTTATTAGGCCATCAAGATTTTCTTATGAGCTACTTAATAAACATAATGAGTTTACAATAAATGTAATGTCAGAAAATTTTAAAGATAAACTTGATTTTTGTGGAAGATTATCTGGAAGATATGTTGATAAATTTCAGGAGACAAAATTAGTAAAAATAAATTCTAAAGAAATTTTAACCTCTTCCTTAAAAGATGCTTTATTTACTCTTGAATGTAGAATAATCTTTAAAAGAGAGATATCTCCTGAAAACTTAAGCGATATAATAAGAGCAAAATTCTATCAAAACAATGACTATCATACTATATTTACAGCAAACATTTTACATTTTAAATATAATATAGAAAGGAGTTTTAATGAACCAGATAGCAAAAGAGATGAATGAAATCTTAAAAAAATCATCAGAGATATTTTATGAGATGTTGAGTGATTTTGGCAAAAGGATTTATATGCCAAAAGGGATTATTGTTCAGACAGCAGAGGCAAAACAGAAGGCTAAAAAATTAAATGCAACAATTGGTTCAGCAGAAATTAATAATGAGCCTCTTTTTTTGCCTTCGATTGCTAAATATTTTAACAATTTAAAACCTTCTCAGATTTTTCCTTATGCTCCAGTATATGGTATTCCAGAATTGAGAAGCAAATGGAAAGAAAAGATCATAAGAGAAAATCCAGATATAAAATCACCAGATTTTATCTCTACGCCAGTTGTTATACAGGGGTTAACCCATGGTATAATGATTTTTGCTGATCTTTTTCTTAATAGAGGGGATGAGATAATCATTTCTGATAAATTATGGGAAAACTATAATCTCATGTTTGAAGAGAGATATGGGTCAAAAGTGGTTTATTTTGACCTTTTTGATAAAGAGTTAAAAGGGTTTAATCTTAAATCACTGGATGAAACAATAGCAAGATCTAAAAAAGATAAAGTAATAGTTTTATTTAATTTTCCTAATAATCCTACTGGTTATACACCAACAGAGAAGGAGGCAGAGGAGATTGTAAAAATTATAGAAAAGCATGCAAATTCTGGGAAAAAGATTCTTGTTGTTTCGGATGATTCTTATTATGGACTTCTTTTTGAAGACAATTTATTAAAAGGATCTATTTTTTCTAAATTCGTAGGATTGCATAAAAATATAGCATGTGTGAAAATTGATGGTTTTACAAAAGAAGATTATGTATGGGGATTCAGAGTTGGGTTTATCACATTTGCAGATTATGATCACCATCCAGATATATATAAAATATTAGAACAAAAAGTCGCTGGTTGTATAAGAAGTTCAATATCTAACTGTTTATTACCATCTCAATCTATACTTCAAAATGCTTTAAATGAACCATCTTATCAAAAAGAGAAAGAACAAAATTATAATATTTTAAAAGAAAGGGCAAAAAAGGTTAAAGAGATTGTTTATGATAAAAAATATTCTGATTGTTGGGAGGTATATCCATTTAATTCTGGCTATTTTATGTGCTTAAAAATAAAAGGTGCTTCTGCTGAAGAGGTAAGAAGAGTATGTCTTGAAAAATATCAAGTTGGTGTTATTGCTCTTGGCGATGATATAAGAGTTGCTTTTTCGAGTGTTAATTTAGAACATATAGAAGAACTTTTTGAAATAATAGCAAATGTTATAAGAGAGGTAAGAAAATAGATTAAGAGGCTTTTGATAGCCTCTTAAATTTATTTTTTAAAAAATCTAATTTGATAAATCAAAGACAATTTTACCAGTATTATTTATATAGCCAAATTTTTTTGTCCAGAAATTCTCTATTCCAACTAATGCTAGTCCATTCTTAAAATCATAACAGAAATCAAATTGAGGTTTAACTATTATATCTCCTTTTTTATTAATATATCCCCATTTTTGATTCAAGTTTATTTTTACCAATCCCTCTTTAAAATCGCCAACTTTATCAAATTTGATTTCAATAATAATTTCTCCTTTAGGGTTAATAAATCCCCAGATTTTCCCCTCTTTTACTGCTGCAAGTCCTTCACTGAAATTCCTTGCTTCATCAAATTTTGGTTTAACAATAAAATTTCCCTTTAAATCAATAATTCCCCATTTTTTATTAATCGCAACACAGGCAAGATTTTCATTAAAATCTTCTGCCTTATCAAATTTAGGCTGTATAACAAATTTATTATCTTTATTTATATATCCCCACTTATTGCCAACCTTTACCCTTGCAACACCACATTTAAACTCATCAGCCTTATCATATTGAGGTTGAATTACAAGTTTGCCGTCTTTATTCACATATCCCCATTTTCCATATTTTTTAACTTTTGCCATTCCTTCACTAAATTTACCACCACCTTCGTATTCTGGTTTTACTAAATATGTGCCATTCTCTAAAATATAACCAAAATTACCATTTACATAGACTAATGCCACAGACTCATAAAAGTCCCAGCAATCTTCAAATTGCGGCTGAATTATAAAATCCCCTTTTTTATTAATATATCCCCATTTATTCTCTATTCTAACCCTTGCATAACCATTTATAAATTTTTTTGCCTCATCAAATTGTGGTAAAATAAAAAAAATCCCAGATTCATCTATATAACCATATTTTATTTTTCTATTATCAGTTAAATCGATTTTTCTTGCTACTGCCAAACCCTCGTAAAAATCTTTTGCCTCATCAAATTGTGGCGATATTTTTATATTACCATTTTTATCTATATAACCAAACTTAGAATTACTTAATATTATAAATAAATCTTCTCCATTCAAAATAAAATTTATTAAAAGAAATATTAATATTATATATTTTTTCATATAATTTCCCCTATAAGTGGTATATACATATAGAAAATTTTTGATTTTGTCAAAAAGTAATTTGATTTTTTTAATAGAAAATATAATTCTTTGTAAAAATAATAAAATTTTGTAAAGGATTTTCGACAAAAATTCACAATTGCTGAAAATGATTAAAATAATATTAGAATTAACGACTATCAACTTTATTTCTGAGGTTAATTTCAGAGCATTATGATTGTGAAAATAATACATAAAATAAATCAATCTTTTTCTTCTAATCTTATTTCTAATTCTATAATGTGTCTTTTGTTTTTTTCTGAACTTTCTATTTGTTCTTTCTACCTGATTTGTAGTTCTTATTTTTGTCCAGAGCGATTTTTCAAACAAAATATATGTAAACAACTCTTTATTTTCATAATATTTTTTAGGGCTGATTAATTTTTTTTTGACAACAAGAATATTATTATTGTTTTTAATATTATTAATATTTATTTTACTCATACATTAAATATAACAAAAAAAATTTAAAAAGTGAATTTATTTTTTCAGCGATCTTAAAAAAAGTTTCAAATTTTTTTCAAAAAATTTTTTTTTTAAAAAAAAAAGATGTTGAATTTATTTTAAAATGTCACCTCTTGAAAAAATAGAAATGTCACCTTAT
>DAONLM010000235.1:0-3576 GCA_035406685.1 Spirochaetota bacterium
TGATATTTGTTAAGAGTTATCTTAAGGGGATACCATGTATTTTTATTAATCAAAAAATAGTAAAAAAAATATTGACAAATAATAATCTATAATTTAAAATCAAACCAAAAATATTTTAGGAGGATATAATGTCAGATACATTTAACAAAGTAAAAGCAATTATTGCTGAGAGGTTATCTATTGATGAGAGTAAAATCACCGAGAGTTCTTCTTTTATAGAGGACTTAGGAGCTGATTCTTTAGACACTGTTGAATTGATTATGCAATTAGAAGAGGCTTTTAATATCCAGATACCTGACGAGGATGCAGAAAAAATTTCTACAGTTGGTGATGCTGTAAAGTATATTGAGGAAAGAATAAAATAATTTAGAAAGAAATAAGAGAATCTGTAAATTTTTTTAAATTTACGGATTCTTTTATTTTTTAATATGGTGCTATCTCTATTTTACTTTTCGATTTAGGATTTTGAATTGCATTTAACATCAGAAAGAAAAAAAGAATTAAAATCTTTTTTAAAAGATATAAAAATATCTTTTAAGAATTTCAAATTATTAAATGTTTCTCTTTCTCATAAGTCATACATAAATGAAACTAATATGACTGAAAATAATGAGAAATTGGAATTTTTGGGGGACTCTATTCTTGGTTTTGTAATAACAGATTATCTATACAAGAGTTATCCTACTTTAAATGAAGGAGATCTTGCAAGAATAAAGTCTTTCGTCGTAAGTGAGGATCTTCTTTCAAAATTAGCAAAAGATATTAATCTAAATAAGTATATTTTGATAGGCAAAGGGGAAGAACAGTCTGGTGGGAGAAATAAAAAGACAATTTTAGCAGATACTTATGAGGCTTTTTTAGGTGCATATTATTTAGATAGTAATCTGGAAAAAGTTAAGAAATTTATTTTAAAATATTTTATAAAAGAGATAGATCTTGTTATTGCTGGTAAACATGAAAAAGATTATAAGACACTTTTACAGGAGTTCTGTCAGAAAAAATATAAGGTATGCCCTGTTTATAATCTTTACAATGAAGAAGGTCCAGAGCATAATAAAACATTTTTTATTGAAGTTCTTGTGAATAACAATGTAGTTGGGAGAGGTTTTGGTAGATCAAAAAAGGATGCAGAAAAAGAGGCTGCAAAAAATGCATATTTAAAATTAACTACAACAATGTTAAAAACTGCTATTAAAGAGAAGGATAATAATAAAAAAAAGAAGAAATGATAATTGATGTAGGAAATATTAAAATAGGGACAGATTTTATCCCTATTCAAACAATGATAAAAAATTCCACAAAAGATATCACCCTTACCATTGATAAAATAAGAAAGTTAAAAGATGCTGGTTGTGACATTATAAGAATAACTGTTCCAGATGAAGAATCTGTTATTGCTCTTAAAAGCATAATAAAAGAGTCTGTAATGCCAATTGTCGCAGATATACATTTTGACTATAAACTTGCTATAAAGTCTATTGAAGCTGGTGTTCATAAGATAAGAATAAATCCCGGCAATATTGGAAATGAAGAGAGGGTAAAAGAGGTAATCTTTGCTTTAAAAGATAGAGGCATCCCTGTAAGAATAGGTATAAATGGAGGGTCTCTACCAAAACATTTAAAAGAAAAGTATAAAGATGAAGTCCAGATAATGATTGAAGCAGCAAAAGAGGAGATAAATTATTTTGAGAAATATGGCTATGATAAGATAGTGCTTTCTTTTAAATCGTCCAATGTTCAGACTACTATTGAGGTGAATAAAAAAGCAAAAGAGATTTTTCCGTTTCCTCTTCATATTGGGGTTACTGAGGCTGGAGATTTAATCGATGGAACAATAAAAAATTCAATAGGCATTTCACATTTACTTTTACAGGGAATAGGGGATACTATACGAGTAAGTCTTACCTCTTCTGAATTTGATGAAGTGATGGTTGGTAAAAGGATCTTAGAATCAATTGGCAAAAGATCACCGGAGATTGATATAGTAAGTTGCCCTACCTGTGGAAGAACAGAGGTCGATATACAAAAGATTGTTTTTGACTTTAAGAATAAAATATTGGGGAAAAAATTTAATAAAAAATTAAAAGTTGCAATAATGGGATGTGTTGTAAATGGTCCTGGTGAAGCAGAAGGGGCTAATTTTGGGGTTGCCTGTGGGAAAGAGCAGTCTGTCTTATTTAAAGATGGTAAAAAGATAAAAGTTGTTAAGAATTCTTTGATTTTAGACGAATTATTAATATTAACAAAAGAATATGAAAATGAATAGATATTTTTATTTAATTATTTTTTTATTATTATCATCAATATCTATATTTTCTCAAAAAATAAAGAGAGAGCCGAGCTGGGTATACTTAAAAAAGGCTGAAAATTTAAAGATAAAAGGTGAGTATGCATTAGCAATAATCGAGGCAAGAAAGGCAAGAAATGCTTTTATAGAAGAAAAAATAGAAAAATTTTATATAGAGACCCGAAAGGCAAATCCGGATAAGACAGAATATGAGATAAAAAAAATAGTAGAGCAGAAAAAAGAGAGTTTAATGACAGATGATAACTATCCTCAATATCATGAACTTATAGGAGATCTTTATACTTTAACAGGACTATTAAATGAGGCAGAAGATGAGTATAAAAAGGCTTTAAATGGTGCAAAATATTTTGACTATCCACAAAAGGGGATTGAATTAAGATATAAACTTGCAAATGTTTATACAAAAAAAGGTGATTATGAACTTGCTGATATAGTTTATAGAGAGATAGTAACTGATTATTTTAAACTGAAAGAAGAGGATTTCTGGAACAGAGTGAGATATAATATAAAAAATGATAAAACATTAAGTCATGTATTTAGAATATATAGAATAGATGGTATAGAATATCTAATGGCCCTGTATAGAATAGGCGTTAGATCTGCTTTGCTTAATAGAAAAGAGGATGCTATATTTTTTCTTGCAAATGCTGCAATTGTATGGATGACATACTACTCTTCTTTGATTAAAAAATATGAAGAAGATTTTCAGTATGCAGGACCTGCTGATTTTATCCCATTCTTAAATAATAAAAATAAGTATGAATATATAACTGATGATTATATAATGGATGAGATAATGTTTTTTATTGGCTATGTTTATGGGGTTGATAAAAATTATAAAATAAGAGATTCTTATTTTAATCTAAGTCTTGCATTCAGTAAAGGGACAAATAGAGAAGTAGAAATTTTTAATAGAATTGAATATTTTAAAAAGGATCCAGAACATATACTTGGTTATGAGGAATTTATTTATTAATTTTAAAAATCGTTTTTTATATTATAAGAAAAATATTTTTTAATTTATACTTCCAGAATGATATAATAAATTAAAAATAAAGATATTTCTTTGGATTGTTCTGGTTGCCTACTCTTGATTTTTATTGTAGCGAGTATATAGGAGGCTTTCCTGGAAAAGTATTTTGGATTAAAAGGGTGGGATTTTATTTTTAGGCAGATAAAAAGATAGATTTATCCCATAGTTAATTTTTTTTTGAGCACCGATTCAATCACGAAGTGCATATTTTATAACCTCATAAGGCGTCATAAAA
>DAONLM010000236.1:0-3568 GCA_035406685.1 Spirochaetota bacterium
TTTCCGGTAACCTCAAGCCGTTCTACAAGGCAATCTACAACGATTGCTATCAAGTGGTGGGTTTTGAGACATACTATTAAAAGAAATATTTAAAATTATAACAAAAAAATAAATTATTCTATTACAATCTTTTCTCAAAAAAAATTAACCCTTAGGATAACTCTATTTTTTTATCTGTATAAAAATAAAATCACACCCATATTTACTTTGTCTGTAAAAGAAAGTCCTTTAAATCCGAATAAATATTTTTAATCTTAATGGACTTCTTCTCTTTAAGTAAAGCCTCCTGAAGTTGAGAGGGGATATCTACTTTTATACCTAATTTATCTTCCAATATATCCATAAATTTTGCAGGATGAGCTGTTCCTAAGAATATAAAATTAAAATTATTTGATTCATTATCCTTCTTAAATTTTTGAATTGCTTTATATCCAACCGCACTATGTGGATCAAGAATATAGCCAGTCTTTTCGTATACTTTCTTCACAGTATCGAGTGTCTCTTCATCGCTTACCTTATATCCCATTATATCTTTTTTCATATTTTCCCAGTAAGAAGAGTTATCTTTTGTATACATATCAATCATTCTTGCAAAATTAGAGGGATTACCAACATCCATAGCATTTGAATAGGTAGTAACAGATGGTCTTGGATTAAACTTACCAGTAAAAAGAAATTCCGGAACAACATCATTTTCATTTGTTGCTGCAATAAATTTTTTTACATTTAATCCCATTCTTTTAGCAAAAAGTCCGCCAGTCAAATTCCCAAAATTTCCAGAAGGAGTGCAATAAATCAATTGTGGCTCAATACCATTAAGAAGATATTTTAATCTATTATAACCCCATACATAATAAAAAGACTGAGGGATTAATCTTCCAATATTTATAGAGTTAGCAGAACATAAGTTTAGCCTGCTATTTAAATCTTTATCAACAAATGCCTCTTTTACCATTGCCTGACAATCATCGAATGTGCCAAGAACTTCTAATGCTGTTATATTTTCTCCGAGTGTTGTAAGTTGCTTCTCCTGTAATAAAGAGACCTTCTGGCTCGGATATAAGATTACGACCTCTATATTCTCTACTTTGTAAAATCCTTTTGCCACAGCACTACCAGTATCACCTGAAGTGGCAACAAGTATTTTTATCTTTTTATTAATCTTTTTTAAAAAATAACTCATCGTTAAAGCCATAAACCTTGCCCCAAAATCTTTAAAGGCACAGGTAGGTCCCCAGAAAAGCTCTAATATAAAAATGTTATCATTAATTCTTTTTAATGGAACATCAAAATTAAATGCATCATAACATATATTTTTAATTTCATCTTCTGGTATTTCTTCTTCTATAAAAAGTTTTGCTAAATATGTGGCTAAATTTCTAAAATCTTTTTCCATCAGTTTATTCTGATCATATACTGGAAATCTTTCTGGCATATATAATCCCTTATCCGGAGCAAGCCCAGATAAAAGAGCATCTTTAAAAGAGACTAAATAATTTTTATTATTTGTACTATAATATCTAATCATTTTAAATCCTTAATCTAACTCGCAAAATTCTCTTATTTTATTAACATCCGGATAACATTCAAGCACTTTATTATACAGAGCCTCTACTTTATTAACATGATTTTCTGCTGTGAATTTCTGAGAAATATTATAACTCTCATCAGAAAACATCTCTAATAACTTATTATCGTTTAAAAGTTTTTGAATACAACTGCTAATTTCTTCATCTGTATCAACCAGATAACCATTTACACCATTATTTACAAGATCCAGATAACTATCATCTCTTCTTGTTATTATTGGCAAACCGCACATTGTTGCTTCAATCAATGTCATTGGATGGACTTCACTCAATGAGGCTGTTACAAATATACTCGATATTGAATACAATCTATAAACTAATTCCCAATTAACAAAACCAGTAAAAATAAATTCTTTTTCAAGATTAGCCTCTTTTGCCTTTCTCATTAACTCCGGAAGTTGAGGACCATCTCCTACAAATAACATTTTAACATTCGGATTTGATTTAATTATTGGGACAATTGTATCAAATAGTTCCATTACCCTTTTTTCTTTTCCTATTCTTCCAACAAATATAAGAATCTTATCATTCTTTTTAAGATTAAACTCTTTTCTAAGCTGACTTATCTCATCATTTGTTATTTTTGAAGACTTAAATTTCTGAATATCAATGCCATTTGGTATAACCTTAACAGGGATATCTGGTACAAGTTCCTGATAATATTTCTTTGCTTTTATTGATGGAGCAATTATAACAAAGACTCTCTTTAAAAAAGCTTTGAGGATGTTTCTTGCCAGATTTCTTGAAATTAACTTTCCATTTAATATATAGTGCCTATAATCTTCCCACATAGTATGGGTTGTGTGAATATGAGGAATCTTTAATTTTTTAGCAGCCCATTTCCCACAATATCCAATAGAAAATTCTGTATGGGTATGAATCAATTGAATATTTTTTTTTAGCAAAAATCTATTTATAGGACCTTGATGAAAAAGTCCAAATCTCTGTTCCGTTCCAAGGCCAACTTTAAATGATTGCATTCTATAAATGTTTTCATCTTTTTCAATATAATTTGGGACCTCAACAGTTATTACAAAAACATTATGCCCCTTTTCTTCAAGACCATCTTTTAACTGTAAAACAGATGTAACAACTCCATTTTTTATAGGTTTATAACAATCTGTAAATAATGCAATATTCATTAAATTAAACCACCTTTTTTTGAACTATCTTATGCAGGTTAAAATAGAAAGTCGATTTTTTTATGTTATTTGGGTTATATTCTATACCCTCTCTGTTAAATATAATTTTTATTGTTTCAATCATTTTTTCTTTAAATTCTTCTTCACTTGAATAAAATTTTTTAAATCTTTCGATCTCATTCTCAATAAATCTTATATAATTTTTATTTGATCTAAAATAAAAATATTTTAATATAAAATGCAAGATGACACCTATTAATACAAAAATAAATATTAATAATCTTACCCAGAATAAACTATATATACTTTTGAAGAATTTAGAAAGTACTATTAATGTAATTATTATTGGAGAAAAATATCCTATTAAAAAATATAAATATCTTTTGTCAAAATTTGCTTTAAATAATTCAAATTTCTCTTTTATTTCAATTAAATTGTCCTCTGTTATCATAAGGAGATTATAACTAATTTATAAGAATTTGTCAAAATAAAAATTTTTTAAAAAAATATAGAGTGGGATTTTTTAGGTAATTTTTTTTATTTTTTTATTAAATTTTGTAAAGGATTTTCTTATAAATTTTGTGATTAATATATAGAAATATTTTTTATTACTGGAGGTAAAAATGTTACAATTTGATTTTGTTATTAATGATAATTTATTTGGTAAGATTAAAATCTTAACAGAAAAAAATAACAAGGGGTTATCAGAAATAATAAGGGAAGTAATAAATACAATGTTGCCCTTTTTAAAGAAAAAGCATTTAACAGAGGAAAGAAGAAAGAGAGACTATCCTTCTGTAAATGCAACAAAGAAAGTAAGGGTATTTCTTGAAGAAA
>DAONLM010000237.1:0-3516 GCA_035406685.1 Spirochaetota bacterium
CATAAAAAACCTCCTAATAAAAATTATTTTCTATAATATTAATCACAAAATTTTTAAGAAAATCCTTTACAAGTTTTAGAAAAAAATTAAAAAATTTTTGCCTAAAAATAAAATCGCACCTGTTATTGACTAAAATTTAAATTTCATGTATACTTAATTTATATTATTTTTATTAGGAGTAATTTTATGAGAAAGACTTTTTTTGTAAGATTATTTATTGGTTTCTTACTATCAATTTTTGTATTTTCTTCCTGCTTTGCATCTTTGGAGGTAAAAAGTAACAAAAAAAATACTCAAATAAAAATTAAGACAGAGACAAAGAAAAAGAAATAATCAAAAAAGACTATCTTTTAGGTAGCCTTTTTTAAAAATAATATTTATGATTTATAGTTTAAATTTTCTCTCAAGAAAAATAGCTTTTTATCAAAATAAATATGAGAAAGACAATATAAATTTATTAAAATTAATGGATATAAAGATAAAGCACATTTTAACTAAATATTACTTAAAATTAAAAATACTAAATAGAATTTATGACCTGCCAATCTATATTACAGATACAGAATATTTTAGACCCATATTTAAAATGAAGACTCATTGTAAAATAAAAGAGGTAAAAGCAGATGATAGTAATGCTGTTGATTTTGATGTGCCAGAAAATACTGAAGTTTTTTCTGTTTCTGATGGTTTTATTGTTGCCTTAAAAACAGATTCTACAATTGGTGGAAATAATCCTAAATTTGCTGGTATGGATAATTATATTTATATTAAAAATCCAGAGACTGGTTTAATTTTCTGTTATCGTCATCTTAAAAAAAACGACAATTTAACCTTAAATAAATTTATCAAAAAAGGAGAATCTATTGGGTGGACCGCAAATACCGGCTATATTATCACCCCCCATCTACATTTTGTTGCCTATTCTTATAATCCCAATTCTTTTTATTTATTAAAAAGTTTAAAAATAAAATTAATAAAAATAAAAAAATAAATTAATTATTGTTTACCTGAAAGTAGCATTAATTCTTTTTTACTAAATAATTTATTTATATTTAATATTACTAAAAGATTATTATCTTCTAATTTTACTACACCCTGAATATACTCTGCTCCAATACCAGAAATCATCTGAGGAGGAGGTTGAATTTGACTCTTATTTACATTAATTACCCTATTGACCTGATCTATTATGATACCTATTGTCATTTCTTCAACAGTAATTATTATAATACCTCTTAATAACTCTTCATCTTCTGTAAATTCGATTTTCTCAAAATTAAATCTTTTGCCTAAATCCACTACAGGAATAATTTCCCCCCTTAATGTAATTACTCCTTCAACAAATTCTGGAGCATTTGGAATAGATGTAATCTCTGTTAACTTTATTATCTCATTTACTTCCATTATATTGATGCCATATAGTTCCTTCCCTATTTTAAAAGTAACAAGAGAAAGTGCGTTACTCTCCATTTTTTTCTCCTTCAATTTGGTTTTTTATAGTTTACTAAAAATGTTTTATATATTTAAAAGTCTAAAAACAAAATTTTTTAGAACTACTTTATATTTTATATATATCAAAAAGTTTATAAAAGGTAAACAAATTTAATTAAAAAATTATTTTATAGATAATTCTTCATAGGCTTTATTCAATACTTTATCTTTAATCTCTTCAAAATCTCCATAAAGAGATGCCCCAGAAGCAACTTTATGTCCACCACCACCAAAAAATTCAGCAATTTTTGCCACATTAATATCATCAGTAGATCTAAAACTAATCGAAACTTTTCCATCTTCATAAGTTTTAAAATATACACTTATCTTTACATTTTTTAGTGACATCATCTCTCTAAAAATCATGCCAGAAGATATCTCGGCATTCTCTTTTTTGTCATTATATAAGAGATATGTCCATACAAGATTTTCTGTTTTATAATAAGAAATTCTACTTAAAACAAGGCTAAAAAGCTTTTCTGTTTCAAGAGTATTATTACAAAACATAATATCATAGCTCTTTTTTGGATTAGCCCCGCTTTCTATAAGATAGTAACTTGCAAACAAAGAAAAAAATTTATTTATTCTTATATGTTGAAAATACCCATTATCAGACAATATTCCATTCAATAAAAATTGATTTATATTATTCTTGGATAAATCTATTTTTAAATAATAAAATAATAAAAATATCATTTCACTGCATGAAATAAAATCTTCTGCAACCCAGTTAATTTTACCAAAATTAGCATTTTTTAAATGATGATCAATAACAATTGATTTTGAAAAATCAACATCTTTTTCAAGATTTCCAATTCTTGATTTGCTACTTGTGTCCACAATTATATAAAGATCATAATCTTTATACTCAATATTAGTCTTAAAAAAATCTTTAAACATCTTAGCATATTCTGTTTCAAATTCCCCTTCATTAATACAGGTTACCTCTTTATGTAATAATTTTAATGCCTCAGCAAGTGCCAATTGACTACCAATACAATCCCCATCTGGATTTACATGACCTATAACCGCTATTTTTTTTGCTTTCTTTATCTCTTTTTTTATTATTTTTAATATTTTTGAATTTTCTTTTATTAATTTATTCAAAATTTTATATTTCCTATTCATAATTTTCTATTTGACCTCATTATTTTTTAAAAATGCTTTTATATTAAAAAAGAATCTTCTTGAAAAAATAAGAGCAACTATTATTCCTATATTTATTATGATAACTATAATAGAAGGTAAAATCACTGATGTATTAAATATATAAAAAAAGAGTCTGAATATTATTGTTTCAAAGAAGATAAGAAATATTATAATGATTAAAGGAATAAATTTTAATACAAAAAGATCTATTAAAAAAAATTTAATATCTTTATATTTATTCCACATTTTCTTTAATCTAAATACAAAAAAAACAATAATTAATATTAAAAATAAAATTAATGTAAAAATAGAATAGATTTTAACCCAGTATTTTGATATAAGATATATGGGAAGAATAATAATTGTGGAAAACAACACAAAGATAAAAAATATGGTAATTGAAGCCATTGCAACATAAGAAATCTTTTTTAAGTCTGTCTTAAAGTTATATTTCAATGAGATTCTCCTTAATTCAGTAATTATTAGTTTTATAATTAATTTTTTTTTATTTGTCAAAAATTTTAATTTATACCAAAAAAAATTAAGAGCGATTTTATTTTTAGGCAATCACCGATTCAATAACGAAGTGCATATTTACAGGCAAATGTTGAGTTTGGAATATAGTTATACTAAAATAATTTTACTTTGTCAGAAAATTAAACTATCGTGGTTTATTAAAAGCAGAGTTATGCTAAGAGTGGTTTTAGTGAAGAGTAATAAAAAAAGAATGTTTTTAAAAGAATGCCAGTCTTTATAGAAATTGGATCTGTTTTAAGCAAAAATCTGTGCCAAAAACAAGGTAATAATATACCTCTTGGTCTATATAAAAGGGGATATCTGGATGAATCCTCTCATCTTTATCCTTATACCATTTTA
>DAONLM010000238.1:0-3448 GCA_035406685.1 Spirochaetota bacterium
TGAAAAGAATTTTTTTTATCGGGATGATAATCTGATATTTTCTTTTTCTTTTTTTGAGATATATTTATTCTTTCATTTTTGATATCACACTTAATATTAAATTTTTTTTTATATTTTTGACAAAATTACTTTTTTGGGCTATACTTATAACAATGTTGGAGAAAGTAAAGATTTACTTCTCTTTACTAAATTTTAAAAAAGGAGAACAAAATGAATTTAAGAAATTTACTTTATGGTTCCTCTAATTTAGGAACAATCTTAAATACTGTAAAGACCATGCTTGGCTCAAAAAGTCCAGATGGGAGTACTGCTTTAAATCAACAGGATGCAGTAAAAGCAATTAGCGAGTTATCATTATTGTTTGAGACAATGTATAATCTCATGGTCTCAAAGGGAATTTTTACTAATGAAGAATTTCAAAAAAAATTTGAAGAACTTGATATGCTTGATGGCGTAAAAGATGGGCAACATAAAAAGTAAAATATATTTTAAATCTCTATAAAAACAGATTTTATTTTTAATAAGATTTTAATAAGATAAAGATAAAATTCAACAGATTCATAAGTTTTAGAAAGTTCAAATTTGTTTTAATAAAGAGAAAATGTCTTAAATTATGATTTATCTTCTTCTAATTCTATCTCATATTCAGCTATTTTTGTATGTAAAGTTTTTCTATTAAGATCCAGCAGTTCAGCTGCTTTTGATTTATTTCCATTTGTAATTCTTAAAGTAGAAATAATTGCCTTTTTCTCAATGTTTTTCATTGTAGTTGGTAATTCTATTTTTAAGATATTCAAAGACTCCTCTTCATTTACTATATGAGGTGGAAGATCATCTACATCAATAACACCATTTTTACACAAGACCACTGCTGATTCTATCACATTTCTTAATTCACGAATATTACCAGGCCAAGAATAGTTATAAAGACATGCCCTTGCTCTTGCTGTTATATCTTTTATGACCTTATTATTTTCTTTTGAGAAATCAGTAATAAATTTTGATATGAAAAGTGGTATATCCTCCCTTCTTTCTCTTAATGGTGGAATATTGAGTTGGACAACATTCAGTCTATAATAGAGATCTTCTCTAAACTTACCATGTTCTACAAGATCTTTTAAATCTTTATTGGTTGCAGATATAATGCGAACATCAACACTAATTGTCTCTTCGCCACCAACTCTCTCAAAACTTCTCTCCTGTAATACGCGAAGTAGTTTAACCTGAATTTGAGGGGATATCTCTCCTATTTCATCAAGAAAAAGTGTCCCTCCATCGGCAAGTTCAAATCTACCCTTTTTTGTTTTTATTGCCCCAGTAAAAGCCCCCTTTTCATGTCCAAATAGTTCACTTTCAAGTAAAGATTCGGCTAATGCTGCACAATGAACTTTAATAAAAGGTTTATCTTTTCTATTAGAAAGCTCATATATCATATTTGCAATTAATTCTTTACCAACCCCATTTTCTCCCTGTATTAAAACGCTTGCCTTTGTAGGCGCTACATTTTCTACAATTTCATAAATCTTTGCCATTTTACCCGACTTACCAATTACCTGTCCTTTACCAAGGCTATCTATTTTTAATTGAAGGTTTCTGTTTTCAATAATGAGCCTTCTTTGAGAAACTGCACGGGATACAATAAGAGAGAGTTTGTCAAGATTTAAAGGTTTTGTTAGAAAGTCATAAGCCCCATCTCTCATTGCCTGCACAGCATTTTCAACAGTTCCATGGCCTGTTAAAATAATGACCGGAATATTAAAATATTCTTTTATTATTCTTTTCATTAAAGCATCACCGTCAAGATTTGGCATTTTTAAATCTGTAATTACAACATCAATATCTTCTTCTTTTAAAATTTCTAATGCCTCAAGTCCATCAGATGCTAAAAATACATTATACCCATCCCTTAAAAGAGCAATTTTAAGTCCATCTCTAATATTTTTCTCATCATCTACTATGAGAATATTAGCCTTTATATCCATTTTTTAACCCATTAAATTTATTAAATTTTTAATAGCATTTTTTGAATAAGTCGATAACTTTATATTTTTGAGTTTTTCTCTATTTTCATTCATAGATAATTCAAAATAACTTCTTGCTTCTTCTTTTAATAGAGGTAAAATTTCTAGTTTATTTAAATATTCATTAAGTTTATTATTCAAAATATTTTCTTTTTCTCCAGTAACCTCTATCTCAATATAGTAATCTTTTAATACATCAAATTTTGAAAGTTCTATTTTTATATCATTGTTATGAAATTCAAATGTTTCTTTAATATTATAATAAAATATAAGGGCATTATCTTTTAAATAGTCTACTACTAATTTTAATGTATTTCTTTCGATTTCAAATTCATA
Source organism: Spirochaetota bacterium (assembly GCA_035406685.1). Taxonomy (GTDB): domain Bacteria; phylum Spirochaetota; class GWE2-31-10; order GWE2-31-10; family MWDO01; genus DAONLM01. The sequence continues at coordinate 2,358 of DAONLM010000238.1, forward strand.
TTCGATATTTTTTTCTGTTTTATTCACCACACTCTTATTCTTAAAGGTGATATAAAAATTTTTATCAATTACTCTTATCCTTGTAAATTGATAATCTTGAACTGGAAATATAAATTCTGTTAAATCTTTAATTACTTCAACATCTTTTTTTAATATTATTGGATTATCGATTTCTAAAATATTTTTATCCTCTTCATAATTACTACACCACCAGAACCCAGCCTTTTTAATAAAGGTCGGCTCCCCATACTTTTTTTTAAAAAAGTTAAAGACTTCCCTATAATTGTTAACTAAAAATTTTTTTTCTATTTCAAAAGACAATTTATTTCACCTCTTTTTTTTATTTTTTTGTGCTTTTTGAGACAATTTATTAAATATTTTATCCAAAAATTCTCTATCAAGAAAATTTTTTGATTGTAGATATTCTATCTCATCTTCTACCTCATCTCTTGTCATTAAATCAAGTTTAAAAAACCAATAAACCTCTTTAAAATTATACTTTTTATACATCCCAGATACTTTATAGGTAATTTTATAAGGATCAAGTTCATTTGGGGATAAAATATTTCCATTAATATCCACAATATCTCCAAAACTTAATTTATGGTAAATCTGTTGTTTTCCCCCATCAGGATAGCATAAAATGTAATAATTATATTCCATAAAAAGTCCTGTTATTTTAATTATTAAAAATATAACAAAAATTTAGCACTTTGTCAAAAACTTTAAAAATTTCACAATATTTCATGTTATTAAGATGCAATTTTATTTTTATGTAATTAAAAAAATAGAATTATCCTAAGGGTTAATTTTATTTGAGAATGGCTTATAGTTATTTTTTAGTAGAATTTTTAATAAATTTAGCTAATAGTAAGTTTCAAAGCCTATTACCTGATAACAATCGTTGTAGATTGCTTTATAAAATGGGGTGGTATTGCCTTCGAAGTGGGACAATTCTCTGCTCTTCCACCACCTCTTTATCTCTGTCAATTTCAACCATAACCTCAATGTCACAAGACTACATTTCTTCTCAAATCCAAGCATACCCATTCTCTCATATTCTTCAATGAAAACTTCAAGAATTGTCCTAA
>DAONLM010000239.1:0-3390 GCA_035406685.1 Spirochaetota bacterium
TTCAAAATTCTCAAAATTTTTCTCGAACCCCCGATAGTGTATTTTTATGATTTTATTGTATAATTTTTTTAAAAAAATGTAAAGAGAAAATTTATAAATATTCATACCAGACTTATTCATCTAAATTTTTTATAATTAAGGAGTTTGATTTTATTTTTAAGAAAAAATTTTTTAATTTTTTTCTAAAACTTGTAAAGGATTTTTTTAAAAATTTTGTGATTAATAATTAGAAAACAATTTTTATTTCAGGAGGAAAAAATTATGGAAAAGTACGATTTTGTTATAAATAAAACTTTATTAGACAATATTAAAAATTTAGCAAAAAAGAGATCTCTCTCAATTTCTTGTTTAATGAGGGAGATTTTTGAAAAAATTGTTCCTATTATTGAAAAAAAGCATCTCAAGGAAAAAAGAAGAGAAAAAGAATACCCTATAGTCTGTGCTACACACAGAGTAAGGGTATATATTCCCAAAAAATTGTATAACCAGTTGAAACTAATTCACAGCAACCTGAATACTTTCAGTATGGCAGTCCTGGTACGAGAAATACTGGAGGAATATTTTTTGGGCATTGAGACATTTGGAGAAGAAGAATTTGAAAATAAGATTGAAAAACTTAAAAGAAAACTTGAGGAGTTAAGAGAAAGGAAGGCTTTGGTTGTGAAGAAAGATAAGGGGAAGGTGATGCCGCCTGATATCCGTCGCCATCCCCATCCAGACCAGTATTTCTTGCTTACTTTTGACTCAAAATTTAGGCTTTTAGAAATAAAATTCCTGTAAAAATTAGTATTCTGTCTAAATTTTATTGTTTCTCTCTTTCTTACCCAAAACTTAACTTAGGATAAATCTATACTTTTTAATTGTCTAAAAATAAAATTATACCTTCATAACTTTTGGAACTGAAAAAAATTGGATTTCATAACTCTAATTTGCTAAATTTTATTTTAATTTCTAATTCATTGATTTCTAAATCATTTTTAAAATTAAAAATCTTACTCTTATAACTATTTTTTTTACTAAATAAATAATAATTTTTTTCATCTAAATCTATTGCTATATAAAAATTGCTGGCATCCTCCTTATAATTAACGAATTAGGATCATTCAAAACTTCAACTAAAACAATTGGATTTTTATCTTTAATCAGTGATTACTAAAAAATCATTTGATTGAGAAGAATTCATAATCGCTGAAAATGATTAAAATAATATTACTTCTTATTCTTCCAGTAGGGATTCTTGAAATAATTCCAGTAAAAATACTGGCATAACTTTATTTTTCAGCGATTTAAGAAAAGTGTCAATTATTTACAAAATATTATCCGTGGGATCAAAATCCTTTCCTAAATTTTCCCTTTCTAAATTGTTTTTATTTGCCATCTTATAAAATACAATATAATCTTCCTTATCATCTATTATTTTATCCAATTCATATTTTAATTTCATAAACCCAGCATCTGTTATCTCCCCTTCAAATACAGATTTCTGCGTATGATGTAAATATTCACGGCATTTTTTCATCACTTTTGGCAATCTCTTTTTTCCACTATTAGAATCTGTTTTTATATCATAAACAAGTATTAAATACATATCCTACCACCATATCTTAAAAGATTCATATTTTTCCTCCCCAAGTAAATGTTTTATCAATTTGTATAGCTCAAGTCTTATTATTTTCTGATAACTTACTTTTCTTTTTAATTTCTTATGAATAATAGTGGTTTTGATCTTTTCATCAAATGTTTTCACAACGATTTTTCTACCATCCTCTTTAAGATAGCAATAATTCAAATCTTTATCAAAGTGTTTTTCATTAATCTGATTGTTATTAAGTAGATCAAAAATAATTCTATCACCATAAATTGGCTTAAATATTTCTGATACATCTAAAGCAAGCGAAAACCTTCTATACCATGGCTCATGAAGATAACTTATGGTGGGATTTAGTTGAGTCCTGTAAATTTCTTTTATCACAGCAGTATAAACAAGGCTATTTAAAAAAGAAATCAAAGCATTCATCATATTATCCGGCGGATGTTTAACCCTTTTGTCAAATTCTATTTTATTTTTTGTAATAATTGGAAACTGTTCATAATAAACTTCTCTACAATTGCCCTCAATACCCATCAATTCTTGAATATCATTCTGTTTATTAAGACTATTTTCATAATTTTTAATTTTAGTAATAACTTTCTCCTCAATCCCATATCTCTTTAAATTATTCAAAATGCCATGTATAGCACCTTTTACAAACTCCTTTGCTATATCAAGCCTTTTTGAGTTGTCAAGATAATGTTCTGCCTGTTTTACAATTACCTCACCAGAAAGAAGATTTTCCCTTGGATAGAAACTACCTGTGTACCATCCATAATAATTAAAAAAATGTAATATAATACCCTGTTTTGCAAAAAAGTTAATAGCCTTTGTATTTAGATCAATCTCGCCAAAAAAATAAAATGAATCAATATCATTTACTGGAATAGGGATATCACCTTCAGATGTTTCTAAAAATACAGAATTGTCCTTCCTGCTTATTCTGCCACTCTTAAAAATGTAATAATCTTTCATAGTTTTATATTTAATTTTTTATCCAGATAGTCTTTTAATTTTTCATAAATTTCCAGAAGAATTGGTATATAGTTATAAAACAGATTTAATTCTTCTGCAATAAGATCAAAATTTGTTTCATATTCATGAACTATAGTATTTCTAATTTTTCTTAATTCTATCCATTTTTCTGCACTGGGAATAATAGTTAATTTTTCAAGTTTATTTAAAATGTCAAGGAAAGAATAATTTTCTATGTCCTCTTCAAGTAATATAAGAATATTTTTAAATATTCTTTGTGAAATTGTATCCTGAAGTTTAGCAAATCTAAAGATTGTAGAATCAATAAAAGATTTTGTGGTAATATCTATTTCTTTCAGTTTTTCTGGAGTTATTGGAAAAATAGAATTCAGATTATTAATTTGCCATTTTAACATTTCTGTATGTTTTTCACATTCTTTTAAAGCGTTTATTATAATCTCTTTCATAATCTTATGCCCTTTTTTGCATTTCTGTGAATTAATTCTTCTTTCATAGAAGTATTTTTAATTACAAGATCTATTTTTCTTTCTCCAAGTAATTTTTCGAGTTCAACAAGGGATTTTATTTTGGCTTTAACCATATCTTTTAATGAAATATCAGCCTCTACAAATATATCAATATCTCCACCTTTTTTGCTGTCATTGATCCTTGAACCAAAAAGATAAATAACCGCATTTTCTCCAAAATATTTAGTTAAAACCTCTTTTATAATTTTCTCTTCCTGCTCATTTATTCTCACAAAACACCTCTATACTAATTTTATTACAATAAAAATAATAAGTCAATCAACAATAACAAAATTC
>DAONLM010000240.1:0-3383 GCA_035406685.1 Spirochaetota bacterium
TGAGAGAATAGATGGTGATGCAAGAATTCATGTATATCTGTCAAAACAGGATTATAGGTTCTTGAAAAAGATCCATGCTGATCTTAATTTTTTCAGTATGGGTGTTTTACTGAGGAGAATTATCCTACTTTTTTTGGAAGAGTATGAGAAACTTGGGATTACAGGGGTAGAGATGAAGTGTAGTATAATAACATTAAGGTTATTTTTGAGACTAACAAAGATGAAAAAGTGGAATAAGAGCAGAGAATTATCCCACTTTTCCGGCAACACCGCCCCATTTTACAAGGCAATCTACAACGATTGCTATCAAGTAGTGGGATTTGAGACATATTATTGAAAAAATTTATTTTAATTCTACTAAAAAATAAATTAGACTATTACAATCATTTCTCAAACAAAATTAACCCTAGGATAAATCTATCTTTTTATCTGCCTAAAAATAAAATCTCAACCCATTATTTTTCTGTCTGACAATTGTCCTACAAAGTTTATAAAATCGGAATCTTTTGTAAGACAAAAAATTTAAGATATCTGCCTTCTGGAAAAGAAAGATTATATGGATGGTCATAAGGTTGACATTTTGATTCTAAAACCTTTAACTGGCAGTTAGTATTTACACTACTTGTATGCAAGATCTTAATAAAAGTATTTTCATCAATATGAGCGGTGCAAGATGAAGATACAAGAATGCCATAATCCGGGAGTTTTTCGAGTGCTTTTGAATTTATGGTAATATATGCCTTTATGGCATTTTTTACCTATTTTTTATTTTTAGCAAATGATGGCGGGTCAAGAATTATCATATCAAATTGATCTTTTTTCATCTCTTGTAAGAATTCAAATACATCTTTTGAGATAAATTGATATTTATTTATATCAAAGCCATTAAGACTAAAGTTTACTTTTGCATCTTCAATTGCATTTTTTGAAATATCAATACTCGTAACACTCTTTGCATTAAAAGCAGCATAAACAGAAAAACCACCAGTATAACAGAAACAATTTAATACATTCTTATTTTCCGAATATTTTTGTAGAGATTTTCTATTCTCTCTCTGATCAAGAAAAAAACCGGTTTTTTGACCTTCTATAATATTTACTCTAAATTTTACATTATTTTCAACAATATCTATATATTTAATAAGATTGCCAGATAAAACGCCACTATTCTCTTTTTTTAATCCCTCTTTTTCTCGTATACCAATGTCAGATTTTTCATAGATCATATCTGGTTTAAATATCTCTTTTAAAGCCTCAATTATATATCCTTTTAGCAATTCTATTCCGAGCGTATGCACCTGAATCACAATTACATTGTTATAAATGTCAACCACAAGGCCTGGAATATTATCACTTTCACCAAATACGAGTCTATAAGCATTTGTATTATATAAAAATTTCTCTTTATTTTCTTTAAGAATTCTAAATCTATTCAGAAAAAAATCTTTATTTATTTCTCTTTTTACTCTTGTTAAGATCCTTATTGCTATGTCTGTTTTTGAGTTATAATATCCAATTCCAATGAATTTATTTTCACACCATATTTCACAGAGTTGCCCATCTTTTAAATTTTTGGACTTTTCTTTATCTATTGCTCCAGAAAAAATCCAGGGATGACCGCCAGTAACACTTTTTAAAACACTCTTTTTTATAAAAATCTTATTCATTACAATTTTTCTATAAGACTTACCCCTTCCATTGAATCTGGCTTTTCTAATCCCATTATCTCTATCAGAGTTGGTACAATATCTGCAAGCCTTCCGCCAGTTGGTTTTATTCTTATTTTATTCTTCTGCAAATTCTCTCTATTGGAAATAATTGTAAGCCATACAAGATTACTGGTATGAGCAGTCATTGGTTCCCCTGTTATATAATCAACCATCTGTTCTGCATTGCCATGATCTGATGTTAATAATACAACACCATCCTTTTTTAAGATCTCATCAATAACGAGTCCAACACATTCATCCACAACTTCACATGCCTTTTTTGCAGCCTCAAAGACACCAGTATGACCTACCATATCGGGATTTGCAAAATTAAGAATAATTACATCATATTTATCGGATCTTATTGCTTCAATTGCCTTATCCTTGACCTCATAGGCACTCATTTCTGGCTTTAAATCATAAGTTGCAACCTTTGGAGAAGGTACTAATATTCTATCCTCACCTTCAAATACAATATCCTGCTGGCCATTAAAAAAGAATGTTACATGAGCGAATTTTTCAGTTTCTGCTATTCTTAATTGTTTAAGATTTTTTTTCGCAAGATATTCACCAAAAAGATTTGATAAATCTATTGGCGGAAATGCTATCTTTACATCTGCTCTTTTACTATTTGCTACCCCTTCATAATATTCTGTGAAACATATATAGGTTAAATTCTTTATATCCTTTGTAGGAAAACTATTAAAATCATCCAGAACAAATGCCTTTGTTAATTCTCTTGTTCTATCCAATCTATAATTAAAAAATATCACTGTCTCATCGTCTGAAATTGGCTTAAAGCCTTCAATTGTTCTTGGCTTAATAAATTCATCATTTTCACCTTTTGCATATGCATCATCCACAGCATCATAAATTGTCTTGAAATGTCCACTTCCCTTACCGGTTGTAAGCATATCATAAGCAAGCTGAACTCTCTCCCATCTATTGTCTCTGTCCATTGAGTAGTATCTTCCAGTAATTGAACCAAATACCCCGGTATTATATTTATTAATCGCATTTTCAACAACTTCTATATATTTTTTTGTAGATTGTGGTGGAGTATCTCTACCATCTGAAAATACATGAATAATAAAATTTTCTTTTTTTATGCCAAGTTCAGAAGCAAGTTTTATTAAGGCTATAAGATGATCGCTATGAGCATGAACTCCCTGATCTTGAACCAGTCCATATACATGAAGATTTTTGCCATTTTTAATTACTTTATGTATTCCTTCTATTAATACCTTGTTTTTAAAAAATGTCCCATCATCTATCTCTTTACTGATTCTAACAAGAGATTGATATACAACTCTTCCAGCCCCCATGTTCAAATGACCTACTTCACTTGATCCTTGATTTGATGGTGGGAGCCCTACATTTTCACCAGAGGCAACTATTAAAGCAGTAGGATAATTTGCTACATATTTATCGTGATTTGGGGTATGTGCTAAATAGACTGCATTCGCCTTAAAATCAGGATTATATCCCCAACCATCTCTTATTAAAATCATATATGGTTTTTTTGCCATAATTTTTTCCTTAAAAAATAGATTAAAAAATATTTTTTAATTTATATACTTTATTTTTTTTTATTTGTCAAAAAAAAATTAATATATTTTTACTTCAGGGGGTGCAATTTTATTTTTAGGCAATTTTTTGACAAAAATTCATAAT
>DAONLM010000241.1:0-3369 GCA_035406685.1 Spirochaetota bacterium
GGTTTTTAAAGAAAATCCATGCTGACTTGAATTTTTTCAGCATGGCAAAATTGTTAAGAAGTATTCTTGAAATTTTCATTGAAGAGTATGAGAGAATGGGGATGATTGGATTTGAGAAGAAATGCGGTCTTGTGACATTGAGACTCTGGCTGAAACTGACAAAGAAAAAGAGGTGGTGGAAGAGTAGAGAATTGTCCCACTTTAAAGGGAATTTCACCCCATTTTATAAAGCAATATACAATAATTGTTACCAGGTAATAGGCTTTGAGACCTATTATTAGCTAAAATTTATTAAAGATTATAATAAAAAACAAATAACATTATTATAATATTTCTCTTAAACAAAATTATCTTAAGGATAACTATATTATTTTAATTATTGAAAAATAAAAGTGCTACATATTTTAAAAATAGAGATTATTTTTTGACAAAATTTAAAAATTAGTATAATATTATTTTAGAAATAAGTTAATTTAATGATTATTGTTAAGCCACTCTGTAATAAGTGGCACTAAGTGAGGTAAGAAATGGCTAAAGGTTATCTTTGTTTGCAATTACATGCTCATCTTCCTTTTGTAAGGCATCCAGAATACGAATCTTTTTTAGAAGAAAGCTGGTTTTATGAAGCAATTATAGAGACATATGTCCCACTTCTTGAGGTTTATGAAAGTCTTGTAAATGATGGAATAGATTTTAAAATTACAATGTCTTTAACTCCTCCTCTATGTGAAATGTTTGCAGATCCTTTACTTCAAAATAGATTTATAAATAAACTAAATATGCTTATTGAATTGTCAAATAAAGAATTACATAGGACAAAGGGGACAGATTTTTATAATACTGCTTTGATGTATCATAATAAACTTAATAATTGTTATGATGTATTTGTTAATAAATATAATAAAAATCTTATAAATGGCTTTAAGAAATTCCAAGATATGGGTAAACTAGAAATTATAACATGTAGCGCAACTCATGGATTTATGCCATTTATGAGTATAAATAAAAATGCAGTAAACGCACAGATAGAAATCGCTGTTAATAATTATATAAAACATTTTGGCAAAACTCCTTTTGGTATATGGAATGCAGAATGTGCTTATTATCCCGGACTTGAAGATTTTTTGAGAAAATGGGGATTAAGATATTTTTTTATTGATACACATGGAATTTTGTATGCTGAAAAAAGGCCAAAGTATGGAATATTTGCCCCTCTTTATTGTAAGAATGGAGTTGCTGTGTTTGGAAGAGATGTGGAATCAAGTAAACAGGTATGGTCTGCTCAGGAGGGATATCCAGGCGATCCAGATTATAGGGAATTTTATAGAGACATAGGTTTTGATTTGCCTCTCGACTATATTGGACCTTATATTCATCATGATGGTATAAGAGTAATGACTGGATTTAAATATTATAGAATTACTGGTAGAAATATGGATAAAGAGCCTTATAATTTAGAATGGGCACAGAATAAAGTAAAAATTCATGCAGCAAATTTTAAATTCAATAGAGAAAAACAGATAGAATATTTATGTTCGATAATGGATAGGGAACCAATAATTTTAGCCCCTTATGACGCAGAACTGTTTGGCCACTGGTGGTATGAAGGTCCAGACTTTATTAATCAACTTTGCAGAGAGATTCATAATTCTAATATTGTAAAAATGATAACACCATCAGAATATTTAAAAAAGTATCCTGTAAATCAGGTTTCCACTCCAGCCATGTCTAGTTGGGGGAATAAAGGATATATGGAGGTATGGCTTAATGGCGGAAATGACTGGATATACAGGCATTATCATGAATGTGCTGATAAAATGGTGGAACTTGCTAATAAATTCCCGGACACAACTGATCCACTTTTAAAAAGAGTACTAAATCAAATGGCAAGAGAACTATTAATTGCTCAAACTTCTTGCTGGGCATTTATTATGACTACAAATACAACAGTTGAATATGCGATAAGAAAAGTCAAAACCCATCTTTTTAGATTTTTAGAATTGTATAGAATGGTAAATGAGAATAAAATAAATGAAGATTTTTTAAAAGAGTGTGAATTTAGAGATACTATTTTTCAGGAAATTGATTATATGGCATATTCTGATGAACATACTTATAATCGTGGGTTTTTTAAGTAATTTTACAATTATTCTATAATTACTGGTTTCAAGAAATAAACTATTATTTCTTTATTGTCTTTGTTTACTCTAAAAGAGAGCTCGCTATTTTTTTCAAGTGGCTTATTGCTAATAACTATTTTATCATTCTTAAAAAATTTTTTTCTGCTATTATTAAAAAGTTCTGGATTATTCAATAATTTAAGTTCAATAGAATAATAATTATCCCCCTTTATTTTAAATTCTTTACCATTCTCTACAGTCTCAATTTCATACTTTATTTCTGGGAGTTCAATTTTTTTTGCTTGTGGATTTTCTGGATTTTCTATTTCTATTAACATAGAACTCACATTATCAGCCCTGTCTTTTGCTTCGACAAGATATTTACCTAACAATACTGATTTACCTTCTTGATATTCTAAAAAAGAATATCCAGTCAATTCTTTATCATTCCAAAAAACAGTATTTAAGTTTTCAGATTTTATTATCCATGAATACTCTGTTTCTAAATGAGTTATTCTAATTTCAGAAATATCTTCTTTTCCATTTTCATCATATAATTGAAAGTATAGAGATAAAAAGATAGTATTGGTTGGCATATTAAATGCTCCTTCTTGATATATAACAATATTATATACAGGATAGGAAAGTAATGGAGGATCATTACCACAAGAAGAAAATATAAGTAATATTATAATAAAAATATAAATATATCTCATTGCTTAATTAAATTAATTTCCAGACAATTAAAAATAAATTCCTCTATCTCTTTTAAAAATTTTTTCCAGGGACCATTTGATAAAATAATATAGGCTAATAAACCACCTAAAAAAAACCTTGCCCAAATAGATGGAATAAAAGGATTAAGAAACAGAGTAGATCTACTATTTTTTTCATCAATTTTATATTTTACACCAATACCAGTAAAACTTGTCTTTTCGAGGGTAAAATCTACCAAAAAAAATGACGGATTTAAATTCACTTTACATTTACCTTTTAGTCCTTCAGAAAAAAGTTGAATAATTTTTTCTTTTGTAAGATCCGGGGTAAAAACAATATTATATTTAGCCATATATACCTTCTTTAAATATAAAAAGTCTATATAAATAGAATTATATTTTAAAAGATTTGTCAATTAAAAAATATAAAAATGAATTTTCTAGGGTGCGATTTTATTTTTAGGCAAAAATTTTTAAATTTTTTTAAAAAAGTTGTAAAGGATTTTCTTAAAAATTTTGTGATTAATATATAG
>DAONLM010000242.1:0-3341 GCA_035406685.1 Spirochaetota bacterium
AATTAATATGGTCATGAACCAATTTTAACTCATTATACACCTCTTCTGGAATATAAATTCTAATCTTGTGAGTTGCACCTATAAATCTATAATCTTTATTTCGCCTCTTCTCAAAAAGATGCTTTCTCTTTAATACTGGAAGCATAAAGATTATAATTTCCCTTATTAAAGTAGAAAGATCTTTATCTTTTCTATCTTTTAAATTGTTAATTTTTTCAAACAGATTTTGATTCAATACAAAATCAAACTCTTTCATGCTTACATCTCCTTTTTATAAAAAAATATTTCTATATATTAATCACAAAATTTTTGAGAAAATCCTTTACAAAATTTATGAAAAAAATTAAAAAAGTTGCCTAAAAATAAAATCGCACCCATCAAAGATTAATCTAAAAATATTTTTTGACAAAGACTACTATTTTCTGTATAATATATTATCAAATATTAGAGGATCGGTTTATGAATAAAAAAATATTTTTTTTGATTTTAATTATTTTGTCAATTATAGTAGGTGTAGTTATTGGCTTTATTTTGAGTCAATATTTTCCAATTTTTCATCAAACAAGTTGGGGGAAACCTTTTGATCAATTTCATATTAAGATTATGCCTTATTATATTGTCTTTTTCTCGATTTTCTTAGGCATATCTACATCAATTTTAATATACTTAGTGGAGATTATAAATAAAAAGATATATTTAAAAAAGGCTTTAAGTTTTTTAAAAAAAGAGGATAAAAAGAAAATATCAAATACAATAGCAAAAGCAGAAAAAGGAACATCTGGTGAAATAAGAGTTCATATTACTGGAGACAAAGATATAAAAGATTGTTTAAATGAAGCAAAAAAGTGGTTTTATAGATTAAAAATGTTTAAAACAAGGGATAGAAATGGGATTTTACTCTTTATTGCCCCTAATGCAAAAAAGTTTGCTATTTATGGAGATGAAGGAATAGATAAAGTAATAGAACCAGATTTCTGGCAAAAGGTGAAAGATGATATAGAAAATTCATTCAAACAGGAAAAATATGTTGATGGTATAATAAATGCAGTGAATTCAACTGGTGAGGTGTTAAAAAAGTTTTTCCCTATTAAACCGGATGATAAAAATGAGTTGTCAAATGATGTGACTGTCTCTTAATTTTTTAAAAACCTACTGGGGATATCTTATGAAAAAAATTAAATTTATGATGTTATTTTTATTAATAACTAATATTTTCTATTCTATTAATTATCCAGAATTGACTGGTAGAGTAGTTGATTTAGCAAATGTTCTTAGCAGTTCAGAATTTAATGATCTTGAGAAAAGATTGGAACAATATGATAATAATACTGGAAATCAGATGGCAATCTGTTTTATAGAGACCACTGATTCTTATTCAATAGAGGAATATTCCATAAGATTGGCTGAAAAATGGAAAATAGGATACAAAGGGAAGGATAATGGTATAATAATGCTATTTGCAATGAAAGATAGAAAGATGAGAATCGAGGTTGGTTATGGACTTGAAGCTGATTTAACAGATTTAGAGGCAAAATTGTTAATAGAAAAGGTCCTGGTGCCACATTTTAAAAATTCAAAATATTATGAAGGGATTAAAAAGGCAATTGATTATATTGAAAAAGAGACAAGTTTAATTTCTTCTGATACAGAAAAAAATATTATTACTAAAAAATTACAGCCAAAAGAGCATAAATTATGGGTAAAGGATAAAAACACAATTGATATTATACTTTTTGCTATTATAATTCTGGCTGCATTGCTTGCTTTTCTTTTTGATCTTTTTATCACTAATAAGATTCATTATATATTTCCACTTATTAATTTAATAATAGAAATTTTAATAATATTATTCTTTTCTTTTATATTTAAAATAGACGGATTTAGTTTCCCAGCCTTAGGTGGATTGGCTATTATTGGTTTTGTAGTTGGTTTTATAATACTAGCGTTCATTACCCCTTCTTCTGGCTCAACTTATGGTGGCAGCGGAAGTAGTTCATCTTATAGTGGGTATTCTGGTAGTAGCTCTTCATATTCAGGGAGTAGTTATTCTGGCGGTGGCGGTAGTTTTGGCGGTGGAGGTGCGAGTGGAAGCTGGTGATATTATTAAAAATAAAAATATTATACTCTGCGTAACTGGTGGCATAGCCGTATATAAAGCTGTTAATCTTGCCTCTTTTTTAAAAAAAAGAGCGGCAAATGTTTATACTGTTATGACAAAAAATGCCACTCATTTTGTTAATCCTCTTACATTTAAGACAATAACGAGAAATAAAGTTACCATAAAAATGTTTGATAAAAGTGATTTTATCCCTCATATATCACTTTCTGAACTTGCTGATCTTGTTATTGTTGCACCAGCCACTGCAAATATTATAGCAAAGGCTGCTAATGGAATAGTAGATGATATGGTTTCTACTTTATTATTATCTGTAAAATGCCCAAAAATAGTTGTTCCAGCAATGAATACAGAGATGTTTTTAAATCCTATTACTCAGGATAATCTTCAGAGACTAAAAAAATATGGTTTTATTATAGTAGAGCCAGAAAAAGGAATTCTTGCCTGTGGTAGTGAAGGAATTGGTAGATTTCCAGAAATAGAAAAAATTTATGGTTATATAATTAAGACTCTTGCATTTAAAAATTCTTACTTTACTAATAAAAATGTCTTAATAACCTTAGGTGGGACAATAGAGGATATAGATCCAGTTAGATGCATAACTAATAGATCTTCTGGCAAGATGGGATTTAGTTTTGCTTTCGAATTCATAAAAAGAGGGGCAAATGTTACAATAATTGCCGCAAATACCAAAGATTCTCTCATTAAAGAATTCGAAAAAACTTTTCCTTTTGTAACGATAAAAAGAGTAAGATCTGCAAAAGAGATGTATGAAGAGGTGTTACAATATAAAGATAATATGGATATCTATGTTATGTGTGCTGCTGTTAGCGATTATTATGTAGAATATAGTGATTCGAAAATAAAAAAAGAAGATAATGACGAATTGATATTAAAATTAAAGAAAAATATTGACATTATTGCAAGTTTGCAAAAGAGAAGAAATGCTATTTATATAGGATTTGCTGCTGAAAGTGAAAATTTAATCGAAAACGCAAAAGATAAGATGGCTAAAAAGGGGATGGATTTTATAATAGCAAATAAAATAACCGGTGAAAAATCAGCCATGGGTGGAGATAATGCCGAAGTTATTGTTCTTGATAAGAATGGCAATAATATAAAAATTGGATTTAAAGATAAGAATAGTATAGCATATGAGGTTTGTAATTTTTTAGAAGAAAGTATTAAAAAAAATATTGTTTAATCTATTTTTAAAAAAATCTTA
>DAONLM010000243.1:0-3316 GCA_035406685.1 Spirochaetota bacterium
AAAAAATTAACATTAGGATAACTCTATCATTTTATCTGACTAAAAATAATATTAATCACTTTAAAGAAAAATCATTGAGATATTTTTGACAAACTTAAAAATTTTTAGTATAAAAAATTTAATTTAAAACATAAACTAAAAATATGTCTAAAAAAATTTTTATTACTGATTTTGTTGATGAAACAATTTTAAATGAATATTCTAAAAAATTCGATATAATATACTCACCTTCTATCAATTATGAAGCATTAAAGAGTTGTATAAATGATGTATATATATTAATAATTTCAACCCGCCTAAGTATAAAAAAAGATCTTCTTGATCTTGCCAATAATCTTAAATTAATAATAAGAATGGGCATAGGAATAGATCATATTGATCTAAAAGAGTGCGAAAAAAAAGATATCCTTGTCTGCAATACTCCAAATTCTAATATCTCCAGTGTTGTAGAATTGATATTTGGCCAGATTATAAGAACATATAGAGAATTAGACTTTGCTAATATTAATACTTTAAATAAAAAATTTAGAGAGAATATCGAACTTGGAATAGAATTAAAAAATAAAACTATTGGTATAATAGGCGTGGGTAGAATTGGCTCTTTTGTAGCTGAGGTCGCAAAGGTTTTTAAAATGACAACAATAGGGTATGATCCATATCTTTCTGTTGAAGAAAAAAAAATAAAAAAAATAGATCAATGGGTTGATAGAATGGATGTTATACCAGAATTGTCAGATATTGTAACTATTCATACACCCCTGACAGAAGAGACATTGTATTTTATAACCGATGATTTTTTAGATAAAATGAAAGAAAATTCCATCTTTATAAATACAGCAAGAGGTAAAATAGTAAGAATAGACTCACTCATTAAGATAGCAAAAAAAGGAAAAATAAGAAAGATAATAGTGGATGTTTTTGAAGATGAACCTTTTAAAGGGGATATCCCCCTTGATCTACAAAAATATTTCTATTTATCACCCCATATGGGAGCATATACTAAAGAATCTTTAACAAACAGAACAAAAGAGGCTTTTATTGAAATGGAAGATTTTTTAAATAATAAAAAACCTCATGGCTTAATAGATTTTAAAAAAGGATATTGATTATTTTTATTTGGAGTTTTTGCAGGAAATAATTTTAATAAATCAAATAAATTGTTATAATTATTTAAAACTTTAAAATTAGGTGGTAATATGGATGAGATAAAATTAGAAAATTTTATACCTTTTGATAAAAGAGAATTGTTTCTATTTTTAAAAGAGAAAATAGAAGATAAAAAAAATAGAGAAGAGTTTGAAAAATTTTATAATTTGATAGAGTTTATTTATGATAATAAATTCTCAAAAAAATTGGAAGAGATCAAAGAGAGTTATCTTTATATTGATCCGGATCTTAATATTCAACTACTAGGAAATATTAACGAAGTAAAAAAGAATGAAGATATAAAAAATGTAGTAAATAAAATAAAAGATCTATTAAAAGCAGGAAATTATATAGAAATAACTAAAGATAAAATTATTGAGGCTTTTAATAAATCATCGCCGTGGGGAATAGATTTAAAAGTAAATTTAGAAGAATTTGATGAGTGTATTCTTTTTTATAAAGGGGAATTTAAAGATTCAAGAAAAAAGAAATTCTTCTTTATGGAAAAAGAGTATGATTTTAATGTTTATAGCCGTGTTGTTTTTATTTTTAAATTAAAACCTCAAAAGAAAACAAGAAAAGATAATTTAAGTTATGATAAAGTATATATAAAATTATTTAAGAATGTTCCTGCTGTTGATCTTGAAATGCTTTTTCCTAATACCAAAATAATGATTAAACCTCTTGATAAGATGCTTATAATTTTACCATTAATTGCCGGTATTTCAACCACAATATATAAAGTAGTGGATTATATTATAAAACAGGGAAGTAGTGGAACCTGGTGGAGTCAACTCGGATTCTGGGGAATTGTTGGTGGTTTCTTTGGACTTGCATTGCATTCTTTTTCTGGTTATCAATCCACGGTTGAAAAATATTTAAGAAGTCTTACTTCAAATTTGTATTTTCAAAATCTTGATAATAATAGTGGAGTTTATCACTATCTTATAAATAATGCCATAGAGGAAGAATGCAAAGAAATAGTTCTTGCTTATTATTTTCTTTATTTTAGTAAAGAGAAATTAACCATTGAGGAATTGGATAAAAAAATAGAAAATTTTTTTATTAACAATTTTGGTAAAAAAATTGATTTTGAAGTCGATGATGCCATGAGAAAAATAAAGGAGTTAGGATTACTAAGAAAAGAAGATACTTTTATTGAAATTTTTTCTATACAAGAAGCAGTTAAAATATTAAAGAAGCAGATTGAAGAAATGTTCTAAGAATTATTTTAAATAGTGATATCTTATAAAGATATCCTCTTTAAGTAAAGGGGATATCTGTATTATTATAATTATATTATTCTGTGTAAATATTGTCTTAATTTAGTTTACCAGATATTAATTAGGATTTGCCTTTATATTTTAACAACAAAAAAGTGATATCATCCTGTTGAGGGCTGTTTCCTCTAAATATATCTATATCATTAAAAATACTCTCTTTTACTATTTTTAAATCATTATTGAGATTTTTAGTTATAATTTTTAAAAATTTTTTTATCCCATATTCCATCTCTATTGAATTTCTTTGATCAGTGACTCCATCTGTAATCGCAATGAATAGATCATTTTTTTTAAGTTCAATCAGATCGCTATTTGTTGTTATATCAGGAACAAGACCTATTGCAAGATTATAATTTTTAGTAATTTCTGATATAATATTATTTTCTCTTACAAGATATAAATTTGAGGCACCAAGACTATGCCCCATATCAAATATTCTTATTTTACCACTATCTTCTTCAAATTCGATAAAAAGTCCGGTTAAATATTTTTCGAGTTTAAAAGTGTTGTATATATATTTATTCAATAGAGAAATAAATTCTTCAATCGATTTATTATTAAAATCATATATATCAAACATACCACCCACTATTGCAGAAATCAAAGATGCAGAAATTCCTTTCCCACATACATCACATATCCCCATAAGCCATTTCTTATTTTCAATATTTTTTATACTATAAAAATCACCCCCAACACCTTTTGCCATTCTTGATGCCCCAATTAGTTCGAATTTTTCTTTTGTAATATAATTTTCGGTAGTGTTCTAAGTTTTGTGTCTGATAAAAGGAGATATTTTTTTAAATATTTAACGATAAAAATAATAATTTTTTTAAAAGGAGGTTAGAAATTATGAATAATAATAAGCAAAAACTTTTTGAAGACTT
>DAONLM010000244.1:0-3287 GCA_035406685.1 Spirochaetota bacterium
CCTTTTTGTGATTTTAATGGCCTTTGAAAAAATATTGCTTTTTCTAATTTTTTTGTTAGTTCTTCACTAAAACCTTGAACCTCACATATTTTTTTAAATTCTTCTAAATAATGTTGTTCTCTTGATGTATATTTTTTTCTAATCTTTTCACCTTTTTTATATAA
Organism: Spirochaetota bacterium; assembly: GCA_035406685.1. Taxonomy (GTDB): domain Bacteria; phylum Spirochaetota; class GWE2-31-10; order GWE2-31-10; family MWDO01; genus DAONLM01. The sequence goes on from DAONLM010000244.1 coordinate 165, forward strand.
ATCATAAAAATATTGTCCCAGTGTCTTATCCCCTTTTGAATTTGTAATCTCATTAATACTGGTATTTACAACCCCTTTTTGATTCTCATCTGTGCTTTCAAGCCTGTTACTTTTATAACCTCTTCTCTGTGTAATATGATAAAGTGCTCTTCCAACCTCTGTTGGTGCTAACTTTTTTTCTACTGCCATTGCTCTGTAATAATATGGGGATATCCCATTTTTTTCATCTGTTTTTAGCCATTCAAGAAAATCTTTATTTTTAGGATATTCTTTTTCCTTTCTCCATTTTTCAAGTTCATCCATAGATAGTGGGCACATATTATATTCTATTAAAACTTTAAGTGTATTATACTTTCTTAACTTTCTTCTAAATTTCTGCCTTCTTGCTAGTCTAAAACTCGTTCTTTCTGCTGCTCTTGATATCTCTTTACCCTGTTCTTCTTTTACCCCTTCAGGGAAAATAATGCACCCTTTATCTATTAATTTTTCGTCATTTCCTTCTTCTATTATTGCCCATCCTATTGAGTTTGTCCCTAAATCAAGCCCTAATATTTTGCTCATAATCCACCTCATTAATTTTTTATAATTTTATTATATATAATTTATTTTTTTTTTCAAGTAAAAAATTTAATTTATTTTAATATTATAATATTTTTTTATTTTTTTTCTTGACCTTTTTATAAAAATTTTTTATATTTATACTAAGATCTTACCGCAATAAGGCTAAATGCCGAAGGTTTTTTAACCTATGACTTCGCTTAGGCGGAGTCTTTTTTATTTTATATAGAGAATATTTTGTCCATTATAACATTATAATAAACCAATAAGTCTCTCATTTTGTATAAAGATAAAATTACGCTACAATTCCATTAAATAAGAAAAACAAAATAAGAGAAAAAAATTAGTTTAGCCAGTCGAGTAAAATTTTGATATCTTCCAGATCACCATCTAAAATTTCAAGGGTAAAAATAGAGATCTCTTTTTCAAATAACTTCCTAATAATTGGTTTTAAATTTTGAGATGATCTTTCATATAGATGTGAATGAGAATCTTTTATCTCTTCTTTTTTATCTCTCTTTGTCATAATATTATGATTTATATGAACACCAACTATATTTTTTTTCTCTATTATCTCAAAACTTTTTTCATAAAAATCAAAATCATGCACAAGAGAGGCACACCAGAAATGTCCCAGATCAAACCATAAATTATCTATCAACTCTATTATTTCCTGCCATCTTTGTAAACCACTTCCTATTCCAACAAAGTCATTTTCAAGAGTAACTATATAATTGCAAAAGTCATTTTTTAATCTATTATAGTTTTTTATAAAAGTAGACTTATAATTAATATATTCTTCTGTCTGAAAATAGGCGGGATTCATAATAAAAGAATCATTTAAACAATATTTTTTATCTACTGAATTGCTCATTGTCTTTCTATAATTTTTCATATCATGTAAAATCGGGCTTTCTGTCATAAAAAAGCCATGAAAAAATAGAATTTTAGTATTAAATATATCAAGATATTTTATACTATTTTTTATAATTTCTGTATAAAAATCATAATCATTGCTGGCAAGATTTATAAAATACTTAGAAAAAATAGGAGAATGTATGGAAAATTTTATTTCATTTTTAAATTCAAACAATTTATCAAAAAGTTCTTTATTGATAGAATTATGCAATTGAATTCCAAATTCAAATCCATTTCTTTCTACAAAATTTTTTGCTTCTAAAATTTTAGACTTATAGTTATACTCATTAAGACACATTGAACTATATTCTATTATCATACATAATCCTATTATCTAATGACACCAACTTCATTAATGATTTTACCCAATAATTGATCATGGGATTGAATAGATTTTTGATTTGCCTCATAGGCTCTATGAACTTCGATCATCTGAGTCATTTCTATTACTGGATTGACATTTGCTGCTTCTAAAAAACCCTGTAAAACTTTGGGCCTTTCTGAACCCTCGGCAATATACGCTGGTCCTGTGAATTGATCTTCATAATAAAAAGAATTCCCCTCTCTTCTTAGTTCTCTTTCTCTTGGAAATCTTACTATTTTTAATCTTCCAATTCGTTCTGTCTCTCTCCATTCATTTTCTTCTTTTTGAACAAGCCTTTTTTCATCTTCTGCAAATTCGTTATTTTGATATATATTTCCCTCTTTATCCACAATAAAATTATTCTTTTTTATCTTAATATATCCACCATCTTCATTCAATACTTTTAAGCCATCCTTAGTAACAAGATAGCCATCTTTATCAATGGTAAAAGAACCATTTCTTGTATATCTTTCTCCTTTTTCTGTCTCAACAGCAATAAATCCTTTTCCATCCAATGCAAAATCAAACTCATTGCCAGTCTCTTTAATACTTCCCTGTTCATAAATAGTGTAAGACTCATTTACTTCTACTCCTGTGCCAAGTTTTCCAACAAAAGGCATTGTATCATAACTCCCAACAGGAAGAGAAACAAGACCATCATCTTCACCTCTTCTTATCTGAATGTCTGGGAAAGCCTTCATTACAACCACATCTCTTTTAAATCCAGTTAAATCTACATTTGCAATATTATGAGAAATAATATCTAATTTGGCTTGCATTGCAGCCATCCCAGAAGCAGATGTATATATACCTCTTATCATAAGAACTCCTTTTTACTATTTTAATTATATATCGGAAATAAAAATTTTTTTTTTACCTTAATAATTTTATTAAATAAAATTTTAAAAAAGTCAAAAAAGTTGCTATTTTTATTTTTCGAGCAATTAAAATGATAGAGTTATTCTAATCTTAAATTTTTTTTAAGAGAAAATTATAATAATCTTATTTATTTTTTAATAAAATGTTTAATAAATTTTATCAATAATAGGTCTCAAAGCCTATTACTTGATAGCAACTGTTATATATAGCCTTGTAAAATGGCGTAGTATTACCGTGGAAGTGGGACAATTCTCTGCTCTTCCACCATCTTTTAATTTTTGTTATTTTTAAGAATAACCTCAATGTTACTATACCACATTTTTTCTCAAATCCAATCATCCCCATTCTTTCATATTCCTCAATGAAAACTTCAAGAATTGCTCTAATCAATTTTGCCATGCTGA
>DAONLM010000245.1:0-3263 GCA_035406685.1 Spirochaetota bacterium
TGATAGATTACCTCTATTACTGGAATTTTTGATATGAAATGAAAATTACTATTTAAAAACTTTTTTCTATAAATAAAGACTAATTATTATTTAAAGAATTAATTAACTCTTTTGCGTGAAGTTGACTTAAATCCGTAACATTACCAGAAAGCATTCTTGCTATCTCTTTTATTTTTGACTCATCATCCAGTTTTACAATAGAGGTTACAGTTCTTTCATTAACAACTTTTTTATTTATAAAAAAGTGATTATCACTATTTGCTGCTATTTGGGCAAGATGGGTTATACATATTATCTGTTTAAATTGAGAAATATTTTTTAATTCTTTACTAACAGAAATCGCAACCTTGCCACCAATACCAACATCTATCTCATCAAATATCATTGTTTCAACTGTATCAGATTTACATAAAACAGACTTAAGAGCAAGAATTATCCTACTTAATTCACCCCCAGATGCTATTTTGATTAGACTCTTTAATGGTTCACCTTTATTCGGGCTTATAAGAAATTCCACAATATCAATTCCATTTTCAAAAAATCTAATTTTTTTATTCTGGCATTCAATTCCATTTTCATTTTCTTCAATTGTAAAATTTATTTTAAAGTCAACCTTTTCCATACCCAATTTAATCAACACCTCTTTTACCTTATTTTCAAGAATTAAGGCAGCCTCTTTTCTATTTTTTGAGATATCCATTGCTTTTTTAATATAACGTTCTTTTGTCTCTTTTAATTTTTTTAAAAGTTCCTCTTTTTTCTCAGAAGAAAAATTTATCAAATTTAACTCTTTTTTAGCATCTATCAAATATTTTTTTATACTCTCAATTGAACCACCATATTTCCTCTTTAATTTCTCTATTAAAACATGCCTTTCGTTGAGTTTATCCAATTGATCTGGTTCATATTGATATTTTCTGGAAATATTATTAAATTCTTCAACAATATCCTCTATTCGATAATATATGTCTGCTATCTCTTCTGATTTCTGATTAAGACTATTGTCCATTTCAGAAAGTTGACTACTTAAATTTTTGGCTATTCTTAGCTTATTTAAAATCCCATTCTCACCTTTGAATAAATTTCTAAATTCTTCGCAATTATTGATTATCTTTTCTATATTTTCTGCGATTTTAATCTTCTCCAGCAACTCTATATCCTCTCTATCCTTTATGTTAGCACTTTCAATCTCTTCTATTTCATAAGTAAGAAGTTCTATCTTTTTTTCTTTATCTTTTTCATTTATTTCTAAGGATCTTAATGACTCTTCTATATCTTTTAATTGTGTGTATATATCTTTTATCTCTTTTAAATCATTCTCTAAATTTGCATATCTATCCAGATATCCAAGGTGAGTCTGTTTTTTTAATAAAGATATCCCCTCATGCTGACCATGAAAATCAAAGAGTATAGAAGATATGGTCTCCAATTCTTTACTCATAACAGGTGTGCCATTTATAAAAGATCTTGATTTACCAGAAGAAGTTAATACCCTTCTTATTAAAATTTCATCATTTTCATAGGGAATTCCGATTGAATCTAAAAATTTTTTTACCTCTTCACTCTTTGAAATATCAATTGTCCCATTTATTACGGCTTCTTCCATACCTGTTCTTATATTTTCAACTGTTGCTCTTCCACCGAGTAAAATGCTTAATGCCAGAATAACGATTGATTTACCAGCGCCAGTCTCGCCAGTAATAATATTTAGTCCTTTGCCAAATTCTATTTCACAATTCTCAATCAATGCAAAATTTTTTATACTTAAATATGTTAACATACTCCCCTCAACTTATACAATCCAGCCTAATTTATTTTTTAATATTTCAGAGAAATTTTTAAAACCTTTTACCACTTTAACAGATTTTTTTGATTTTTTGAAGACTATTTTTTGGCCTATATTTAAAATAATTATTTTCTGACCATCAAGTGTAATTTGAGGTTGAGCCGTGGATTCTTCCACTGTAATATGAATATTTTCTGAAAATGGCATAATATATGGCCTTATTGCAAGTGTATGAGGACAAATGGGGCATATCACATAAGCATCGACTGATGGGTGCAGAATAGGACCTCCAGCACTTAAATTGTAAGCCGTTGAGCCAGTTGGAGAACTTATTATAAGCCCATCTCCTCTAAAATCACAAACTGACTGCCCCTCAACCTCCACTTTTAATCTAATCATTCTTGATATTCCAGTATGAGAGATAACCCCTTCGTTCAAAACAGAATATATCTCTTTCTCTTTTTCTATTTCTACATCAAGAAGTTTCTTATATTCATATTCTACTTTATTCTCTAAAAAATTTTTAAATATTATATCAAAATCTTTTATTTCAATAGTGGTATTAAATCCAAATCTTCCTAAATTTATTCCCATTATGGGGATATCTGTACCTGCAAAAATTCTAGATGTATGTAAAAAAGTCCCATCGCCTCCAAGAGATAGAGCACACATATATTGAGTAATATCTATATTTTTATCATTAAGTTTATCATAAAGTTCAAAATCTTTTTCTGTTCTTATAAATGCATCAAAATCTATATTGTATTTTTTAAAATTAGAGATAAAATCAAAAATTTCTTTTTTTTTCTCCAATCCGATAATTGCTACTTTTTTCATTTCAAAATCCTGAAGATACTATATTATTTCTCAAAATGAAAATAGATTATTTTCTTTTGACTATTTTAGTATAATCATTAATTTTATGCAAGATTTTTTTAAAAAAGTTATTTTAGAGGGTGCGATTTTTTTTAGGCAGATAAAAAAATAGAATTATCCTAAGGGATAATTTTGTTTGAGAAATGATTTTAATAGTCTTATTTATTTTTTGGTAGAATTTAAAATAAATTTTTTCAATAATAAGTCTCAAAACCTATTACCTGATAACAATCGTTGTAGATTGCCTTGTAGAATGGCGTAGTGTTACCTTCAAAGTGGGATAATTCTCTGCTCTTATTCCACTTCTTTATCTTTGTTAGTCTCAAGAATAACCTTAATGTTACTATACTACACTTCATCTCAACCCCTGTAATGCCAAGTTTATCATACTCTTCCAAAAAAAGTAGGATAATTCTCCTCAGTAAAGCCCCCATGCTGAAAAAATTCAAATCAGCATGGATCTTCTTTAAAAACCTATAATCCTGTTTTGACAGATACAGATGAATCCTACTATCCCCATCTATTCTTTCGTATTTATTCCCATCCTCTGGACCGAAACAATATATCTTTTTTACTCTATTAGTATAGAGTTGCAAGATAT
>DAONLM010000246.1:0-3254 GCA_035406685.1 Spirochaetota bacterium
CGTCTTCTGGACCGAAACAATATATCTTTTTTACTCTATTGGTATAGAGTTGCAAAATATACACAATAAGTCCAGAAAGAGATATGTTGAATTTTTTTGCAATATCTGCAAGCCTTTTCTTCATAGCAGAGTTAATGACTATGTGTAACTCATGCTCAAAATTATAGTTTTTTAAAATCTTACGAATATTATTCATAAAAATCCTCCTTGTTTCTAAAAAAATATTTCTATATATTAATCACAAAATTTTTAAGAAAATCCTTTACAAATTTTAGAAAAAAAATTAAAAAAAATTTTGCCTAAAAATAAAATCTAATACAAAATTTTAATTTGTAAATTATTCTGCATCTATATGAAAATTAATTTTTATATAATGAAATGGTAGGTCTGTCCCTATTTTTAAAATTATAAAAAAATTATAGGTCTGTCCCTTTATAATTTAAAGAAAAATAACATAAATGAAGATCTAAAAAATTATATTTTCTGTGGGCTTTTTTATTTTAAGAATAAAAATTTTGAATTTCTTGATAGATTGCATCTATTACTGGAATTTTTGATATAATAAAAATTACTATTTACTATATTAAAAACTTTTTTCTATAATTTTTTTTTAAAAATAATCTTGATTTTTCTAAAATAATAATATAGAATAAGAATAAATTAAGCCTCAGTAAGAGGGAAAAAAATCAATAATGCTTTTTAAAAAAAGGATTTAATATGTATAGAATAGCCGTAATAGGTGGTGATGGCACAGGTCCGGAAGTAATATCAGAAGGGATAAAAGTAATTAAAGCCAGTTGTGCCAGACATAATAAAAAAGTAGAGTTTATTAATTATGATATAGGGGGTGACAGATATCTAAAAACTGGAGAGATATTGCCAGATTCTGTCTTAGAAGAATTAAGAAAAGCGGATGCAATATATCTTGGAGCAATAGGTCATCCAGATGTAAAACCAGGCATACTCGAAAAAGGGATATTATTAAAAATTAGATTTGAACTGGATCAATATATAAATTTAAGACCAGTAAAACTATTTGAAGGTGTTGAGACCCCAATAAAGGATAAAGGACCAGATGATATTGATTTTGTAGTAATAAGAGAGAATACTGGTGGTATTTATACCGGACATGGTGGAGTCACAAGAGAAAATACCGCTTATGAGATAGCAAGTCAGACAATGATATATGATAGATTTACAGTAGATAGATGTTTAAAGTATGCTTTTGAATTAAAAAGAAAGAGAAATAAATTAAACAAAAAATATGAAGAAAAACCTATTCATCTTATTCATAAGAGAAATGTTTTAACATACTGCGGAGATTTATGGTATAGAGCATTTGAAGAGATGGGAGAAAAGTCTTATAAAGAAATAAAAAGAGAATATGCTCACATTGATGCCGCAAATATGTGGTTTGTAAAGAATCCAGAGTGGTTTGATGTTATAGTTACAGAAAATCTTTTTGGTGATATAATAACAGATTTAGGAGCAATGATTCAGGGAGGTATGGGTGTCTCTGCTGGTGGAAACATTAATCCAGATGGGGTAAGTATGTTTGAGCCAATAGGAGGTTCTGCACCTAAATATAAAGGCCAAAATGTAATTAATCCTATTGCAGCAATTCTTGCTGGTAGTATGATGATGGACTTTTTAGGAGAGACAGAAATTGCTAATGAGATTGAGAATGGGGTTAAAGAGGTAGTAAAACAGATGAAATCAATGAATGCTGGTAAAATGGGTATGTCAACAACAGAGGTTGGGGATAGAGTGGCTAAATTTTGTTCTTAAATTTAAAATTGATATTTTAAAAGATAAAAAGGGGGATTTATGGCTGCTGTTGAAAAATATACTTTGAGAGAATTAGAGCAATTAATTAAAAATGGGGCTAAATTCAGGCTATTTAAACCCTTTTATTACAATAATCAAATTTTATTTAATGTAGAAAAAATTTTAACAGAGAAAGATATATTAAGATTAGAAGGTAAGGTTTTTGGGCCAATAGAGGTTGTCCCAACAGTAGAACATAATACTGACGACAAGATAAGAGCAGCAATAATCGAAAATTGTATTAAAATTCTCAAGACTTCATCATTATTTAAACCGAGTGAACAACATCACCTTGATTTTAATAAAAGAAAAGAGGTAGAAAAATTATTTAATGGTATTATAAACGCATCTCCACATTTAGCCCAAAAAATGCTTGATATCTATCAGTTTTCAAAAAAGCTGTTTGTTCATAGTATTAATGTGGCTATAATTTCAACGGTAATTGAAATGGGAATTCAAGAAAAGAAGAAACAGCATAATGGATTAAGATTAGAAGAACTTCTTACTGGTGCTTTACTTCATGATGTTGGTTTTTTAAATCTTCCAAAGTCTCTTGTTGAAAAAAGAAGAATAGAATATACTGATGAGGAAAAAAAGATATATAGGACATATCCAGAAGAGGGTAAGAAAATAGCAACTTCTCTTGGTAGTGAAATAAGGAATAAATCGGTCGAAATAATCTATCAACATCAAGAGAGATTGAACGGCAGTGGTTTTCCTCAGGGATTAAAAGGGAATAAAATAGAAGAATTAGCATTAGTTGTTGGACTTGCTGATGAGTTTGATCTTGTAGTATCAAAGGAGATTGTTGATGCTCAAAGAACTGTTTCTGATGCGATGAGTAGATTTTCAAGATATGGACAACTAATAGGGAGTCATATAGTTGATTCTTTTTATACCTGGTTTAGATATTTAAGATAAGAGCACGTTTTTTTTCTATTTTTTTCAGATAGTCGTTATTAAAGAATAAATACGACAATTCTCATATTTTTTCTAAATACAATATAAATGAATCCCCAATATGGATTGGTAAAGAATGTTCATGATAATTTAACTATCTTATATTATCGATAGATAATCTCATAATACAGGCTTTAAAATTTAACACAGCAAGATCAGTGTTTTTTTCTTTTCGTTTATATTTGTATATTCTGTGGTGAATAAATAATTTTTACTACCCACCATATGGGACTTAAACTCAGAAGGAGTGCTCTAAAATGAATAATAACAAAAAGTTTTAACCCCAATATATGGAACTTAAACTGAATAAGAGTAGAGAATTGCCCCACTTTAATGGGGTAGTGTTCTAACCCAACTTTATCATAATAAAATTCATATCTTCTTTAAACATCGATAGTTATATCGATTTTTGATTCTTTAATGGTACCTACAACTTATTCTACTATTGTAATTTTTTTATTGATTAT
>DAONLM010000247.1:0-3196 GCA_035406685.1 Spirochaetota bacterium
CAAAATTTTTAAGAAAATCCTTTACAAGTTTTATAAAAAAAATAAAAAAAATTGCCTAAAAATAAAATTGCACTCCTCAAATCCCACTACCCGATAGCAATCGTTGTAGATTGCCTTGTAAAATGGGGTGGTTTTACTTGAAAAGTAGGATAATTCTCTCCTTTTATCCAATTTTTTAATTTTCGTTATCCTTAAAAATAACTTTAATATTATTAAACTATACTTCATCCCAATCACTATGTCCTTTATAATATTATAATTGACAAAAATTTTAATTGAAAAATACCCATTTTTTAAAATAAAATTTCCTCATATTTTAAATAAGGTATAAAAATATGATAGACAAAAAGGAGTGGGTTATGATTAAAGCATTAAAACAAGGCATGACATATACAGTAATAGCAGAATATTTAGGAATTGACAGAAAAACAGTGTCAAAATATAAAAATAATTTTGAAAGTCCTAAATATTAAAGAAAAGAAATTAAATAAAAACTTTATGAATATAAAAATTACCTTATAAACCTCATACCAAAGGTAAAGTTGAAAATTATTAAAAAATATATTGACTTTTTTTTATTTTTTAAATATAGATATCGACATGAAAAAAGAATTAGAAAAATATGCAGAAATAGTAATAAAAAAGGGAATCAATCTATATAAAGGACAATGCCTTAATATAGAAACATCAAAGGATGATTATGATTTTTCTCTAATACTTGCTGAAACAGCATATAAGAATGGTGCTAAATATGTTAATATTAATGTATTAAGCAATGATCTTACAAAATATAGAGTTCTCTATTCTTCTGAATATCTTGATTATCTACCGTACTTTTTAACAAATAGATATCTTGAGCAGCTAGCAGATGATTGGGCAAACATAAGGATTGACAACACTTCTGAACAGGATGTATTAAAAGAGGTACCAACAGATCTATTGGATAAGGTTACAAAAACAGAGAGATTTGCAAGAAGAAGATTGTTAGAAGAGTATGGTAAACATAAACATTCCTGGTGTGTTATATGTAGCCCAAATGAAAATTGGGCAAAAAAGAGTGTTAATGGCAATGTTGATAATTTATGGAATATTCTAAAGCCTATTTTAAGACTTGATAAAGAGGAGCCTCTAAAAGCATGGGATGAGCATGGGAAGATTCTTATTAACAGAGCAGAGACTTTAAATAAACTTAATCTTAAAAAACTTGAGTTTAGATCAAAGAATTGTGAGTTAAATATATATCTTACAGAAACATCTATCTGGTGCGGAGGACCTCATGCTACTCCAGATGGTAGATATTTTATAGCAAATATACCAACAGAAGAGATTTTTACAGTACCAGATTATAGGATGACAGAAGGTAAGGTAAAATGTTCAAGACCTGTTAAGATAATGGAAAGAGTGATTAATGGTGTATGGTTTGAATTTAAGAATGGCGAGGTTGTAAATTTTGGTTCTGATAATGATACAGAGACTCTTGAGAAGTTTATCAATACAGATAGTAATTCTAAGTATCTTGGTGAAGTTGCTCTGGTAGATAAAAATTCTCCTATTTATAAGAGCGGTGTTATATTCAATACTATATTATACGATGAAAATGCAGCAAGTCATATTGCTCTTGGCAATGGCTATCCATCTTGTCTCTCTAATGGTTCTATTTTAAAAAATAAGGAAGATCTACTCAATGCTGGTTGCAATGTCTCGTTAGTTCATACGGATTTTATGATTGGATCAGAGGATATGACTGTTTTTGGCATAGATAGATCTAATAAAAAGCATACTATTATAGATAATGGAATTTTTGTTATCTAAAGGTCTTATATGTTAGAATTATCATTTGATTGTGTTGTGATAGGTGCTGGTGCTGCTGGGATGGCATGTGCCATTGAAGTTGCAAATTCAAACCATTCTGTGGCTATTATTGATAGAGAAGAAAGAGCAGGCGGAATTCTATTACAATGCATTCACAATGGCTTTGGAGTTCATGAATTTAAAGAGGAGTTAACAGGTCCTGAGTACGCTGAAAGATTCTTTACCAGACTTAAAAATGAGAATATAAAACTCTTTCTAAATACAACTGCAATTGATATTAGAGTAGATAGTCATTACAAAACTATAATTTGTCTTTCAAAGGACTATGGAGTCGTAAAACTTAATACAAGAACTGTTGTTTTTGCAATGGGTTGTAGAGAAAGAAACAGGGGTAATTTAGGGATTCCTGGTACAAGATGTTCAGGTATATTTACAGCAGGTCTTGCTCAAAGGTTAATTAATGTAGAAGGGTATATACCTGGAAAAAATGTGGTTATTTTAGGCTCTGGTGATATTGGATTAATAATGGCAAGAAGGCTTACATTTTGTGGCTGTGTTGTTAAATGTGTTGTTGAAATTCAGAGTTACCCTTCTGGGCTTACAAGAAATATTGTTCAATGTCTTAATGATTTTAATATTCCATTATATTTGAGTCATACTATTTCAAAAATATATGGTAAGGATAGAATTGAAAAGGTGGATATCACCCCTTTAAAAGAGGGAAAATTTGATTATCAAAATACATTTTCTATTGAGTGTGATACTTTACTTCTCTCTGTTGGGCTTATTCCAGAAAATGAATTATCAAAAAAGGTCGGAGTTATCATAAATCCTCAATACAACGGACCTGCAGTTGATTCTACCATGATGACAAATGTCGATGGTATTTTTGCCTGTGGAAATGTTGTGCATGTTCATGATCTTGTTGATTATGTTACAGAAGAATCAAGAAGAACAGGTAAATTTGTTGTAGATTATTTGAATAATATTAGACCAGAAAGAGAAATAACAGTAAAAGCAGGAGCAAATATAAGATATATTGTCCCTCAAAGGTTAAATCCAGACTCAAAGAATAAATTTTATTTTAGACCACTTATAAATAAAAATAATGTTAAAATAGTAATAAATATAGACAACTATCCATTGAAAATAATTAATAAACCACATGTTCAGCCTTCAGAAATGATAAGCATAGAACTCGACAAAGAGATCTTTAATAACATAGAGATTAAAAAAGAGAGTACTGTTGAATTTTCTATAACTCAATAATGTTATAATTTCAATAGAAATACCTTGTATATTGCTGGAGAGATCTCCGGATAATATAAAAATTATCTTAATATAATTATTAAATGCTCTATTAATAAAAATTCACTATTTTTAA
>DAONLM010000248.1:0-3155 GCA_035406685.1 Spirochaetota bacterium
ATAAGTTTTATTTCTATTTATTTTTATTTTTTTTGGAATTAATAATTATATGAGGCATTTTTGAAAATCCATGCTGACTTGAATTTTTTCAGCATGGCAAAATTGTTGAGATTTATTCTTCAGGTATTTATTGAAGAATATGAGAAAATGGGTATGCTTGAATTTGAGAAAAAATGCAGTCTTGTGACATTGAGGTTATGGTTGAAACTGACAGAGATAAAGAGATGGTGGAAGAGTAGAGAATTGTCCTACTTCGAAGGCAATACCACCCCATTTTATAAAGCAATCTACAACGATTGTTATCAAGTAATAGGGTTTGAAACTTATTATTGACTGAATTTATTTTAAATTCTACTCGAAAAATAAATAACACTATTACAATCTTTTCTCAAACGAAATTAACGATGGGATAATTCTATCTTTTTATCTGTCTAAAAATAAAATCGCACCCATGATTCTTTTTAAAGATAAAATTTTTAAAATATTTTTTTATATTTCCGATACTTAATAAAAAAATAAAAATGAGAGTGTAATTAATGAACAAAAAAGAAAAGAGAAAGGATAATAAAGAAAATAATAAGAATAAAAAAATAAATAACAAATTAAAAAAACAAACAGAGGAAGAGAAAAAAGAGAAAATAAAAAAAAGAAAATCTTTAAGATGGCCAATTTTATCTCTTTTTATCTTTCTTTTTATTATATCTCAAATAGTTTTAGTTGTTTTACAGTTACTAAATATAGAAAAAACAAATAAAGAAGAAATCCAAAATTTAAAAAATTCTTATTATGAAAATAAGAAAAAAATAACCTATGAGGCGATGCAAATCTCTTTTGCTATTATTGAGAAAAAATATAGCGAATTTAAGATTAAAGAAAGAGAGTTAATTCAAAATGATGCTTCAACATTAGAAATTTTAAATTTAGAAAATAGATATAAAAAAGAGGTAATAGAGATATTAAGAAAAATAAGGTATGATAATGGCAATGGATATTTCTGGATTACAGATAATACAGAACCAATACCTCAGGTAATAATGGATTCTGTTTTTAACTCTATTGAAGGGGGTATTCCAGAAGGGGAAGATTTTAATACTGTTCAGAATAGTAATGAAAATTTTTTTAAAAAATCACTCGAAATAGCTTTGCAGAAAAAAGAGGGATATATTGAATTTTTATGGAAAAAACCATTAGAGAATAATGAATTATCCAGCGAAAACTTCCCAAAACTTGCATATATAAAATATTTTAGGCAATGGAATTGGATTGTTGGAACAGGTTTATATGTTGATGAGTTAGAAGAGAAAATAAAGCAATTTCAGATAAAAATTTCATATAACAAAACAAGAATTTTTATACTCTTTATATCAGTTATATCAATGTCTACTATATTATTCATAATTATAGGTAATATTTATCTAAATAGAAAACTTTTATCTCATTTAAATGAGGTTATAAATAAATCAATAACCATTACAAAAGGAGATTTAACCGTTAAATTTAATATAAAACGGGATGATGAAATAGGTGATTTAATAAATTCATTTTCTAACATGGTAGAAACATTAAAAAATTTGAACCATAAGATATATGTAGCAATAATTATTCTTACAAAAAATTTAAGAACTCTCTTTAAGTCCTCTTTTGCTGTTAAAGATTCTGCAAATATACAAGCAGTAACAGTAGAGCAAACTCTTGGAAATTTTGAAAACATGAATAAAATGGTAGAAACAATTTCGATAGAATCAGGTAAGGCTAACAGTTATACTTCACAAGCATTAAAAAAGGCAAAAATAGGTATGGAATCAATGGAAAGACTGGAAGCAGAGATGTCAAAAATAGAAAATAGTTCTGTAGAAATTACAAATATTATCGGAATGATTAATGAAATTGCAGAGCAGACAAATCTTCTTTCTTTAAATGCCTCCATAGAGTCAGCAAGAGCTGGAGAAGCCGGTAAGGGTTTTAACATAGTTGCCGGTGAAATAAGAAAGTTAGCAGAAAAATCAACAAATGCGGCAAATAGAATACATGAATTAATCACAAATAACAATAAAATAATAAAAGAGGGTGTTAAGTATTCAAAAGATACTACAAATATATTAAAAGATATAGCAATGTCAAATGAATTAATTGCAGGTCTTGTTAAAACAATATCAGAAGAGATTCAAAAAATGAAATTAAGCTCACAGGAGATTTTACAGGCAATAAACAATATATCTGATATAGCTCAGGCTAATTTACTTGAGAGTGAAAAGGTAAGTGCTGCTATGTCTGATTTTGTAGAACAGACTCTTGAACTTCAAAAATTTGTAGGACAATTTGATGTTAGAACAGATAAAATAAAAGAAAATCAATCTCATATTGAGGAGATATTAAAGGCAAAATTAATAGAAGTAAATAAAATACTTTCAGAATATGGCTCTCAATTTTTACCAACAGGCGAGACAGTAAAAATAGGAGATCATGTTGTTCAGGAATTAAGAATAGGCAATTTAAAAGTTACTGGTAATATTGATTTAGTGGATAGTATTTCTAAGAAAACGAATACATCAGTTACTATCTTCCAAACAATTGAGGATGCCTTAATAAGAGTAGCAACAACTGTAAGGAATTTTGATAATACAAGAGCAATTGGTACATTAATTACCAAAGATAGTAAAGTTTACCAGACAGTGTTATCCGGTAAAGAGTATTTTGGAAGGGCTTTTGTTGTAAATAAATGGTATGTTGCCGTTTATAAACCAATAATGGATGAGACCGGCTATGTTCTTGGGGCTATTTATTTAGGAATACCAGAAGAAATAGAACTTGCAAAAGACTCCAAATATTCAAATCTTTTTAATGCAGAAGAAGATGGAATAATGGCTGATAATTCATTTAGACATGAATTTAAATAAAATCTCCATTTTTAAAATTTACTTTTTAATAAATATTTTTATATTTCTAAATTAACTATTTGCTAAAAATTAAGATTCTTGATTTAAGATCTCATTAATTTAAATTCTTAAAGATCATTTTTATGCCTATATCTTTCCTGATGTTTACATATTAAACATAGGAGGAGTTTTTATAATTGAAAAAAACCTATTTTATTTTTAGACAAAAATTTTTAATTTTTTTTCTTAAATTTTGTAAAGGATTTTCTTAAAAATTTT
>DAONLM010000249.1:0-3132 GCA_035406685.1 Spirochaetota bacterium
CTCAAAGTTATAGTTTTTTAAAATCTTACGAATATTATTCATAAAAACCTCCTTACAAAAAATATTTTCTATAAGATTAATCACAAAATTTTTAAGAAAATCCTTTACAAAATTTAATAAAAAATAAAAAAAATCTATCTAAAAATAAATATCATATCAATATTAAATTAAAAAGTAAGTAAAGCATTTTTGCTTTATTGTTCTACTATGCACTAATATTTTGACAAAATAAAAAAAATTATATAAAATATTTTGAGAAAAAATTTGAGTAAAATAGAGAAAAATATTGAAAAGGGAAAAAAGCATTGCATCAAAGATTGTTATATATTCAATAATATTTTTTTACATACCTATTATTCTCATCTGGACTATTTTTTTTATTGTAATAAGAAATGAAGAGATAGCAACAAATAAAAAGATTGCTGAAAATAGTTTAACATTATTTGAAAAGATATTACATGAAAAAAAAGAGAAACTAATCTCAACCACAAGCTATATTACCTTAAATAGACAGATATATGAATATATAAAAAAAAGAGAAATAGAAAATCTATCAAATTATCTTGAAAAATTAAAATTTGATCATAATTTAAAAGAACTTTTTATTTTTGATGAAAATCTATTTAGAATAACAGGCCATACAAACAATAAAGAAAAATACGAATTATCCTCATCAGAGACACCAATTGAAAGAATTGATTTTTTAAATAATTCAATCCTATTTGAAAATATAGTGCCTCTCGATACAAAACCAAAAAAATACTTTTTATATTCTAGTTTTACAGTGAATAGCAGTATAATAAAAAGTGCCTTTATTGCAAATATAGATTTTTTAGTAATAAATTCAAAAGATAATTCTGTTGTATTTTCTACTGTAAACAACCTTAAAATAACAAAGAGTAATTTTTCAGAGAAAGAGTCTTTTTATATTAACTATTTTAACTTTAATTTAATGCCGAAAATGAAAAATTATAAAATTGCTATTATAATGGATCCATCTCTTTATAGATTTAAAATGGATAAAATAAGATATCTTATTCTATTCATGTTATTTCTGTGGTTTTTTACAACTGTTATATTCTTTCTACTCTTAAATCATAATCTTGTTATGCCTTTAAAAAAAATATTAAAAGGGGCAGAATTTATTGTCAATGGCAAATACGATTATAAAATAAGACTTGACTCAAAAAATGAACTTGGTCTTTTAGCAAATAAATTTAATGAGATGTCAGAATCTCTTTATAAGAATAATGAATTTCTTAAAAGTATAAATAAGGAACTTGAAAATAAGGTAATTCAAAGAACAAAGAATTTACAGGTTGCCTTAGATAAGTTAAGAGATTATGACAATCAAAAAACAGAACTTTTTTATTCTATTGTCCATGATTTAAAAAATCCACTCACAGTAATTCAGGGATATGCGTCAATGGTGATTCAGTATGACTCTTTTCCAATAGAAAAGAAAAAAGAATTTATGAAAAAAATAATTGCTGAATCAGATAGATTGACAAAGATGCTAAATGATTTTTTGAAGACAATAAAACAGGAAGCAAATCTCTCAAAAATGGAATTTTCAGAAATTGATATAGTTCCTATACTCGAATATTTCTATTCTATATATGAAGTTCAAGCAAAAGAGATGATGATCGATTTTGTATGGGATGTTCAAACACCATTGCCTTTAATAAAAGGAAACAAAGAAAAATTAGAGCATGTTATTTCAAATCTTCTTTCAAATGCATTTAAATTTGTCAATGAAAAAGGGATGATAAAAATAATCGCAAGAGTTGAAGATGATTTTGTTAAAATAGGAATTTCTGATACAGGACCTGGTATAGAAGATGGAAAAGAAAAAGTAATATTTGAAAAGTTTAAAAAACTCAATACAGATCAGAGGAATCAGTCTGGAGCAGGGCTTGGCTTATACATTGCACAACAGATAATAAATAAACACAATGGTAATATATGGGTTCAAAATAATATTGGTGGTAAAGGATGTACTTTTTATTTTACTCTTCCTATTGCTAAAAAGAGCGATTAAAGTAATGGAGAAACAACTATGAATTTTTTAAACATTGTATTTGCTTTTCTTTTAACTCTATTTGCAGGACTTTCAACCGGTATAGGAAGTATATTAGCCTTTTTTACTAAAAAGACAAACACAAGATTTCTTTCGATTTCACTCGGTTTTTCTGCTGGTGTGATGCTTTATGTTTCATTTGTAGAAATACTCTTAAAATCAAGAAGGGCATTCAGTGAGGCATTGGGAGAGGTTTTAGGAGCATGGGTTACTGTTATATCTTTTTTTGGTGGGATATTCTTAATTGCTATAATTGACAAACTAGTCCCAAAATTTGAAAATCCTCATGAAATAAGAAAAATAGAAGAAATCGCTAATTTTAAAGATAAAAAATTATTAAGAATGGGGCTATTTTCTGCTTTTGCCATAACTATTCATAATTTTCCAGAAGGACTTGCGACATTTGCAGGTGCATTAAAGAACCCAACAGTAGGTATAAGTATAGCAATAGCAATTGCAATTCACAATATTCCAGAGGGAATAACTGTTTCTATACCTATCTATTATGCTACTGGTAATAAAAAAAAGGCTTTTTTATACTCTTTTTTATCCGGCTTAGCAGAACCGATTGGAGCTTTAATCGGATTTTTAATACTCCTACCTTTTTTTAATGAAATTATTTTTGGCATTCTATTTGCAATGGTGGCCGGAATAATGATATTTATCTCTCTTGATGAACTTTTACCAACAGCAAGAGAATATGGCGAGCCACATCTTGCAATATATGGCCTTATTTTAGGCATGATTGTAATGGCTGTAAGTTTGAATTTATTTTTATAATGTTGAATTTATTTTAAAATGTCACTTCTTAAAAAAATAGAAATATCACATTATAATATGCAATCTTTAAATAAGGGGTTGCAAATGTCAGAGGTGATAAAAATGGAGAAAAAATCTAAAAAGATGTAAGATTTTAGAGATCGTAAAAATTAAGCAATTAATACAAGGTAAAGCTGCTAAACTTTTAGGGATAAGCAAGAGACAAATTATAAGGAGTTAAAAGAAAGATTAGTAGAGATTATATTGTTAGAAAAGAGAATAAAATCTATCAG
>DAONLM010000250.1:0-3076 GCA_035406685.1 Spirochaetota bacterium
TTACAAAATTTAAGAAAAAAATTAAAAATTTTTGCCTAAAAATAAAATCACACCCATTATGGGTATATCACCATCAGAAAATGTAGATTCTACTTAAAATTTTTTAAATATTATTTTTGATATATCTTATTTTATCTTTTTTAATTGATATGTTTTCTCTTTGTCGAGTAAATCATTTAAACTGGAATTTTTTATTAAATTTATAATATTTTCTGTTGTATCAGTAATCAAGATAGAATTAAACTTATTATCCACACTTCCCTGAAGTTTATTCTCCAGTATTGCTTTTTTAATAAAATCTTCATTGAATAGACTTATTATTAAAGTACCATTTTTAATTTTATAATGAGAAAAAATGTAATCATCGCCTCTTTCAATTAGACTATGTCCCTCTCTCTGTAAGATTTTTATATTAAAATATCTCTCTCTATCTATTTCAGAAATATAGGCATAACAATAAAGTATCTCTTCACTTTTAAATTTACTATCAAATACTATTAACTCATAAGATTTATCATTATTTCTAAAAATTAATAAATATCCGCTCTCTTTCTCTTTTAAATTCTTAAATTGCCATAACCCGATTAATTTATCATCACTTATAGCATCCTCAATTTTACCAAGAGGATTTTTTGATGTTAACAAACATGAATTTAAAAATATTAAAATAGAAACAATATAAAGTATTCTTTTCATTTAATCTAACTCTTCTTATTTTTATTCTTAATATAACTTAGTGTCCCACCTGATATTAAAATTTCTCTATCTCTTTCTGATAATTCATAATTAAGTTTTATCTCTCTATTATTAACAATTGCTTTTAACTCTTTATTATTTTTTAACACATCAACTATATCTAAAATAGTAATCATATCCCCTTCATTAATTAGATCATAATCCTCTGGGTTTGCAAATGTTAAAGGAATTATACCAAAATTTATCAAATTAGCCTTATGAATTCTTGCAAAAGATTTTGCAATTACAGCCTGAATTCCCAAGTATCTTGGAGCCAGTGCTGCATGTTCTCTTGAAGATCCTTGACCATAATTTTCTCCACCAATTATTATCCCTTTTTTAGCCTCTTTTGCTTTTTTATAAAAATCTGGATTTATACTACTAAATGTAAACTCACTTATCTTTGGAATATCAGATCTATATGGCAATACCTTTGATCCTGCTGGTAAAATATGATCTGTTGTAATGTTATTGCCTACTTTTATTATAACCTTTACAGCAATGGTATTCTCCATTGGTAATTGCTCTGGTAATTGCTTAATACCAGGACCTCTTCTTATTGTTACCTCTTCTGGTTTTATTGCCGGTGGAATAATCATTCTATCATCAATAATAAATTCTTCGGGAAATACAAATTCTGGCATTTTATCAAGATATTCTCTCGGATCAGCAATATATCCCATGATAGCAGAAATAGCAGCAACTTCTGGACTAACAAGGTATACCTTTGCATCCTCTGTTCCACTTCTACCTTCAAAATTTCTATTAAATGTTCTTAATGAGACACCGCCAGAATTAGGAGCCTGTCCCATTCCAATGCAAGGACCACATGTTGTTTCTAAAATTCTTGCACCTGCGTCTATTAATTTAGTGAGAGTACCGTCTCTTGAAATCATTGATAAAACCTGTCTTGAGCCAGGGGATATCACTAAAGATACATTCTTATTAACAACCTTTCCTTCCAATATTTTACCAACATACCATAAATCTCTATAACTCGAATTAGTACAACTCCCTATCGCTACCTGATCAATCTTTGTGCCGGATAATTTATTAACCTCTTCAACTGCATCTGGGGAATGAGGTTTTGCAGCATAAGGAACTATTTGAGAAAGATCTATTTCTATTATTTCATCATATTCTGCATCATTATCAGCCTCTATCTTTACAAAATGATTTTCTCTACCTTGCCTTTTTAAAAAGTCAAAAGTAGTCTCATCAGAAGGGAATATTGAAGTCGTTGCACCTAACTCTGCCCCCATATTTGTGATAGTTGCTCTTTCTGGTACACTTAAAGATTTTACACCATCTCCAAAATATTCAATAATACTTCCAACCCCGCCCTTAACTGTCTTTATTTTTAATAAATATAAAATTATATCTTTAGCAGAAACCCAATCATTGAGTTTTCCTGTTAATTTTACACCGATTACTTTTGGTACCTTTAAATAAAAAGGCTCTCCAGCCATAGCACAAGCAACATCCAGTCCCCCAGCACCGATTGCTATCATCCCCATACCACCAGAAGTAGGGGTATGAGAATCTGATCCAAGAAGAGTCATCCCTGGCTTTGCAAATCTTTCAAGATGAACCTGATGACATATACCATTGCCTGGCTTTGAAAAATATATTCCATATTTTGACGCAACACTCTGCAAATATAAATGATCATCCATATTTCTAAAATCTGTCTGAAGGGTATTATGATCAACATAGCTAACAGAGATATCAGTCTGCACCCTATCCAATCCCATTGCTTCAAATTGTAAATATGCCAGTGTTCCTGTCGCATCCTGAGTAAGTGTCTGATCTATTCTTATTCCTATTTCACTCCCTTTTTTATATTCACCTTCTATTAAATGTATTTCTAATATCTTTTGTGTTAAAGTTTTCCCCATTTAAATTTCTCCTCACTTTATTTTGGAATTGAGTATATTAAAAATTTAAATTTTTGTCAAAAAAAATATTATGATGAATCAATACAGGATGTAATTTTGTTTTTAACTAGATGAAAAGATAGATTTATCCTAGAGATAAATTTTGAGTAGTAAAGATAAATGTGAAAAAATTAAAATAAAGTGCCAATTTTAAAGAAATTTGATCTCTAAAAGTCTAAATTTTGAGTCAAAAGTAAGCAGGAAATACTGGTCGGGGTGAGGAGGGCGGGGGATATCAGGCGACACAATCTTACCTCTTTCTTTCTTCACAACCACAGCCTTCCTTTCTCTTAACTCCCCAAGTTTATTTTTTAGCCTCTCAATTTTATCTTCAAAGTGTTCTTCACCAAATGTCTCCACCCCAAGAAAATACTCCTCCAATATCTCCCTTACAAGCACAGCCA
>DAONLM010000251.1:0-3070 GCA_035406685.1 Spirochaetota bacterium
TTAGAAAAGAGATTTCAAGGTTTAATTTTAATCTCTTTTATAACTTATTTCATTCTCTATAATTTTACTGGCTGACAAAAGATCTATTAATGAATATTCTGTTTTTGCCTCTCTTCGTGTCTGTAAAAAGGTAAAAGATTGAGATTGAGAGGTTATTAAAGCATCCTTTGGTAGTTTATAAGTAAATTTAAATTTTATAAGAGAGGCATAAGAATTAAAAATCTCCTTTTCTTTTATTTTAAATTTTATATCATTCAATATTTGAGAGACTGTCCTTAATTCGTTTATTCTATCATTCTTAAATTTTTCTATATTAGGATAGTTACTCTCAAATATATAATTATTATTTTGAGATTTTATATATAACTTTAAAATTATATTTTTATCTGAAGCCAGTTTTATCTGGGGAATTATCTCCTTTTCAAAAGTCTCACTCTCTATTATTTTTGGTATAAAATATCTATATTCAACTCTCAATTTTTCTGGATCGCCTAAAAAATCTGGAGAAATAACTACTCTACACTTAACTATTTTATTTTCTTCTACTATATAGACTGGAAAAATAAAATTTTTAAATTGAAAAGATAATTTTTCTTTATCGCTAAAATAAAAAGAGATATAAATTTCTGTGTTATTATTGCTAACACTCTTCTTATACTCTACTAACTTTAAATATTTCTCATTTTGAATCAAATTTTTTATTCTATTTTCATCTGTAATAATAGAAATAATTTCTAAAATTTTTGCTTTCTCATCTAAAAATGAAACTATTTTATAAAAATCATCATTTAAAGTAATTTTATAATTCAAAAAACCACTCTTATTATCAGAATTAAATGAGATAGTCTGTTCAAAACAACAAATTTGTAATATAACAAATGGAAATAAAAATACTATTCTTCTAATCTTATTACTCCTTCATATATTACTTTAGCCTCGCCATCCAGACTAACTATTAAATTGTTTTCAAAATGATCAAATGCCTTAGTAACACCAGATATAAGAACTATCTCTGGATTTATTAGTTTTATATCATCCCAGTTGATTGCAGAATATCCTTCAAGAATTATCCCTTTTAAATTTTTTATAAGAGGCTTAAAATTATCATCAATATATCTTGTTAATAAAATCTCTGTGCCATCTCCTTTGATATTTAAGATAGCCTCACTTATATCTTCTGCCTTTACTATTTTACCAGAACATCTACCTCCAAATCCTAATTTACCAGTACCTAAAATATTAGCGATCTGATGAACTTTTATTAAGTTTAGCATTGCGGGTGAATTTATTGGAACTCCAGCGACAAAAACCACTTTTTCAAAATTGTTTACATATTTATTATCAAGTGCAGCCTGTAAAGCATTATTTAACATTATATCAGAATCAGAAACAAGATCTGTTATTACAGAATATATTCCCCAGTACAAAAGAAGTTTTTTTTGAGTCTCTTCAGAAGTTGTTGCTGCTATAATATTCTGCATGGGTCTATATTTACTTATCAATTTTGGAGTATTTCCATGAATTGTTGGAGTTATAATAGCATTTGCCTTAATATCCGAGGCAACAACAAAAGCAGCCTTTGCAATAGATTCTCCAACATTATTCTGAGAATTATAAAAATAAAAATAATTTTTACACTTTTCTAAATATTCTGGTGATTGCTCTACCTTTAAAGCAATATTATGCATTGTTTTTACTGCCTCTACCGGATATTTGCCACTTGCAGTCTCCCCAGAAAGCATAATAGCATCTGTCCCATCAAAAATAGCATTAGCAACATCTGTTGTCTCTGCTCTTGTTGGTTTTGGATTATTAATCATTGAATCAAGCATCTGAGTTGCTGTAATTACAGGTCTATTCATCTTATTACATTTCAAGATTATTCTTTTCTGAACAAGAGGAATTTCCTCTGTTTTAATCTGAACTCCTAAATCCCCCCTTGCTATCATAATTCCATTTGAGACCCTTATTATCTCATCAATATTTTCAAGCCCCTCTTCATCCTCTATTTTTGCTATTATATCAATCTTTAAATTATAACTATTTAAAATATTTCTTATTTCAATAATATCTGTCGGTTTTCTAATAAAAGATGCAGCGATAAAATCAACTTTTTGACCTATACCAAAAATAATATCTTTCTCATCCTTTTCAGTAATTGCTGGAAGAGAAGTTTTTACTCCAACAACATTTACATTTTTCTTACTACTAATCTCTCCACCATTAACTATTGTACAGAATATTTTATTTTTCTTTACATCATCAACTACAAGATCTATTAAACCGTCAGCAATATATATGTGTTTTCCAACGCTTATCTCCTCTGGTAGTTTTTTGTATGAAATACTTAAAATTTCTTCTGTCCCTTCCACTTCATCAGTAGTAAGGGTTATCTTTTTACCTTCTACTAATTTAATTGTCTTGCCATTTTTTATATTCCCTGTTCTTATTTCAGGTCCTTTTGTGTCGAGTAAAATCGCTACTGGAATCCCGGTCTCTTTACTGGCAAGCCTTATCTTTTCAATATTTGCCTTATGATACTCATGATCACCATGAGAAAAATTAAGTCTTGCAACATTCATTCCTGCCATTAAAAGTTGTTTAATTATATTCACATCAGAGGATGCTGGCCCTATTGTACATACAATTTTTGTTTTTCTCAAAATCATACTCTTACCCTTTATCCTTTAGAATATATTTAAATTATATCAAAAAAATTTTAAACATCAAATAAATTTTAGAAATATATTTATATTAAAATTTTTATTTTGTCAAAAATCATACTGATCTTCTATTCATTAGGCTTTAAATTTTATTTTCAGGCAAAATTTTTTATTTTTTTTCTAAAAGTTGTAAAGGATTTTCTTAAAAATTTTGTGATTAATATATAGAAATATTTTTTAAAGAGGAGGATTAAATATGAAAGAATTTGATTTTGTATTGAATAAATCTCTATTCGATAAAATTAAAGATTTAAAAGATAAGAAAAATAAGGATCTTTCAGTTATTGTTAGAGAAATAATTTTATTGATGATTCCGATTTTAAGGAAAAAACACCTTTATGAAAAGA
>DAONLM010000252.1:0-3014 GCA_035406685.1 Spirochaetota bacterium
CCTATTAAAATCTTTTCTCAAAAAAAATTAAGGATAAAATAACTCTATCTTTTTAACTGCCTAAAAATAAAAATATTCTTCCCCTTTATTAAATTATTTTCTTATTAAAAGAATTATTTATCACAATAATAAAATTATTTTTGCTATGTTAAATAAAATCAGATTAAGTGTATCAAACGAAACAAACATATGATGTATCTTTTGATACACTCTTATAAAGAAAGAAGAAAATTATTAAAATTTTAAGCCTTTATCCCTAAAAAAATCTCTAAAATTTATGGCACGCTTTTTGCTTTTAACTAATTTAGAAAAAATATTTTTTAAAATAAATATATTTATTTGATTTTTTATAATATTTATGTTATTTATAAAAGAGGAAAGAGATGAAATTATTATTAGTGGATGATGATATTGACTGTCTTGATAGTCTCTATTTAGGATTAAAGCCATTAAATTGTGAGATGAAAAAGACAACCGATCCTATTGAGGCTTTAGATATAATTAAAGAGGATCAAGAAATTTCTCTTGTAATTACTGATATGAAGATGCCAGAAATTACTGGTATAGATATTTTAAAACATATTAAGACAATTAATAATAAAATAGGTGTTATTGTGGTCACTGCATATAGTGATGTTGATAGTTTAGTTCAATGTGTAAATCATAGGGCTTTTGCTTTTTTTCAGAAGCCTATAAGTATTCTTGAACTTATGAAAAAGATTAAGGAATTTGAGATAGAATTTGAAAAAAAAATTGAAGATGATAGAAAAGAGATAGTAAATTCTATATATTCAGAAATAATATATGCAGAATATGAAAAGTTAAAAGAGGCATATTTTGAGTTACTAAATTATCTAAAAAAGAATAAAAAAAAATAAATATTAACTTTTTTAGGGGGAATTATGAAAAGAATTTTAGTTTTAGGTTTTTTCTTGTTCTGTATCTCTATTTTTCCACAGAATATATCTTCTGAGAGAAAAGACGATACAAATTTTATCTTTGTTGAAGGTGGTGAAATAAAAAGTAGTAAGTCATTCTTCTATAAAAAAAGTGTAGAAGGTTTTTATATTTCAAAATATGAAGTGACTCAAAAAGAGTGGGTTGAGGTTATGGGAACCAATCCTTCATCTCATTCTAATGATCCAGAGTGGGAAAAATTACCTGTTGATAAAATAAGCTGGTATGATGCAATAGAGTATTGTAATAAAAGAAGCATAAAAGAAGGACTTACACCTGTTTATGAAATAAATAAAGAGGTAAAAGATCCAGATAATATTTCTAAATACGACGATAAAAAATATCTTATTAAAATTAATCCAGATGCAAATGGTTATAGATTGCCAACAGAGATAGAATGGGAATATGCTGCCACTGGAGGAAAATATGGCCAATTTGATTGTTTTAGTGGAAGCAATGAACCAGAACTTGTTGCTGTTTATAATAGTATGTTTGAAAACAATAATAGGATAAAACCAGTCGGATCAAAAAAATCAAATGAATTAGGAATTTATGATATGTGTGGTAATGTGGCTGAATGGTGCTGGGATTGGTATGTGGATGCAAAAGGAAATAAAAATGGCTATAAAGTAGTTAGAGGCGGATCTTATGAGAGTAATTTAACAGAAATAGCAATATGTTATAGAGGAGATTATAGAAGTCCAATTTATTCTTTTAAAGGGGTTGGGCTTAGATTGGTAAGAAGTAGATTAGATTAATTATATATTACTACCCCCTATTTATTATTATAAAGAGGCTCTATTCTTTCTTTGAAAGAGCCTCTTTTCTTTATTTTATAAAAAATGTTTTTTTATTTTTTTTCAAAAAGAGATCTTATCTGTTTACCAACGATCTCAATAGGATGTTTGCCAAGTTCTTCTCTCTTTTTCTTTAGATTTGGACATCCCTTATTTGCCTCATCCATCCAGTTTTTAGCAAATTTTCCACTCTCTATATCCTTTAGTATTTTTTTCATCTCTTTTTTTACTGCTGGACTTATTACTCTTGGTCCTGAAACGTATTCTCCCCATTCAGCAGTATTTGATATTACTTCGTTCATTCTCTGGATGCCACCTTCATAAATCAAATCAACAATTAATTTTAATTCATGAAGACATTCAAAATATGCCATTTCTGGTGGATAACCAGCTTCAACAAGTGTCTCAAACCCATATTTTATTAATTGAACTGTGCCACCGCATAAAACAGCCTGTTCTCCAAAAAGATCTTCATAAGTCTCCTCTTCAAAAGTACATTCAAGAACTCCGGCCTTTGTTAATCCCTCAGCTTTTGCTATTGCTAATGCTATCTCCTTTGCTTTACCTGATGCATTCTGTTTAACTGCTACAAGCCCCGGAACCCCAAAACCAGCCTTATAAGTCTTTCTAACTTCTGTGCCAGGTGCTTTTGGAGCAACCATTATTACATCCACATCTGAAGGTGGGATAATTTGTTTAAATACGATATTAAAACCATGAGAACAGCATAATACTTTACCTGCTTTCATATGTTGTTTAATTTCAGATTCATAGACTTTACCTTGCATTTCATCTGGTAAAAGAATATGAATTATATCCCCTTTTTCTGCTGCCTCTGATACACTCATTACTTCAAAACCATCAGCCTTTGCTCTATCATAAGAAGGACCTTTTCTTACTCCTATGATAACTTTTACACCAGAATCTCTTAAACATAAGGCCTGAGCAGTCCCCTGTGCTCCATAACCCATTATTGCAACAGTTAATCCATTTAAATATTTTAAATCTGCATCTTTATCATGTAAGATTGTAACAGCCATAAAAACCTCCTGAAAATATTTTTTTATAAGGTTATACTATTTTTTCAAATAATGTCAAGATAATTTAAATTAAATTGAGACGGCTTTATTCTTAAATATTTTTTTATTTTTTTCACAAATTTTGTAAAGGATTTTCTTAAAAATCCTTGACAAAAATTCACAATCGCTGAAAATGATTAAAATAATATTAGAGTTAACAACTATCAACTTTATTTCTGAG
>DAONLM010000253.1:0-2869 GCA_035406685.1 Spirochaetota bacterium
ATTTTTTGAGAAAATCCTTTACAAAATTTAAGAAAAAAATTAAAAATTTTTGCCTTAAAATAAAATTGCCCCCTTCTTGACACATCATCCAGAATTAAAAACAAACCATGAATCAATATATTTATGGATATACGAAGAAAGAAAAGATTTGGTATCTTATTTTGATCTTATAGAAAAGTATGGGGTTGATGGATTTGAAAAAAGGCTTGAGAAGGTAAAAAATAAGATAGAGGATATGAGAGCAAAAAAGTGAAATGGTATAAGGATAAGGATGAGAGGATTCATCCAGATATCCCCTTTTATATAGATCAGGAAGTATATTATTATCTTGTTTTTGGCACGGACTTTTGCTTAAAACAGATCCAATTTTTATAAAAAGTTAATTCTCCTTTGAATTTTTATTTTTTTTTCATACTCACAAAAATAACATTAGGATAAGACCATTATTGCAAAAATAATATGTTATTTTTTTACTTGTAAACATTAATAAACCATAAGATTAAAATATGTGAAATTTCTATCTTATAAAGTTTTTTACACTTTTATATAGGTTGAAATGACAAACATGCATTAATTATTCTCTAAAGAATACTTAATTATTTTATAACCATTAATATCCTCAGATTCTCTAAACTCATTATTAATTTTATATCCACTAAGATGCGAAGGAATCTTTATAAAAATAGTTGTGGGATTCATTAGATTTTTATTTATTTCTATAATTATATTATCATTTTCCACAAGAAATTTATCAACCTCAGATCCAGCAAAAATAGAACCAGTGCTACCAATTATTTGAAATTCTTTATCATTTATATCTACAAGAGAGATAGTTTCATAAGGATTTACTATAAGTATACTATCTTTTTCAATAATTTCACCATTAAAAAAATAATTTTTTTCTAATTTTAAAGAATGCCTATTTTCTCCAAGATTAGAATATACAGTATACTTTATATTTTCTATATTAAATTCAATAGTATAAATATCATTTTGATAAGAAACATTAATATTTTCCTTCTTTTTGAATGGAAATTGAGATTTATATAAAAAAAGTTTTTCTTCATCATAATTATTAAGATTATCAGAAGTAAATACAAGTCCACCAAAAATAAGATTTAATAAGAAAAGAGTATATTTTTGTTCTTTATTTAAATATATATTCTCATCTCTTAAAAGAAAAACATCCGGATCATTTAAGAAGCCCCTGAAATTAAGAAATCTTCTAAATATAGAATCTTTTATAGCGCAGATTGTAGAAATTCTTTCTCTATAATTTATACCCTTTAATTTTTTATCTTCCCATATTAAAGCGACATCTGATCCTATTCTGCAATAGTCTACCTTGCCAAAAGCACTATTTAGAGGAATGCCACATCCCAATATTTTTTTATCCATACAGAGGGAATTTAAAAAATCCATCACATCTTTCATTATTTCACCACGAGTCTTATCAGAACGAGGATAGAGGCATACAGCATATAAAAAATCGAGTTTAACGAGATCAAAATTCCACTCATTTAATACAGTATCAAATACTTTTCTTATATATTCTCTTACATTCTCATTATAAAAATCAAGAACATAAAAATCGCCATTCCATACATCACTATAGCCTGCTGGTAATGGCTTGCCATTCTTATCTTTAAGCAAAAAATCTTTATTTTCTTTAAACAGTTTTGAATGAACAGAACATATAAAAGGGGCAAGCCACAAGCCCGCTTTATAACCTCTTTTATGGATTTCATCTGAAATAAATCTCATTCCATTTGGAAAACTCTCTTTTATTAAAAGCCAATCTCCTGTTGCCTGTTGATAACCATCATCGATCTGAAAATAATCAATTTTAATATTATTTTTTTCAAATGCAATAAGATTTTCTAATATGATATCTTCTGAAATGTTTGTATAATAATTATACCAGCTTGTCCAGCCAGTCGCAATTTGCGTAGTTTTTAACTGTATATTCATTGATTTAAAATATTCATCAAAGACAAAATTTTCATTCCCAGATAAAAATATTATATCCATCAATTGATATCTATCTTTTACAATTTTATTTGCACAATCCTTAATAATTTTTATTAAATTCTTTTCTGTCTGATATTCAAATATTGTCCAGCCAGAATCATCATTTAAAGAGCCAATTAATCTATAATTATTTCCATTTCGTATATATGTAAAACCATAACAATGAAAAAAGCCTTTTTTAGTTGAATATTTATGAATCGTATAATCTCCTAAATATTTTATCTTATATCTATCAATTATTGGCCTTAACAAAAATGGGAAACCCTTTTGATACTCATAAATAGAATATTCCTTTGTCTCGCTCCATGTCTGATAGCCATTTAGAAGAATTTTATCGTTTATAGTAAATTCATTTTCCAGAATTAAATAAAAATTTATTATTTTTAATTCTTTTTTTACAATTAAACTTGAATTAAATCTCTTTTTATTTTTTTCTTTGCTAGAATTATTAAAGAGGATAAAATCTTCATTTTCACATTTTTCTTCATCCACTCCTATAAGAAAATCTTTTCTTTTCCCATCTATTTCATAAGAAAAAAATATTCTATCTATAACCATAACCTCACCTTAAAGGTATATTTTAAATCAGTCAATATTAAAAATATTTTCCCTACACTAAAAGCATAACACAATCGATTGTTATAGTCAATTTTTTTCTATATAAAAGTCTATAAAAAAGAAAGTGATGTTATTTTTAGGTAAAATTTTTTATTTTTTTCATAAATTTTGTAAAGGATTTTCTTAAAAATTTTGTGATTAATATATAGAAAATAATTTTTATAAAATTAGGAGGATTTGTTATGAATAAAAAAAATTTAAATCGCAACAATAATCACGA
>DAONLM010000254.1:0-2845 GCA_035406685.1 Spirochaetota bacterium
TACCCCTTAAATCTTCAAGGATATAATTGTTTAAATTTTCAGCAAGAAGCTCTAAATTACGGGAATTTGTTTGCTTGTATAAAAAAGAAACTGAGGAGAGGGTGGCCATTATTGGGAAGACGAGAATAACAATAGCAATCATCGCTTCAATTAATGTTAACCCTTTTTTGTTTTCGAATAGTTTAAAGGTTGAAAATCTTTTCATCTTATAATTTTAACCCTTTTTTCAATAATTTAAAGTTAAAAAAAATTTCATCTTATAATTTAGCCTTCTCTATTTATAACTAATATAAAATTATTTGTCTCTTTAAAAGAGAATTTGAAATTTATTATCCTCTTACCAAATAATTTAAAAGTAAAAAATCCACTCATCTTATAGTTAACCACTTTTTGTTTATAAATAAATTAAAAATAAATATCTCTCTAGAAAATAGTCTAAAGGTAATAATTTCTTTAGAAAGTTTAAGGATAAAAAAGTTTCTCATATTGTAATCAACCACTCTTTACTTATAAATAAATTAAAAATAAATATTTCATTAGGAAATAGTTTAAAGGTAATAATCTCTTTGGAAAAGTTAAAGGTAAAAAAATTTCTCATATTGTAATCAACCACTTTTTGTTTGTAAATAAATTAAAAATAAATATCTTTTTAGAATGAAGTTCAAAATTATTCATACATTTAAAAAGGGTTGAGGTAAAAAAGTTTTTCATATTGTAATTAAATCCTCTTTGTTGATAAAATTTTTAAAATTAACCGTTTCTTTAGAAAGTTTAAGGATAAAAAAGTTTTTCATATTGAAATCAAATCCTCTCTATTAATAAATAACTTAAAATTAATCATTTCTTTAAGAATAGATTGGAAAGCAAAAAGTTCTTTTAAAAAAGATCTGTAAATAAGAAACCCTTTGTTTATAAAAACTTTAAAATTAACCAACTCTTTAAAAAAGGTGGAAGTAAAAAAGTTTTTCATATTGAAATCAATCCATCTCTGTTTATAAATAACTTAAAATTAATCATTTCTTTAAGAATAGATTGAAAAATAATAATATCTTTAGAAAAGTTAAAAGTAAAGAAATTTTTTATATTGAAATTAATTTTTTTGTTTATAAAAGTATCTAAGTTAACCATCTCTTCCATATTGAAATTAATTTTTTTGTTTGTAAATACCTTTAAGTTAATCACCTTTTTAAACATCCTTTTTAATTTCCCCTTCTAAAATTTTTTTAATGGAGGAGAGAGATAGATGTCCCTCCTCCAGAACTTTAAATAACCTTAAATCTCAATACTCTCCTTGCTATTAATTTTTTTTGCTTGTTCTCAACTTTCTTCAAAATACTGTTTATGGTGTTTATCCTCCTGTTCCTATTCACATGGTAGGTTTGGTAATTCACTAACTGTACCACCAGTGCCATCTGACATTCTATAAATATATTCTATATCTCCAGTTGATAATGTATGTTTAGAATAAAGAATCCAACATTGTCCAGCCGCATCTGATTGATAATAATATGAATCATTGGGATTATCACCAAATGGATCTTTTGGTAGTAGAGTTGCATTTTCAATATAATGTATTGGGGCTGATTCACCTGTTACAGTTGTTCCTGAAACATTAGTAGTTGCAGGTAATCCTGTGCCTAATAATTCAGCACCAGCAACTGATCCTTCATCACTTAACCTTGTTGCAGTTTCTTCTATAGGATATTTGGTCCAATCGGTGTAGAATATCTCGAGGTTAGTTGCAAGATTCCTTAAATCACTCTGTACTCTTGACCTTTTTGCTCTATCCTGCATATTCCTGTAGGCAGGAATTGCAATTAAAGCAAGAATTAAGATGATAGCGATTACAACCATTAACTCAATAAGGGTAAAACCCTTTCCTTTTTTCCACATACTTTTTTACCTCCTAATTTTCAAAATTTAGGCGCTTATAAAAATAACCAAGTCGGTTGCGCCACCAAGCTCCCTCTTCTCTCGTGGCGCCCATATAGAGAGAAGATTTCACCGCCTTCTTGGTCTCAAACTAAAATTTTTTTAATTAATTTAATAATAAAACATTATTTTAAATTTTGTTAA
The DNA here is from genome assembly GCA_035406685.1 of Spirochaetota bacterium. GTDB lineage: Bacteria > Spirochaetota > GWE2-31-10 > GWE2-31-10 > MWDO01 > DAONLM01. The sequence continues at coordinate 2,077 of DAONLM010000254.1, forward strand.
GAGGTTTAAAAAATTTTTTGAAAAAAACTTTTTGTCATTCCCGTGTAAACGGGAATCCAGCATTTCTATTTTATCATTCAAATCCTCACGAAAATGAAGAAAACAGGAATCCGCTATTTCCATATTGTCATTCTCGTGTAAACGAGAATCCAATCCCTCTATTTTGTCATTCCCGTGTAAACGGGAATCCAGAATTTCCATAGGTATTATAGATTCCTATTATATATTTTTACTGAATTTTTAGCATTCTATTAATAATTCAAATTTCTAATAATTTCCTCTGATTCTTTATCACCTAATTCAATTGCTCTTTGAAGATATTTTTTTGCAGCATCTATATTATCTTTTTTAAGAAAGATAATTCCTTTATATCTATATGCAACTGGATTTTCTTTTACTGATAAAATAATATCAACATATTTTTCTGCTTCATTTAAATTATTTTCATCCAAATATATTTTTGTAAGAGATAGTATTGGTTCATTGAAGAATTTATACCACTCAATTGATTTTTTATAATACTCTTTTGCTTTATCTATGTCATTTAAAATATAATAATTATCACCAATAAGTTTATAAATGGAATTTGGATATTGAGAATAATCAAAAATATCATTTAATATTTCAATGCTTTTAATATTATAAGAACTATCTTTTAGCTCAATACCTTTATAATAATAAACATTTGCTAAATAATATGGATAAAATGTTTTCTCAAAAGGGTTTAGTTTAATTGCTTTTGAAAATTTAAATTCAGAATCATTAAGAG
>DAONLM010000255.1:0-2618 GCA_035406685.1 Spirochaetota bacterium
AACAGGGTATGGTGATATTTCGCCAGTATCTGTCATGGGTAGAATTGTCGGAATTTTAACAATGGCTTTTGGTGTAATTGTTGTAGCAGCAGTTACTGGTCAGATAGCATCATTCTTTGTTGATCAACAATTAAAAAGAGGAAAGGGGTTATTAAAATTGAAGAAATTAAAAAATCATTTTATTATTTGTGGATGGAAAACAGATTTTGAAAGAATCATTGATGGAATACTCGAGGCTAATCCCGATATTGACCCAACAGATATTGTTTTAATTAATAATACCTCCACAGAATATATGGAAATGTTTATGTCTAATCCAAAATATAGAATGCTTAATTATATTCATGGTGATTATATAGATGAATCAGTATTACTTAGAGCAAATATAAAGAGTGCTGCTAAAATTTTAATTCTTGCAGATCAATCTGGAAACTATTCAGAAATGGAGATTGATTCAAGAACTGTAATGACAATGCTTAATGTAGAAAAATTGAATAGAAACATATATAGTGCAGCAGAATTGCTCGATGAAAAATTTCAAAAATATCTTGAAGTTGCTCATTGTGATGAGGTATTACTTACAAAAGAGTATGAAAGAAAGTTAATTATGAATGCAGCAAGTGGAAGTGGAGTAAGTCATGTAATAATGGATTTACTTTCCCTTGAAAATAAGAAAGGAATACTTATTCTTGATATTCCAGAGTCATTTATTGGTGATAGTTTTAAAAATCTTTTTAACTATTTCTTAAATGAAAGAGGTTTTATACTAATAGGATTACTCGAGAATAGTGGGAATTTCTTTTTAAGAAAGAAAGAGGCTTTAAATGAGGCACAAAAGAATCCCGACATATCAAAGATTGTAGAAAATTTGAAAAAGGTAAAAGAGCTTAAGCCAAATGAATCGGTTTTAATACCAGAATTTGATTATATAATAAAAAAGAACTCAAAAGCAATAACTGTGGGGAAAATAGATAACTAATAAGGAAAACTATATGAATACAGAAGAAATAATTCAAAAATTAAGAAAAATACCGTTATTTTCTGACTTTGCAAACGATGAGAGTAGTCTTTTAAAAGTATGTAAGTTGATTAATATTGAAAGATTTTCTGCTGGTAGTATTCTAATAAATGAAGGTGAAAGTGGAGATAAATTGTATATTCTTAATAAGGGAACAGTTAGAATTTTAAGAAATACACTTAATAATGAAAAATATACTGTTGCCTTATTAAATGCTGATGATAACATATTTTTTGGAGAACTTGCTCTTATTGATAATGATAAAAGATCTGCAACTGTTCTTGCTGATAGTAATTGTGAGGTTCTTTCAATTCATAGGGATGGATTTATGAAACTGTGTGAAGAAAATCCTTTAATGGGATTTAAGATTACTTTAAAAATAGCAAAGAGGCTTGCAGCAAATTTAAGAAGAATGAATAGGGATGTTATAGTTTTATTTGAGGCTCTGGTAAATGAAGTTGAAGGTAATTTTTAAATATATTTTATTTATTTTTGTTTTTAGCTGTTCAAAAAATTATTATAATATATCTTCTAATATAAAATTAGAGATATTGGAAGATGAGATATATTCTAAATTTATTACTTTTAAAGATTCGAGAATAGTCTATTCGGATGAAAAGACCCTAAGTATAAAATATTATGATATTAAAAATAAAAAATCTTATATTTTAGATAAAGTAGATAATGAGCCAAAAATAAATCAGATGTTGGGTAAACATACATATTTTATACTGGATGAAAAAGAGTATCTATTTTATATTGATGTTATAAATGAAAAAAGGCAAAATTATAAATTAATAACAAAAGATATCAACAAAGAAAATTGGCAGGTTTTTCTAAATGATCTTACTTTATCTGATTTTAACGGTTTTTTATATAATGAGAATATCTTTATTTTAGGATATTCCAATTGTTTAAATTTTTATTATCTTGTTAATGATCAACTAAAAGAGGTAGAATTTAAAGAAAAAGAGAAATTTCAAAATAGAGAGATGAAAAATATTAGATGTTTTTTAAAAGATAATCAATTATTTCTTTTTTTTATTTCTCATAATCAATTATTTGTTGTTAAATTTATTTTGGATAGGATAAATGGCAACTTTTCAATAAGATTATTGGGAGAAGAGAATAAAATCCATGAGAATGTTGATTGTTACGATTATGCATTTTATGGGGATATCTATTATATTGTATTTTATGATAGTTCTAAATATGAACTTAATATTTATAATAGTAAGGATAAGTTAATAAGAAAAATAGGCTATTTTTTAAATATTTTCTCTTTAAAACTAATAAAAGACAAAGAGGATAATTTTATTTTTTATACCAGTATAGATCTTAAAAAAAATAATAGTCCTCAATACTATATTTCCTTGATCTACAACAATTCATATATCTGGAAAGAATTTATATTGTCATATTTTGACTATCCAGTATTTAACATTGAAGCAGTTAAAGAAAATGAAAAAATTAAAATTGCTGGGGCTGGCAATGCTCTATTTTTATTTGATTTTGATTTAAAAAAAATAAAAAAATAGTAAAAAATGGGATTTTAACACACATGGTATCCCCTTGCCATAATCTAACTAGCTAATTGCTT
>DAONLM010000256.1:0-2547 GCA_035406685.1 Spirochaetota bacterium
TTTAAGAATAAAGTGGTTATAAGAAAAAATATTTAAATTATAGGTGGAAGTTGTGGTTTAAAGAAGATATGAATTTTATTATGACAAAGTTGGGTTAAGATTAAAAAGACGATTATTTTAAAAAATAAAAAAAATCTCAAGTATAACAGAAATATAAAATAAAATATCCCATTATTTAAAAAACTTTAATACTATTTTTTTGCAAAATCAATAATTCTGTCGATTATTTTGTCAAGTGGCAGAATTTCCATTGCAGCATTTAGATCAATTGCAGCCTTTGGCATGCCCCAAACAACACTGGTCTTTTCATCCTGAGCAATCGTATATCCGCCACTCTCTTTTATTTTTAGAAGTCCCATTGCACCATCTTTACCCATCCCAGTAAGTAAAATCCCTAAGGCATTAATACCTACATTTTTTGCAACCCTTTCAAATAAAGGATCAACAGCAGGTCTTTGAAAATGTATTTTTTCACCCGTGATTAATTCAATAAAAAGAGATGCTCCTATCCTTTTTAACCCCATATGTTTCCCGCCAGGAGCAATATAAACATTACCAACCTCTACAAGTTCACTATCCTCTGCCTCTTTAATATTCAATTCTGACAATTCATTTAACCTTTTTGCAAACTGAAAAGTAAAAATCTCTGGCATATGTTGAACAACTACAATTGGCGGTAAATGTTTTGGTAGATTTGAAAATATATATTCTAATGCAACTGTGCCCCCAGTCGAAGAGCCAATTGCTATCAATTTTTCTGTTGTCTTTATCTCTGTTAATATATGTCTTGTTCTTTTTACTTTTCCAATTTCTTTATTCAATATTTTCCATTTTGTTAAAAAATCTTCTCTATTTTTATAGGCACTCCTTATTTTAAATAAAACATCCTCTTTAACCTGCTCAACAGATATACTACCACCTGGTTTATTGACAACATCAAAAGCGCCTAATTCAAGAGCCTTAATAGCAGCAAGATTATCCTTTGTTGTTACAGAACTCACAATTATTACCGGTAAAGGGTTATAATACATAAGTTTTTCAAGAAATGTTAAACCGTCCATTCTTGGCATTTCTATATCAAGAGTTACTACATCTGGATTAAGTCTAACAATCTTATCCCTTGCAATATATGGATCAGGAGCAGTCCCAACTAACTCCATATCACTCTGTTTTTCGATCTCAGAAGAAAGTATGTCCCTCACTATTGCAGAATCATCAACAACTAATACCTTTATTTTTTCCATAACTTACCTCTGAAAAAATTCTTTATTAGTATATATACCAATGGTATAATTTATAGCATGAAACCAATAAAATAGGAAATATCTTCTCTCCTATTTTAAAATTAAAAATAATTGTTATATTATATAGATATTTTTTCAAACTACGACATATGTCGCATTTATCTTATCATATTTAAAAAATTATAGTTATACTATTAAGATATCCGCCCTTTTAATACATGGGATATCCCCATTTCTATTTTTTATTTTAAATATACGTTATATTATATAAAAATTCCTTAAAACTCCGACATATGTCCTACTATTATTTTTATTTTTTAAAAATAATAGTTATGTTATTAAAATATCCCTTTGCCCCTCTTTGTAATTATAAAATATTCGTTATATTATTAAGATATCCCCTTTATATCATAGTGATATCCCCCTTTCACTCCGACATATGTCCTATATACTTTTTACAAAAAATAATAGTTATATTATACCGCCATCCTTTTTTCTCCTTAACTTTCCTTAATAATATCAATTCTTTCATTTTAAAGGATTATAAAGATCCTCAAGAGTTATTTTTTCAAGAATCTCCACAATTATTTTATTTGTGCCAGTATTAAAAAGAACTCTTTTACCATGATCTCCACCGGTCCACATCTGTTTTATTTTAATCTTTTCTTTTTTTAAAATATCAACTGCTATTTCTACATTTCTATCTCCAATAAAAAAAATCTCTTTTTCATCAAATACAATAAAAGCCCCACCTGCGATTGAAGCAATAAGATCCTCTTTTTTTGATCCATTTTTTATAAATTTTCCTATAAGAGTATATATCGCTACATTTCCATACTTTGTACTGTGATGGATATCTGATGGAGACACTGGCAATAGATAATGGCATACTCCTCCATATAAAAGCCTGTTATCATGCATACAAACAGCAACACAGGAGCCTAAAATTGTTTTTACAATAATTGGTTTTTTTGAAAAAATTAGCTCCCCTGGATTCAAAAAATATTCCTGCCCTTCCATTTAAAATTCCCTACTTCTTTTTATATATTGAATTCTTAGTTAAAACAAATCTATTTCTTACTCCAACAAGACTCTCTGACAAACCCAATATCAAATAACCATTATCTTTTACAACATCATAAATTTTATCTAAAATGTATTCTTTTTCTCTATTATCAAAATAGATTAGCACATTTCTTAAAAAAACAACATCGAATTTTTTTTCAAATGGATAATTTCCCATTATATTAAGATATCTAAAATATACAAGACTCTTTATATCTTCCTTTAGTACAAAATTATT
>DAONLM010000257.1:0-2542 GCA_035406685.1 Spirochaetota bacterium
AAATTTTCATATTTTTTCTTCTGCATAGATTTTTGACAAACTATATTTTGTTGGGTATATATAGATATCCCCTGTCTGAAAAGGGGATATCCCAATTGAAAGATAGGTTATTCTTTGTTAATTTTTTCAAATATAATAAATAATCGTCATCTTATATATTTTACCTTGTCTTTAAAAATGTTGTCTGCTGGCAATATTTTTATTATAATAAATTATTGTTATGTTATTTAGATATATTTTGCATTACGACATATGTCGCATATATATATTATAAAGAATAATAGTTATATTATATGGCTAATCACTATGAAAAGAAAGATATACCCCTCTGAAGTTATTAATAAAAAATATAGCTTTTTATTTTAAATAACGAACACCAATAAAATATTTATGGTTCATATTAAAATATTTTTTATGCCTTTAAATTATTTTTATAAATCGAGTAATCATACTCACTAAAAAGAACAAAAATTATCTCTTCAAAATCATAATCATTTTCTGTAATAAATTTTTTCACTGTATTTATTGCTATGATACTTGCCTTTTCGATCGGATAACCATAAACACCAGTGCTTATTGAAGGAAAGGCGATTGTTTTAATATTATTTTCTGTTGCTATTTTTAGGCTATTGTAATATGAATTTGCTAAAAGTTTTTCTTCATTATTACTGCCACCATTCCATATTGGTCCTACTGTATGAATAACAAATTTTACTTTCATATTACCACCACTTGTTATTACTGCTTCTCCAGTTGGCAATCTCCCTATTTTTTTTATTATTTGTTTGCATTCTTCTAATATTTGAGGCCCACCAGCTCTATGAATTGCCCCATCAACCCCACCGCCACCCATTAAACTTGAATTTGCAGCATTCACAATTGCATCAACTTCTAATCTTGTGATATCCCCTTTTAATAAAGAAATCTTTGTCTTTTTTATTATTATAAAGTCTCCCATAAATACCCTCTAATTATATCTGAATATTTTCCTTATCACTTTTATATCTTTTATCTTTTATTAATTCGATAAGCTGCATTATTTTCTGAATAGAAGATAAAACAATCAATATGCCACCCATTATTTCTGTTACAAATAAAAATAAATTAAAAAAGTAAGGTAAATCTTTTATAAATAATTTAAAAGATGCTACCCCTAAAAAAGATAGTAAATAAAATATTGTGGCACGGCCTAAAAATGTTGTCTTTAATTTAAATTTTATATCAAGAATCAAAAATATTATTAAAATCAGAAGTAAGGTAGGAATTCTAATAAGTATGAGTATAAAAAACCATAAACTTATTATCCCTTTTGTAAACATAAGAATTGAAAAACATGTTATCATTAAAAAATCTCCAACAGGATCAAGAACCATTCCTAACTTTGTGACTTCATTTAATTTTCTTGCAAGAAATCCGTCAAAAAGATCTGTGAGGCATACAATTGTCGCAAAAATAAATATTACGATTTTTAACTTTATATCCTCCTCTTTTTCTGATACCATCCCAAAAAGTGCTATCAATAAGGGGACAAAAGAATATCTTATTGCTGATAAAAAATTGGATATATTAAGAGTTGTTATCTCTTTGCCAGTATTAATATCTTTTAACCATTCTATTTTTAACATAAAAAAAAGCCACATGATTATTATTAAAAGTGTCTCAAAAAACATGATAAGTATAGAGGTAATAATATCGATTTTTATATAATATGAAAAAAAGAAAAATATTCCTAAGCTTAGAAGCCATATGAAGAATATTATTATTGAAATATTTACTCTTCTTTTTCTGTTTAATTTTTTAATTTCATCCATAGCAATATAATATCAATATATTATTTTTTATGCAATATTAATTAAAAAAAATTAAGATATAATTTTAAAAAAATATTGACAAACTTTTAAAAAAATATTATATATATAATCAAAATATTCCTCTGTAGCTCAGCCGGTAGAGCGGGTGGCTGTTAACCACTAGGTCGGGGGTTCGAGTCCCTCCGGAGGAGTTTTTTTATTTTCTAATCATCATTTCAATCTATTTTTTTATCTAAATCACAAAAAAATATATATTTTTATACAAAAAAATATTAATTTTCTTCCGAATCAAAAAGTGTCAATTTTTTTATATTAAAGAAATTTTGTTTTTTTAAAGAAATTTAAACTCTTCTTAAATTAATTATTTAAAGCAGACTTATCCTAAGATTAGTTTGTGGCGAGAATAATAAAAAGAGAAAATTTTTTAAAAAATGGTCGTTTTTATAGAAATTGAATCTGTTTTAGGCAAAAATCCGTCCCAAAAACAAGGTAATAATATACTTCTTGATCGATATAAAAGGGGATATCTGGGTGAATCCTCTCATCCTTATCCTTATACCATTTCACCTTCCTTGCCCTCATATCCTCTATTTTATTTTTTACTCTCTCAAGCCTCTTTTCAAACCCATCCATTCCATACTTTTCAACAAGATCAAAATATAATTCCAATATTTCCCTTACCAATACAGCGATACTAAAAGTATTCAAAGTATCGTGTATCTGTTTAAGTT
>DAONLM010000258.1:0-2493 GCA_035406685.1 Spirochaetota bacterium
ATTGGGATAGTAGGATTCATCTGTATCTGTCAAAACAGGATTACAGATTTTTGAAGAAGATCCATGCTGATCTTAATTTTTTCAGCATGGGGTGTTTATTGAGGAGAATTATCCTACTTTTTTTGGAAGAGTATGAGAAACTTGGGATTACAGGGGTAGAGATGAAGTGTAGTATAATAACATTAAGGTTATTTTTGAGACTAACAAAGATGAAAAAGTGGAATAAGAGCAGAGAATTATCCCACTTTTCCGGCAACACCGCCCCATTTTACAAGGCAATCTACAACGATTGCTATCAAGTAGTGGGATTTGAGACATACTATTAGGAATTATTTATTAAAAATTTTAACAAAAAACAAAGAAGATTATTATAATATTTTCTCGAATAAAATTAACCTAAGAATAAATCTATCTTTATTAATTTCTAAAAATAAAATCTCATAAAAAATAATTTTTTAATAATTTTATATCTAAAAATAAAATTTTGTGATAATATATTCTATATAAAAATGATTTTTAAAAAAAGGAGAAAAAAAATATGAAACAATTGAGTACTAAATCTATAATAATAATTTCTTTAATTATTGTTATACTGATAATCTTTCTTTTTAATATGCCAATCTTTATTGTTGATAAAGATGAACAGGCGGTAATAACAAGGTTTGGTAAGTATAATAGGACGGTAAATCCTGGCTTAAATTTTATGCTCCCATTCGGAATTGAAGCCAAGATAAAAATCCCAGTAAAAAAGGTCCTGAAAGAAGAATTTGGATTTCAAACAACCTCTTTTGGAGCAAAATCAGAGTTTTATAGAGGCCCTCAGGAACTGGATGAACAAAGAATGATATCTGCTGATTTAAAGATCATTCAGATAGAATGGATTGTTCAATATAAAATAGCAGATCCAGTAAAATATTTATTTAAAGTAAATGATCCACAAAGAACATTAAGAGAGTTTTCAAGAGTTGCAATGGGACAAATTGCAGGTGACTATCTTTTTGATGAAATTATTACCATTGCAAAATCAGAAATCACTTTCAAAATGATGGATATCTTACAAAAGATGTGTGATGAAGTGGAACTTGGGATCACAATTACAACAGTGCAATTAATAAATGTAACCCCGCCAAAAGAGGTAGAGACAGCATATAATGAGGTATTACAGGCTTTACAGGAAAAGGATAAGATAGTAAATGAAGCAAAAACAGAATATAACAAAAGAGTCATACCAGTAGAGGGTGAGGCCGAAAGAATGATAGCACAGGCAAAAGGCTATAAAGCAGAAAGAGTAAGTATTGCTCAGGGAGAGGCTCAATATTTTAATGATCTTTATAATGAGTATATAAAGGCACCAGAGATAACTAAAAAAAGGATCTATCTTGAAACAATGAGTGCAATTTTACCAAATATGAAGAATGTCTATATAATCGATGAAAAACAGAGAAATTTATTGCCTTTTCTACCATTAGAAAATAATAAACAAACAAATCAGTAAGGAGGATAAAATGCCAGTTAACTTTGGAAATATTTCAAAAAGCTTAAAAATGTTAATAATCACAATTATAATAATAGTAGTTACTTTTTTTCTAATATTAATACTCGGTCCATTCTATACACTAAAAGAAACAGAGTGTGCTGTAATTACTCGATTTGGTAAACCCAAAAAATCAGTTACAAACTCTGGACTCCATTTAAAGCTACCTTTTATAGATAAAGTAAATATTTTACCAAAAGTCATATTAGAATGGGATGGAGAAGTACGACAATTCCCTACCTATGATAAGAGAATGATAATGGTAGATACAATGGTTAGATGGAAAATAAAGGATCCTTTACTATTCTTTGAATCCCTATCAACAGTTGCAAATGCTATAATAAAACTGGATGACATACTGGATGCAGCATCAAGACAGGTTGTTTCTCAACATACTTTTGAATCAATAATAAGGGATTCTAATAGAATAATAGAATTGGATGAAAAGACAATAAAACTTTTGTTAGAGCAGGGATTTACAAGAGAAGATTTGAAATTTCCAACAATCCAAATAGGTAGGAGTGAACTTGCAAAAGAGATGAAGAAGATAGTTATTGATGATCTTGCTAATATGGGTATAGAGGTAATTAATTTTTATATAAAAAAAATTAATTACATAGATGAAAACTTAAATTCTGTATATGAGAGCATGATAGCAGAGAGAAAAAAGATAGCCCAATCTTATAGATCAGAAGGTGAAAACTATAGAGAGAAAAAACTCGGTGAAATAGAGCAAAAAACAAAAGAGATAATGGCAAAGGCTCAGGAAGAATCAAGAAGGATTATGGGTGAAGCAGAGGCAGAGGCAGCCAGAATATATAACAATGCTTATAACAGAAATGCATCCACAAGAGAATTTTATGAATTTTTAAAGAAAATGGAGATGTACAAAAAGATACCAAACAATTCTTCTTTAATTATCTCCACTGATTCTGAATTTTTCAATATGTTTAAGAAAT
>DAONLM010000259.1:0-2400 GCA_035406685.1 Spirochaetota bacterium
AAAGAATAAGAAAGCATTTTAGCACAATGGTATTATCGACTGTATCAATGGCCACAAAAGACAATAAAACAATCTATATAAGAAATACAAGCAAGCCAAATGATTTCCAAAAGGAGATATTTGATAAACTTAACCTCAATGGGAAAATAATCAATAAAAAAATCACAATAGTAGAATAAATTGTAGGTACCATTAAAGAATCAAAAATCGATATAACTATCGATGTTTAAAAAAGATATGAATTTTATTATGACAAAGTTGGGTTAAGTAGTTATTAAATTTTTTTTATAAAAAATAATTTTTTTAATAAATTAAGAATTATTATTTATTTTTAAATTTGTTATGATATAATTATATTAAATTAAACAATTTTTTAAGGATAGAAATATGGCTAACATTGAATCATTACCACAACCAAAAAAAATTGCCTATGCAATAGGTCAATTTGGATGGTCTACTTTAGTAAATATAATTGGACTTCAATTAGTCTACTTTTATATTCCACCAAAGGATAGTGGAATAAAGATATTTATAACTCAGATTACTTTTTTAGCAGTTCTAAATGTAATTACAATCATCTCTTCACTCGGAAGACTTTGGGATGCAATAACAGATCCTCTTATTGCAAATATAAGTGATAGATGGAAAGGCAAAAGTGGAAGAAGAGTACCATTTTTAAGAGTAGGTGCTCTTTTTACTGGGATATTCTGCCTTTTAATGTTTTTGCCTATTGTTCCAAAAGAGAATTTTTGGAATATAATATGGCTTTTTTTAATGCAGACTCTATTCTATCTATTTCTTACTATCTATGTAACGCCATTCTTTGCTTTATTGCCAGAGTTAGGCCACAATTCAAATGAAAGATTGATTCTATCAACATATATATCAATAACATATGCTCTTGGTATTATGATAGCTGGACAGACAAATTTAATCGCAAATATTATCTCTTCTATTTTTAAAATAACAGATAAAGTTTTATCTCTTCAAATTGCGATTGGCTTTTTATGTGCAATTTCTATGATTCTAATGTTTGTGCCGGTAATATTTATTGATGAAAAGAGATATTGTGAATCTGTCCCATCAGATATCCCCCTTTTTAAGGCTTTGAAAAAAACTTTTAAAAATAGAGAATTTATATTCTATATAATCGCCGATTTTTCTTATTTTATGGGACTGACAATTATAATGACCGGGCTTCTTTATTATATAACTGTGCTTTTAAAATTGCCGGATTCATTGATGGCTATTTTATTACCAATAATGGTGTTGCTATCTTTTGTCTGTTATCCATTAGTTGCACTTCTGGCAAAAAGGTTTGGGAAAAAAATATTTGTAGTCATTGCCTTTTTATGGATGAGTAGTATATTTTTTGCTATATTTTTTCTTGGTAAAATGCCGTTATCAGAAATGCTTCAGGCCTATCTCTTAATTATTCTCTATTCCATACCTCTCTCTTTTTTAGGAATACTACCAAATGCTATTTTGGCAGACATTGCAGAATATGATGCAAAGATAACCGGCGTAAAACAGGAGGGTATGTTTTTTGCAGCAAGAACATTGATGCAGAAATTTGGGCAGACATTGGGGATATTTGTATTCGCTATGCTAACAACATTTGGTAAGGATATTGGCAACGATCTTGGTATAAGATTGAGTGGAATTGTTGGTTTTATTCTCTGTCTTGTCGCTGGTATTTCTTTCCTCGGATATAATGAGAAAAAAGTTATGAGCGAGAGTGATAAAAAGATTTCATAAAGCTTTACTTTACCACAGATTTGTTCTATTTAAGTAAAAAATTAAAATTTTCTATAAAAAATCGCCACAAAGAATTCCTCATTGTGGCGAAAAATCACAATTGAAAATATGAAGTTTTTTCTAAAAATTACCATCTAAAACAAAATAATTATTAATAATACATAATTTGAGAATAAACTGAAAAGTCTTAAATTTATTCTTTACTTATTAAGTTATTTAAATCCTTCATAAATTCATCGATATTAATCCCATGGGCAAGTAATCCCTGCTCTATAGTCTCAAAATGGGCTAAGGCACATCCAAGGCAACCTATGCCATAAGCAGCAAATACTCTTGCAGATTCTGGGTATTTTGTTAAAAGTTCTCTTAAATTCATATCTTTTGTTACAACAGACATTAAAATTCTCCTTATAAAAATTAATATTTTTTTACACAAATTAATTTAATTTTTTATTTATTGTAATATAATAAGATTTTCTTAAAAAATCAAGGATAATATAAAAAATTTTTATTAATTTTCAGAATCAGAAATTTTGAAATTATGAAGATAAAAATAGTAGTAACATTATTTCTTTAAGAAAAAAAAATTAATTTTTTTCTAAAAGTTGTAAAGGATTTTCTTAAAAATTTTGTGATTAATAT
>DAONLM010000260.1:0-2309 GCA_035406685.1 Spirochaetota bacterium
ATCCAGATATCCCCTTTTATATCGACCAGGAGGTATATTATTACCTTGTTTTTGGCACAGATTTTTGCCTAAAACAGATTCAATTTCTATAAAACAAGTAATTCTCTTAAAAATTTTCTCTTTTTATTACTCTTACTCTAAACTAATCTTAGCATAAGTCTATTTTCAAAAAAGTTTATAATTTAACTTTTTGACAAAATAAAATTTTTTAAGTATAAATAATACGAAATAGGAGATAATATGAAAGAATTCGATAACTTAGTAGAAATTGTGGCTAAATTAAGAGGTGAGAATGGTTGCCCATGGGATAAAGAGCAGACTCATAAAAGTTTACTTCCGAACTTGATAGAAGAGGCGCAGGAAGTTATAGATACTTTAATAAGAGAAGATTATGAACATTTAAGAGAAGAACTCGGAGATCTATTGTTACAGATAATATTTCATTCACAAATAGAAAAAGAGAAAAATAATTTTTCAATAGAAAATGTATTAAATGATATCTGTGCAAAATTAGTAAGAAGACATCCTCATGTATTTGGTGATAAAGAGGTATCAAATGCTAATGAGGTAATAAAGTTATGGGAGGAGATAAAAGCCCAAGAGAAAAAACAAAAAGATAATTATAATAAATCTATTTTAGATAAAATTCCAAAATCCTTTGAACCTTTATTGATTTGCCTTAAATATCAAAAGGAGGCTGGTAAATTAGGTTTTGATTGGAAAGATTATACAGGCCCATTATCAAAAATCGATGAAGAAGTAGAAGAATTAAAAGAAGCAATTAAAGAGAAAAATATTGCTAACATAGAGCATGAAATAGGAGATATAATTTTTGCCCTTGTTAATCTTGGAAGATTTTTTAATATAAGAGCCGATGTTGCTTTAACAAAGGCGAACAATAGATTTTATAAAAGATTTTCTTATGTAGAGCAAAAAGTAAAAGATTCTGGCAAATCTTTTAACGATTTTACATTAGAAGAACTTGATAAATTCTGGGAAGATGCAAAAAAAGAATTAAAAGATAATATATATAATTAAATATTTTTTTATATATCTTTGACTTTTTTATTTTTAAAGGATATAATTAATTAAATAGAATATTTTAAAATAAGGATATATTTATGATAAAAAAAGATCTTTATCTTGATGGAAGATCTATAAATATAAATACAAAACCATATTTAATTGCAGAAATTGGCCTTAATCATAATAAAGATATCGAACTTACAAAAAAGATGATAAAAAAAGCTAAAGAGAGTGGCGCAGATGCTGTTAAATTTCAAGTATATGAAACCGAAAATTTAATAAATGAAGAATCAGATGCTTTTAATATATTTAAAAATCTTGAACTAACCTATGAAGAAATTAAGACATTGAAAGAGTACTCAGACGAGATCGGGATAACCTTTTTTGCAACCCCTTTTTCTTTTAAATCAGTAGATCTTCTTGAAAAATTAAATGTTCCATTTTACAAAATAGCATCAATGGATATTAATTATTATGAATTTATAAAATATATAGCAGAAAAAGAGAAACCAATTATTCTTTCTACTGGAATGTCAAGTCTTGGAGAGATAGAAAAGGCTGTGAATACTATTATAAAAACTGGTAATGAAAATATAGCAATACTTCATTGTATTTCAAAATATCCACCAGAGTATGGAGATATGAATATTAGAATGATAACCAAGTTAGCCACTCTGTTTTCAGATTATCAAATAGGGTTTTCTGATCATACTCTTGATAACAGTATGGCTATAGTGGCAAGAACACTTGGAGCAACCATATTTGAAAAACATTTTACCTTGGATAAGAATCTTGAAGGTCCTGATCATAAAATTTCTTCAACCCCAGAGGAATTCGCACATTATAGAGAAACATTATTGAATGTGGATAAATCTTTAAATTATATTTCAAAAGAAAGGGGGGATATCTTTATCTCTCAATTTGCAAGAAGGAGTCTATTTGCAAATTGTGATATACCAAAAGGGACAAAGATAACAAAAGAGATGATAAAAATTGTTAGACCAGGAGATGGTATTGCCCCAGAATACCTACCTCTTTTTATTGGAAAAGAGGTAAAAAAAGATATTAAAAAAAATCAAAAAATAGATATAAGTATGATTTAAATAAGACTTTTTTCTGCTATGTTAGGGGGATATCCCATTCTTTAAACTATACCAAAAAGTTTTTAAATCGTAAATAATAATTTTTATTATATCAAAAATTCCAATAATAGTGGCAATCTATCAAGAAATTCAAAATTTTTATTCTTAAAATAAAAAATACCACAGAAAATATAATTTTCT
>DAONLM010000261.1:0-2237 GCA_035406685.1 Spirochaetota bacterium
ACTGTGAGGTTCGCCTCATGGGAGAGTAGGTCATTGCCAGGTTTTTTTATTTTTAGATTTTACAGAGTTACTTTTTAAAGGTATAAGAACACCTCTGTTAAGTTAGTAATTTATTGTACTCCTTTTGACTTTAAGAAAGCACTGTATTTTTTATCTGATACTGCTATATGCTGGAGTGTCCAATCTCTCAAAAATCTTGCAAAATTATTTGGGACAAAATTTTTCCCAGATTCAAAATTTTTTACATCCTCTAAAATTTTTCTCACAAAATCTTCATGCTCCTGTTTGTGTTGTTTAAATTCTGGATAATTATATTTAAAAAGAAGTTCTTCTTCAAATTTAAAATGAACTTTTACATAGTCAACAGCCTCTTTTATAACATTTTTAAATTCTTTTTCAGCAAATTCTTTTCCTATCAAACATGCTTTAAATAATTCATTTGCAAGATTTATTAATTTTTTGTGCTGATTATCTATTTCTTTAATATTGACACTATATTTTTGATCCCATTCTACAAAATCCATTTTTAGTATCCTCTGTTTTTAAATTAATCTTTTATCAATAATTCTCTTTGCTTTTCCTTCACTTCTTGGGATACTCTTTGGCTCAACTAATTTAATTTTGGTGTGAATATTTAGTGTCTTATAAAGCTCTTGTTCTATAAATTTCTCCATCTCTTCAAGTTTTTTTATTTCGTCAGAGAATAATTTTTCATTCATTTCAACCTGAACTTCGATAAAATCCAATTTTTCTCTTCGATCCACAATTATCTGATAATGAGGTTCTATTCCTTCTATTTTTATCAGTACTTCCTCTATTTGTGATGGGAATACATTTACCCCTCTTATTATAAGCATATCATCAGTTCTTCCGAGTAATCTATGCATTTTTACTGTTGTTCTGCCACATTTACATTTTTCTCTTGTAAGATAAGTAATGTCTCTTGTTCTATATCTCAAAACAGGAGTTCCTTCTTTTGTTAGAGTTGTTATTACCAATTCTCCTTTTTCTCCATCTGGTAAAGATTTTCCAGTAACTGGATCGATTATTTCTGGATAGAAATGATCTTCGTTGATATGCAGCATATTCTGAAATTCACATTCTGAAGAAACCCCAGGCCCAATTATCTCTGTCAACCCATAAATATCGTATGCCTTAAGCCCAAGTTTATCCTCAATCTCTTTTCTCATGCTCTCACTCCATGGCTCTGCTCCAAAAAATCCAGCTTTAAGTCCCAATTTCTTAAAATCAATACCACTTTCTAATCCAACTTCTGCAAGATATAGAGAATAAGAAGGGGTACAGGTCAATACTGTTGTTTTAAAATCAACCATTACATCAATCTGTCTCTTTGTATTTCCGCCAGAAATAGGTATTACAGTAGCCCCAAGTTTTCTTGCTCCATAATGAACTCCAAGGCCACCTGTAAATAAGCCATATCCAAAAGCATTCTGAATTATATCATTTTTATCTGCTCCTCCCATGGCAAGAGTTCTCGCCATTACTTCTCCCCAGATCTCAATATCTTTTTCTGTATATGCATCAACAACCGGTTTGCCAGTAGTTCCACTTGAAGTATGTATCTCAACTATATCTTTTAAATCAACAGCAAGAAGCCCATAAGGATAGACTTCTCTCATTTCATCTTTTGTTGTAAAAGGTAATTTTTGAATATCTGATAACTTTTTAATATCTGAAGGTTTGATTCCTAAAATGTCCATTTTCTTTTTATAGAAAGGGACTTTATTGTATAATTTTTCTACTAATTTTTTTAAATTTTCTAATTGGTGTTCTTCCATATTATCTCTTGAAAGAGTTTCATATTTTTCATTCCATATCATAATATCTCTCCTGATAGTTAAATATTTTCAGAATTAAAGTATACCTATTTTTTTTTATTTTGTCAAAATTTTATATAAAAATATTTTTTAATGGGTGTGATTTTATTTTTAGGCAAAAATTTTTAATTTTTTTTCTTAAATTTTGTAAAGGATTTTCTTAAAAATTTTGTGATTAATATATAGAAATATTTTTTTGTAAGGAGGGTTTTATGAATAATATTCGTAAGATTTTAAAAAACTATAATTTTGAACATGAGTTACACATAGTTGTCAACTCAGAAATGAAAAAAAGGCTGGGAAATATTGCGATGAAATTTAACATCTCTATTTCTGGACTTGTGGTATATATCTTGCAACTCTATACTAATAGAGTAAAAAAGATATATTGTTTCGGTC
>DAONLM010000262.1:0-2229 GCA_035406685.1 Spirochaetota bacterium
AGCATGAGTTACATATTGTGGTTAACTCTGCTATGAAGAAAAGACTTGCAACTATTGCAAAAAAATTCAACGTCTCTCTTTCTGGGCTTGTGGTATATATTTTGCAACTTTATACTAATAGAGTAAAAAAGATATATTGTTTCGGTCCAGAGGATGGAAATAAGTATGAGAGAATAGATGGAGACGCAAGATTTCATATATATCTTTCCAAACAGGACTATAGATTCTTAAAGAAAATGCATGCTGATTTAAATTTTTTCAGTATGGGGGCTTTACTGAGGAGAATTATCCTACTTTTTTTGAAAGAGTATGAGAAACTTGGGATTACCGGGGTAGAGATGAAATGTAGTATAATAACATTAAGGTTATTTTTAAGACTAACAAAGATAAAAAAGTGGAATAAGAGCAGAGAATTATCCCACTTCTCCGGCAACACCACGCCATTCTACAAAGCAATCTACAACGATTGTTATCAGGTAGTGGGATTTGAGACATATTATTGAAAAAATTTGTTTTAAATTCTACTAAAAAATAAATGAAAATATTACAATCTTTTCTCAAACAAAATTAACCCTTTAGGATAAATTTATTTTTTTAACTGCCTAAAAATAAAATCGGCCCAAAGTAAAGGGGATTTATCACTAATTTAGGGGTAGCATCTATTTGGATTTTTAAATATTTTATAAAATAGATATCTTCTGTTTTGCTTCATAGTATTTTTTTGTTTCCTGAATAAGAATCTCTTTTTTATTTAATTCTGGATTATCCAACACAATTTCTAAAAGATGGTTTAAAATTTCGCCAATAATAGGCCCTGGCTTTATGTTAAGAGTCTCCATTATATCATAGCCATTTATATCAAGATCTTCAATTTTAAAGGCATTGTCTTCTTCTATTATTTTTTGAATTCTATCTTTAAAATCAATAAAAGCCTTTGGAATTCCCTGTTTCATGCCATTGCCTATTCTATCAGCGTCTCTTAACAGGAAAAGATCCTGAATATTTTCAAGTCCAACTTTTCTTATGAATCTTCTAACAGCTCCATCTGTCCATTGATCTGTATAATAAAACATATGATGTCTAATAAGATGTCTTATCTTTTTTATCTCTTCATTAGAAAACTTCAATCTTTTGAGAATCGCACCAGCTATTTTTTCTCCTATAATTTCATGATTATAAAAAGAATTTTCACTATTATCCTCTTCGTTATCACACTCCTCTTTTTTACCTTTTTTGGTTTGAGGCTTTGCGATATCGTGGAATAGAGACGCAAATCTTACAATATAATTGTCTTTAGGAGCGGCATCGCAACTATATAGATTATGATAATAAACATCATATTTATGAAATTTATTCTGAAATACGCCATAACCTGCTAATAATTCTGGTAAAATATGATCAAGTAATCCAGATATTCTTAAATATTCAAAGGCAATCGATGGTTTTTCTGTCTCCATTATTTTTATTAATTCATCTCTTATTCTTTCTGCTGAAATATTTTTTATAAGAATATTTAGTTTTTGCATTGCTTCAAGGGTTTTTTCTTCAATTTTAAAATTTAATTTTGCGGCAAATCTACATCCTCTTATCATTCTCAAAGCATCTTCTTTAAATCTTTCTTCTGGATCTCCTATTGCTTTGATTATCTTTTGATTCAGATCTTCTATTCCATTTACTTCGTCTATTAATTTATTTTCAAGAATATCCCATGCAAATGCGTTTATTGTAAAATCCCTTCTTATTAAATCCTCTTTTAAACTCCTTACAAAGGTAACATTATCTGGCCTTCTATTGTCAGAGTATTTTCCATCTATTCTGAAAGTTGTTACTTCAAATTCAAAACCTTTATAAAGCACAAGAACAGTTCCATGTTCAATACCTATTGGCACAACCTTTTTAAAGAGTTTAATAACATCCTGAGGCAGAGCATCTGTTGCAAAATCAAAATCCATATTTGGTATTCCGAGTAAATTATCCCTTACTGCTCCGCCAACAATATAGATTTGAAAATTATTTTTATTAAAAACCTTTGCGATCTCAATGACTTCTTTTGGTAATTTCATAGTTTTAGGAAATTATCATTAAATTTTAAAAAAGTCAAAAAAAATGATTGCAATAAAATAAGTAATCGAAAGAGATATTATTTTCAGATAAAATTTTTTCTATTTTTTTTGAAATTTTGTAAAGGATTTTTTCATAAATTTTGTGATTAATATATAGAAAATAATT
>DAONLM010000263.1:0-2180 GCA_035406685.1 Spirochaetota bacterium
ATTATTTTCTATAATATTAATCACAAAATTTTTAAGAAAATCCTTTACAAGTTTTGAAAAAAAATTTAATTTTTTTTGAAAAAAATTAAAGTGAGGGACAGACCTATAAATTTTTTATGATCAAAAGAGGGACAGACTTATAAATTTAATTATAAAATTAAAACAGGGGACAGACCTGATCTATACTTATCATGATGTTAAACTATTTTTCATATAGAGGTCAATAACTTACAAATTAAAATTTTGTTAGTATATAAATCTTATTTAATTCTTTATGTTTTGATTCTATATCTTTAAATAATTCTATTGTAGATTGGGCATTTATTCTCTCATCTATCAGTAGAATCTCTTCTATCACTTCAAAACTATACCTTTTGATAAAGCAATAATACACTATTTTTTTTCTAAAAAGTAAATTCAAAAAATAAAAAAATTGTCAAACTAAAAAATTTTTTGTATCTTTCCTAATTTAAGGAGGAGTTATATATGAAAAGATTTTTAATTATAATTTTTTACTTAATTTTATGTTCACGGCTTTTTTCTGATGATGGGTCATGGAATGTATTGTTCTCAGAGAAAAAAGGCAATCTTTATTCTGAAACTGAAAATCCAAATATTACACTCGAAAAAGAGGTATTAAAATTTGATGGGTTAATTAGTGGAAATGTCGAAGCAGTTTTTCAGTTTAAAAATGTAACTGAAAACCCGATTGAGGTTGAGGCTGGTTTTCCAATTGAGATAACAATTGATATTATGATTGATCCCCTTTATGATAAAAACAAAAAGCCAATAATGGATGTATACTATATTTCAAGTAGTAAGTATGGAAGCGATAATGAGCATATTGATCTTGCAAAATTTTTTTTGGGTGAAAAATTAAAACATGCAAAATATACTAATGAAGATGGATATTCAGACCATAGCGATTATTATTTTATTGAAAAAGAACTTGAAAGCAGAAGAGTAATTCCAGTAAAAGATTTTGGTAATAAGTTTAATTTTAAAATAAAGCAAAATGGCCAGATAATAAACTATGACTTTGTTGTGGTTGAAACAAAAATTGAGCAATATGTTTTGAAAATCTCATGTCATTTTCATCATAAACTAAGTTTTAAACCAAAAGAAACAAAAGAAGTTGTTATAACATATACTGATAATTGTTTTAAAGGGGTTGATAATTTCGGTTATTCTTTTGCTAATAAGTATGAATGGAGCTATATCCTTGGAACTGGTGCTACCTGGAAAGATAAGATAAAAAAATTATACTTTATTGCACAAGAAAATGAAACTTCCAAATTGCCAAAAGAGTTTAAACTAATAGGAACACAGTACAATAAAAATATTTATCTTGCAGAAAATTATGAGCCAGATAAAAATGATACGATAAATATTTATAATGCAAGACCGAATCAGATATCCCAATATTATCTATCAGATATATGGTTTACTGCTCCAGTTTATCTTGATATACCCAAAATTCCTTATAGTAATAATATTATCTATAAATCATGCTCTTCATATTTAAAAGAGAATGTTACTATTTATACAGAACATGGCGTAATAAAAGGCATTGATTATTCTGGATTAAGACTTTTTGATGGGATAAGAGAAAGTGTATGGTGTGAGGATGTGAAAGATGATGGTATTGGTGAATGGGTTGAGTTTGAATTGTTGGAAGATGTGATTGGTATAGAAATTCAGAATGGCTTTAATAAATCATTCTCCCATATTGAGGGCAAAGATATTGATACTTATTATGAAAAAAATAATAGGGTTAAAATCCTTGAGTTTGTATCAGATTCTCAAAAAATTAATAAAAAGATCGAATTAGAAGATATAAAAGATACAATGCAATATTTTGATATAAGTTTGCCAAAAGGAGTATATAGGGTATATATTAGAGACATTTACAAAGGAACAAAGTGGCAGGATACATGTTTGGGTGAGATAAAATTTTTTTTCAGGAATAAAAATATTGAAAAATTATTAGCAGAAGATGAATTTTTTAAGAAATATTTTTAAGAATCAGTTTTTATTATAAAAAATATTAAATTATGCTAAGTTATTTTTCTATTAAGAAATATCTTGACTATTACGAAAAAATAATTAATTCATTTTAGTAATATAATAAAGAGGAAATTTTAGTAAGTCTTGTATAATAATAGAAAAATAACTTTAAT
>DAONLM010000264.1:0-2029 GCA_035406685.1 Spirochaetota bacterium
ACATCCATTGCCTCTTTACTTGCACAATGACGAACATATACAGAGTATTGCATCATTGTAAAGCCATCATCGAGTAAATCATTGCGAAATTTTGTTGCATATCTTCTTTCCTCTGGTGTTGTTACTGGTAAATCAAAAATTACAAAAAGCCACATAATCTTATAGGCATTTAGACATCTATTTGCCATACCTCCTTACCCCAATTCTGGATAGATTATTTTTTTATCCTTGCCACAAAAACATCTGGCAAGTGAACTTGTTGTTTGTGAAAGCCCTACCATCAATGGTCTTTTAATGTTTGGGTATTCTGTATCTTCTGCAAGTAATTCAAGTAATGACTTTTTCATATCAACTGTTAGTTCTTTAGCATTAGGATTATTTATTGATATATTATATACTATCTCATCTACAAATGGCCTAAAAGGCTCCATAATATCATCAGCAAGACAAAAATCATTATATTTATTACTATGATGAATCCCTATTGTTGGTAATAATCCAGAACCAATAAGACTTCGAGCAACTGCTGCTCTTAATATAGCATATCCATAATTTAAAGCATTATTTGGAAAATCCCCTTCAACATCTCTCTTAAATTCAATGTGAGAAAATAAATTTTTCCAATAAAATTTTGAGGCTACAGCCTCTCTATTTGTTGAATCACCACTATTTACAGAATTTTTATATTCTAATAAATCAATATAATCTTTACCTAATTTTTTTAACAACAGCATTTGATTATTGATCTTTGCCTCTACTGTTTGTTTCCAGAGATTCTTTTTTAAAGGAAGTTTTGCATTTATCTGATGAGAAAATATCTCACTCTGAATATGATTACCACAAAGATTTAGTAAAAGACTCTTTGGTAAATGTTTTGAATCACAAAAAACCAGAGCAACATTGTTTTCAATGAGTTTTTCAACCAAGGGCATTGATAATGTTATCTGCATATTATCAATTATTACAAATCCAAGATCCTCTATTGGAAATCTCTTTTCTTCTTCATTATTATCATCTTTTTTAATTTTATAAACCAACTGGTTATTTTTAATATAAAGATAACATTTTTTACCAAAAAAAAGGGTTCTTTTTAGCATAAAGTTAACCTCATAATTTAATTATCGAACCCTTTTTTTATAAAAATAACTTATTTTTTATTTAAAAACTTTACCTTACTATCAATTGTTATAATAAAATCAACCCCTTCTATTAAGGCATTAAATTGTTTAAACATTAAATTTCTTACAGGATAATATTTACCATCATTTACAAATTCACCTTTTTTAGGATAAGGTTCTCCTCTTTCTTTTAAATATTTTTTAATTTCAGTTTTTTTTCTTGCTTCAATATTATTCTTTAATTCAATCCTTCCTCCATCTACAAATAAACCAGTTATTGTATAAAGATACAATATAATTTCATTATCTTTTAATTTAAATATCTCATTAGGATTATCTTTATATAAGATAACAGATAATCCCTCTTTAAGTTTATATTTTAATTTTAAGTTATTATAAGTATCAGGTAAACTAATTTGTTTCATTTTTGCCAATTCTAAATTCGTATAAATAATAAAATCTCTATTATCTCTATTTTCTTGATCTTCATAAATTCCCATTAAAGCATTTCCGCCAGTTTCAACATATATATAATTTTTGTGTTCTTTATTAGATAAGAAAGTATGTTCTTTTAATTTTTTACAATTTTCAAAATAAGAATATATTCTTACTTTCTTAATTGGTATCTTTTTTTCTTCATTCATCCATATTGGATTACTTAATATCTCATTTAATTGTTTACCGTTATTTTTACCTTCTTCTATTGCTTTTATTATCTTTTCTTTTACAACATTATCAACAATGTCATCTAACTTTTTTTCATTGTTTTTAAAATAATCAAGAGGTTTTCTAACAACATAGAATAATCTATCATTTCCATTTTTATCTTTTCTCTTTATTGCTCCATAATAAGTATCAAGATGTAGTGAACCTCTAAAACCTTTACCTTTAAGATAAATTGGCTTTTTATT
>DAONLM010000265.1:0-1955 GCA_035406685.1 Spirochaetota bacterium
TATTTTTGTTATAACTTTATTATATTTTTATATGATACATCTTTTTCAGGAAGACATAATTATAGATATTATCAAAATTAAAATTTTTAAAAAATATATAACTAAATAACACAACTAATATTTTATGAAAATATAAAAAAATAGGAGGGATATCTATATTCAGTAAGGGGATATCCCATGCTAATAAATGAGATATCTGGATATAATTTCCCCAGTTTGATAAAAATTTTTATTTTTAATGCAAAAAATGTCTTATTCCAGTAAAAACCATTGTTATACCTAATTCGTCACAGGCATTTATTGAATCCCCATCTTTTATAGATCCTCCGGGTTGAATTATAGCCTTAATCCCTCTTTCTGCTGCAAGTCTTACAGTATCATCCATTGGGAAAAAGGCATCTGATGCAAGAATAGCATCTTTTGCTTTATCCTTTGCCCAATCTAAAGCAATTTTTGCTGAGGTTACTCTATTCATCTGTCCTGCACCAACCCCAAGAAGCATTTTATCCTTTACGACTACTATTGCATTTGATTTTACATGTTTTACGATTGCCTGTCCAAATTTCATATCTTCAATCTGTTTTTCTGTTGGCTGTAATTTTGTTACAACCTTAAACTCTTCATTATAAGGATTAATTTTATCCTTTTCTTGAAATAAAAAACCACCCAATACTTTTTTTACTTCATAAAAGTCATTTTGTGAAAATATTATATCTTTCCATTTTTTATATTCTAATAGTCTTAAATTTTTCTTCTGCTTTAAAATTTCTAAAGCCTCATGGGTAAAAGATTCGGCTATTATTATTTCAAGAAATATCTTTTCTAAAATCGAAGCAGTATTTTTATCCACTGTCCCTTTAAAACCAACTATTCCTCCAAAAATTGAAACAGGATCCCCTTCATAGCTTGCCATAAATGAATTGTAGATATCCCCCTTTGATGCTGCACCACAGGGATTATTATGTTTTATCACAACAGTTGAGTTTTCTTCCAGATCTCTTAAAATATTGATTGCGGCACTAATATCAGAAATATTATTATAACTCAACTCTTTTCCCTGAATCTTTCCATTAATATAAAAATCTTTCAAACTTTTATCACTATAACCAGTAAGAGATGCAAAATATGCCTTTTGATGTGGATTTTCGCCGTATCTTAATTCAATCTCTTTTTTAAATGGAACTGTAAAATTAGTACCAAGATTTTCCTCATATTTTTCATTCTGTGTATTTTCAAAAAGAGTCTTATAAATAAGAGAATCATAATAAGAGGTTGTTTTAAACACATTAAGAGCAAATTTTAATCTTGTCTCTTCAGTAACTCCACCATTATCCATCTCCTCTATGATTTTACTATAAAAAGTTGGATCACATACACTTACAACATATTTATAATTTTTTGCGGCTGCTCTTAACATAGTAGGCCCACCAATATCAATCATCTCTATCAATTTTGGAATGTCTTTTTCATTAGATTCCACCAATTTTTCAAAAGGATATAAATTAACAACAACAAGATCAATTGTTTCAATATTTAATTCATCTGATTCTTTATCCCTCTTACTTAAAATACCACTATGTATTTTAGTATGAAGAGTTTTTACTCTACCTCCAAGAATCTCTTTTTGGCCTGTAAAGTCTTCGATCTTAATACATTTTATCCCATTATCTATAAGTGTTGCATATGTCCCACCTGTGGATATTATCTCAACCCCTCTTTTAATAAGTTCTTTTGCGAAATCTATTATGCCAGTTTTATCGTATACACTTAAAAGAGCTTTTTTAATTTTTATTAATGACATTATTTTCTCCTAAAAAATTTTTGATTATTGGTAAAGAATATGTTTTTATACTAAAAAAAATTTGTTTTGTCAAAAAATAAAACTATATTTGAAATGTTGTGTGATACCAAAAATGAAAGAATAAATATATCTCAAAAAAAGAAAAAGAAAATAT
>DAONLM010000266.1:0-1935 GCA_035406685.1 Spirochaetota bacterium
ATCACACTTCTTTTGAAAAAATCTTTATATGTTTCTTTAAAAAATAAAATTTTTTGTCAGAAAAAACATCTAATTTTATATTAAGAATTTTTTTAAAATAGAAAATGAGAATTGTCGTAACTACTATTTTTATTATAGTTTTAGTATCAAAGATAATATTTAAAACTAAAATTATTTCTGCTAAAAAAATAATTTAAAATTTTATAATATTAAAATATATTTTGACAATACATCTATTTTTATATATAATTTTAAAAAAACTTAAAAAGATCGGAGTTTTTATATGGAAATTATGAAAGGTGCTGAACCTTATTCATTTGTTGGCAAGAAGGATATAGGGTTATTGCTAATTCATGGTTTTACTGGAACAACATCCTCTTTAAAAGGTATAGGAGAATATTTTGCCGGTAAAGGTTATCATATAGAATTACCAAGGTTGTCGGGACATGGAACAAAATGGGAAGATTTAAATGAGGTAAAATGGACAGACTGGCTTAACGATGTTGAGACTGCTTTTAATGCTCTCAAAAAAAGATGCTCCAATATATTTGTGGTTGGACTTTCAATGGGTGGGACACTTGCATTGGTTTTAGCAGAAAATCACTCAGATATAAATGGAATAGTTCTTATAAATCATGCCTGTATATTTAAAGATATACGGTTATTTTTTGTTCCTATATTAAAACATTTTATGAAGTATGCAGAGGGTGTTGCGGGGGATGTGAAAAATCCAGAAGTTAAAGAGATTGCCTATGATAGAAGTCCGGTTTTTGGTGTTCATGAGTTATTAAGACTTATAAAAGTAATGAAAAAGAATCTTTCAAAGATAACTCAGCCAACACTTATACTAAAATCAAAAGAGGATCATGTGATCCCAAGGGAGAGTGTTAGTTACGTATATGAGAGAATTCAAGCAATAAAAAAAAGGGTTGAATGGCTTAATAATTCTTATCATGTTGCGACAATTGATTATGATAAAGATATTATTATCGAAAAAATAGAAAATTTTATTAAAGAGCTTTCTTAGATTTTAAATATGGCTATAGAAGATTTTGATTATATTTTATATAAATTTAAAGAGAGAGAATTCATATTTTATAAAGATTTAACAACAAAGGAGATAGATAGATTTCTGTATGAAGGCTGTCTTCCTATGTTTGATGATTTTTTAGGAGAAAAATTTTTAATAAAATTGCATTTTGAAAGATCAATAATATATCCGTTAATAATAAATCCTGGAAAAACAGTAAGAAGAAATTCAAAAAAGTATAAAATTTCAATAGATTATGATTTTGATGGGGTTTATAGAGGAGTTACAAATCAATTTAAAGATATCTGCTGGTTTAAGCCACAATTATACGAAAAGATAAAGCCTCTAATATGCAATAAAGAGTCTTTATCTTCTTTTCATTCATTTGAGGTATGGAATGCTAATAATGAACTTGTTGCCGGTGATATTGGTGTTGTTATTGGGAGTAGATATTTAAGTATGACTGGATTTTATTCAGAAAGTGGTGCTGGCACTGTTTTATTGTATTGTATTGGCAAAATATTGGATAAATTTAATTTTGAGGTATGGGATCTTGGCATGGATCTACCATATAAAGAGAGATTAGGTGCAATGGTTATTTCAAGAAAAAAATTTTTAGATCTTGTAAAACTTACCCGTAAAACAAAGATTTCCTTAAAAAAAGAAATATTTAATTGTGCAGATTTATTGAACGAAATTGACATACGAGATCTTCTTTAAGAATTAAATCTCATTTCTTAATAATTTCTTATATATAGCATATTAACATTAAAAACACCATGCTATCACTTAAATAAATTTTAAATTTTTTACTATAAATTAAAATGGAGTATGAGTAGCATCACTAGCTGTCATATCTTTCCCAGCACCAGTGCCATAAGTTACCATAATATAGTACTTATTAT
>DAONLM010000267.1:0-1903 GCA_035406685.1 Spirochaetota bacterium
TTTTATTTTTAGGCAAAAATTTTTAATTTTTTTCTTAAATTTTGTAAAGGATTTTTTCAAAAATTTTGTGATTAATATATAGAAAATAATTTTTTGTTAAGGAGGTTTTTATGAATAATATTCGTAAGATTTTAAAAAACTATAATTTTGAGCATGAGTTACACATAGTCATTAACTCTGCTATGAAAAAAAGGCTGGAAAATATTGCAAGGAAATTCAACATATCTATTTCTGGACTCGTGGTATATATCTTGCAACTATATACCAATAGAGTAAAAAATATATATTGTTTTGGCCCAGAAGATGGAAATATATATGAAAGAATAGACGGCGATGCAAGAATTCATCTGTATCTGTCAAAACAGGATTACCGCTTTCTGAAAAAGATCCATGCTGATCTTAATTTTTTCAGCATGGGTGTTTTACTGAGGAGAATTATCCTACTCTTTCTTGAAGAGTATGAGAGACTTGGGATTACCAGGGTTGAGATGAAGTGTAGTATAATAACATTAAAGTTATTCTTGAGACTAACAAAGATAAAAAAGTGGAGAAAGAGCAGAGAATTATCCCACTTTGAAGGCAATACCACCCCATTCTACAAGGCAATCTACAACGATTGCTACCAGGTAGTGGGATTTGAGACATATTATTGAAAAAATTTATTTTAAATTCTACCAAAAAGGAAATAAGATTATTACAATCATTTCTCAAACAAAATTAACCCTGGGATAATTCTATTTTTTTAACTGCCTAAAAATAAAATTGCACCCCACATAATATAATATTCATTATTAATAGAAAACAATCCATTTTTAGCAATCTATTATTTCTAAAAAAATATCATAATTATTTAAAAATTTATCATATAAGTATCGATCTTTATATATAAAGAAATTTTTTAGAATAATAATTTAATATATAAAATAGATTTATGTTATTTTATAAAAATTTTTAGTATATGTTTAAAATTATTTTTTTAAAATTTTAATAAATTCAAGAAAAAAATAAAATTTCTTGATTTTTAAATAAAATATATGTATAATTATTAACAAGAATGCTTTAAAATATAAAGCTTAATTTTATTATTAATAAAAATTTATATTCGGAGGTAAAATATGGTTTTTTCTCAATGTGATGCATGTGGTAAGACTTTTGTTGTGAAAAATAACACAACTGAGCCTAATATTTATTATTTTCAGGATTTAGATATTTGTGCAGATTGTTATCCAAAAATGCAGGAAGTATTTATGCAGACCTTTAAAAAAGTTGGCCATGATATGAAGGCTTATAATTCTGCTTTGAGCGAGGTTGCTCACAATTTTGCCAAGAATAAAAAGAAAAAATAGTTTAGAAGATTAAAGGAAGTATGGGGATATCCCCCTTACTTCCAGATTTTTAGTATATCTAAACTTAATATTATTCAATAATATAAAGAAGGTTAAAGTATTTTTTTAGAAGAGGGGGGAGGAAAATGAAAGGTATAATTGTCCATTGTGGTCAGTATGGTTCAACAGAGCAATATGCAAAATGGATTTCAGAAGAGAGTAAACTTCAAGCATTTTCTGTAAAAGATATTAAATCAAAGGATTTACCAAACTATGATTTTTTTATCCTTGGCACATCTGTGATTGCATATAAATTTTTAATAGCAAAATGGATTATAAAAAATTGGCATATTCTTAAAAATAAAAAAATTTTTTTATACGTGGTTTCTGGTACACAGCCAGAAGAAATATCTTTATTTAATAAATATAAAAATAATAGTTTTAACAAGGAAATTCAAGAAAATATAAAATTCTATTATTTTGGTGGAAGGCAGATATTTAAAAAATTGCCATTCTTTATTAGAACACAACTTCCACCTATAATTTTAATATTTTTTCTTATAACCACTTTATTCTTA
>DAONLM010000268.1:0-1902 GCA_035406685.1 Spirochaetota bacterium
GTATTAAGGATTCACAGGAGATGAATGATAAAATCTCTTTTTTTAAGATAGAAGATTAAAAATATTTGTCATTTAAAAATTTCACCAGTCTCTTTATACCATAAGACAAAATCCAAATGTGCAAAAGGAATATCTATTTTTTGGGAAAAAGTCTTAAATTTCTCTTCAATCTCATAATACTTTTTAAAATTTAAAGTAGATGGGATCTCATTTATTACATTGAGTAAAAATAGATTTTTTAAGATATGTCTATCAAGAATTGCTATTTCCTCTACAAATCCTATATTTCTTAGAAAATGGCTTGCCTCTTTATATCCATAGCCAGTTACATTTTTAACAAGATACTCTCTTGTCTGGAAGATATTTTCTTGATTAATAATATCTTTTATGTTATCCAGATATTTATTTCTTGCAATAATAAAATATTTTGCCTTATTATTTTTAAATCTTACAATATTTAATTCATTACTAATAAGTTTTTCATCATTGGAATGAAATAAATCTTTTTTAACAATATTTTCCAATGCTTTAAAGGCATTAATAGCCTTTGATTGTGGTGTAAAGAGGCAGAAAGCCATTTCTAAAAATATATCTTTATTACTCCCGTTTTTCCATATATTTTTAAATTCAGCAATTCTTTTTTCAACTTTTTCTTTAATAATGGTGTATATTGAATAAATTTCTTCTATATTCATTATAGGTTATACTTTATTGTTTATCCCATCTATATCCGGCTCCAAAATAGAAACCACTTTCAATAAGAAAATCGAATTTTTTCCATATCCCTTCATTATTCTTACCAGTATCAAAATATATTTTTGAATATAAAACACCTCCAAGCCGCATTTCTGCGGAAAGATAAAAATTAAAATCATTCTCCATTGCTCGAGGGAAGATATCACATCCTCCTAAGGCACTTATGCCAATAGGAAATCCATCTATAAATCCACCATAAATTAAACCACCAACAAAAGGTTCAAAAAATGGATATTTATCACCTAAATTAAAATTATACTTTACCATTATTTCCAGAGAAGGCATAACAATATTGGTAAGATTTATAGAAAAACCTAATGTGACTGCGCCATAATTAACATTATCTACAATAATATCAGCAAATTTATATCCCCATACAAAATGAATATCAAAATACCCCTTTGATTTTGCCTCAAATACCCTTGGAAATTTATGTGGCATTGGAGATCCTTCTGTATCTATACCAGTAGGCATTTCATTTTCTCTGTTTATATCAAGTAAAATAACTCTTAGTATAAATTTAATGGCTTTTTTGGAAATTTCAATTGCTTTTTCATTATCTATATTCTCTTTTAAAGAGTAAATTTTAGTTTTATAATTCAATTTGTAGTTTTTTAAGAATTCTTTTTCATCTTGTGTAATATTAAGGGTTATATGACTCTTTAATAGCCTTGAATCAAAGTCAGTAAGAATAAGATCTTTTTTAAGATAATAATTTTCATCATCTCTTAATTCATAGACCATTTTTAAAAAATTTTTATCAATCTCTTCTGTTAGTTTATCTAAAATTTCTTTTTCGAATTCATTCTTATTTATTTTATCTTTAATATCATCAAGGGTAGGGCCTTTTTTCACCGGATTATTTTGTTTGAAGCCAGACATAAAATCAATTTTAATCAATGCACCACTTCTATTCTGTAAAAAGAAGCCTTCTTTTGAAAAAATATTAAGACTACCAAATAAAAGTAAAAAACTAAGAATAAATATTCTCATACTAACCCCTTTTTAATTAATATAAATTTAGTAATAATTATAATAAATAATTTAATAAAAGTCAAAAATAATTTTTAAATTTCATCTATCTGGTTGCAATTTTATTTTTAGGCAAAAATTTTTTAATTTTTTTCTAAAAGTTGTAAAGGATTT
>DAONLM010000269.1:0-1788 GCA_035406685.1 Spirochaetota bacterium
TAAAGTCTTTTTAAAACTCATATCCTACCCCAGTAGATATGGAGTTATTAAAATTTATAAATACAAAAAGAGAATAAATATCCATATATAAATCTAAAAAATTATTGTATGAGAATATTATATACCATTTATTCTTAAAATAAAAAGAAAATTCGAATTTTAAATTATTATAAAAATTATTAATAGCAAAAAATGTATAATATTCCTCTTTTTTATATTGAAATATAAATGAAGGGCAAACAGCAAAGTAATTTGATAATGAAATTCTGTATTTACTAAAAATTCCATTTACACCTATAACAAATAATGGTATCAAACCATATTTGAATTCTGACTGCCAGTAATTTAAACCAGAAGAATATCGATTATATTTAATTTTTGAAACAATTCCACTTCCGGTAAAAAAATAAAAATATTGACATAACTTGAAATTAAAAAGAATAGTATAATACAAAGGAAATTCTAAATTAATGGTTTTATCTGTATAATAAAAAAAACCATTCTTTAAATATATTGAAAATAGATTTAAAAATGAATGAATCTCATGAATCAATGAAAAATCTTTAAATTTTTGTTCAAATATAAATTTAAACATAAAAACAGGGGATATCTGTGAAAGAGCAATTACTATGTGAGCCTCTTCATAATAATTAATTCCTACTGATGCCTCTATTTTTTTATCAGTTGGATAAACACAATTTAATATAACTAAAAAAAATATAATAAAAATAAATCGTTTCATTTTAAGTTAAGATCCTTTTTGAGCAGAGTCTTTCTTTTGTATCTTTTAAAATATTAAAATATAGAGATGTCCCCCCTTTATCAGGATGATATTTTTTAGAAAGAAGTCTGAATTGCTTTATAATAACTTGATAAGTATACTTTTCATTATAAATTTCAAGAATGAAAAGATCTATTTTATTTTTTATTGTTAAATCTATTTTACAATTATATTTGTTAGATAATTCATCAAGAAATTTATTAAATAGAATAGCCCATTGTATATTGCTGTATCTTAAATATTCGTTTGCCTTCCTTTTACTTGTAGGATATATTATTTTAGTCCATAAAGGAGTCTTATTCAATTTATTAATTTTTTTTTCATAAGAATTTAGCATTTTAATCATGTTTTTTGTTTCAGTAGGAAGTTTTATCATTTTTTCATAAATGTATTTTTCTTTCTCTTTTTTACTCTGTTTTTGTGATAAGATATACTCTCTTTTTAATTTTAGAAATAAAGGAAAAAAGGAATTTTTTGGCAAATTAAATCTTTTATAAAAAAAGTTAAGGTTTTCTGGGAGAATTTTTGCCTTATTTAATAAATTAAAACAATAATTTGATATTTTTAGTTTTTTTAATTCATTAGAAAAATTATAAATATTTACAATCTCAATGAATAATTGATTTTTCTTTATCTTTTTGGGTTGTTTTTTTAATAATTGTAAAAGAGTTTTCATTAAGAAATTTATACTAAAATCTAAATATTTTGTCAAAAATATTCTGGATTAGGAAACAATCGGGAGTGATTTTATTTTTATATAGATAAAAAGATAGATTTATCCCATGGTCAATTTTGTTTGAGAAAAGAGTGTAATAGAATAATTTATTTTTTTTGTTATAATTTGAAGTATTTTTTTTAATAATATGTCTCAAAGCCAACAACCTGATAGCAATCATTATAGATTGCTTTGTAAAATGGGGTGGTATTGCCTTCAAAGTGGGATAATTCTCTACTCTTTTCCCACTTTTTTATCTTTGTTAGTCTTAAAAATAACCTTAATGTTATTA
>DAONLM010000270.1:0-1661 GCA_035406685.1 Spirochaetota bacterium
TCTCCTTTTTATAAAAATAAAAAACCCACTTAAGTGGGCTTGTAATTTCTATATATTAATCACAAATTTTTTAAGAAAATCCTTTACAACTTTTATAAAAAAAATAAATTTTTTTTATCTTAAAAATCAATTTACACATATTAAATAAATAAAACTATTTGATTTTGACAAACATTCAGATTAGTGATATATATTAAAAAACTATTTAAATAGTGGAGGTTTTTATGTATATATGGGACAATAGATATGAAACAATGCCAAGGGAGGAGATTGAGCAATTTCAGCTTGAAAAGATTCAAGCATTACTTAATAGATTGTTTTTAAATGTGCCATATTATAAAAGAATATTCACAGAAAATAAAATAATCCCAACAGAGATAAAATCTTTTAAAGATTTTGCAAGAATACCATTTATGGATAAAGAGATATTAAGGCTAAATCAACCTTATGGCTTATTTGCTATTCCATTAAGAGAAATAATAAGATTTCATTCTACATCAGGAACAACCGGTGAGCCAATTGCAGTGGGATATTCTAAAAATGATCTTAATCATTGGTCAGAATTAATAGCAAGAAATCTTTCAGGTGCCGGTGTAAATCCAAATGATGTTGTCCAGATTGCCTTTGAATATGGGATGTTTACAGGTGGCCTTGGTTTTCATTATGGAGCAGAGAAAATAGGCGCTTCAATTATTCCGGTCTCAAATATAAATCCAGAATATCAATTAAACATAATTAGAAATTATAAAACAACTGTTTTAATTTCTACTCCAACAATGGCTTTAAAAATTGCAAATCATATTGATAAATTAAACATAAATAAAAATGAACTTTCTCTTAAAATAGGTATTTTTGGAGCAGAACCATGGACAGAAAAAGAGAGAAAAGAGATAGAGCAAAGACTTAATATAAATGCTTATGATACTTATGGACTTTCAGAAATAATAGGACCAGGTGTTGCGGCAGAATGTCATTTTAAAAATGGGCTTCATCTTAATGAGGATTACTTTTATGCTGAAATTATAGATCCAGAGACATTAGAAGTACTTGAAGATGGTAAAGAAGGAGAATTAGTATTAACTACTCTAAATAAAGAAGCATTTCCTCTCATAAGATATAGAACAGGGGATATCACCAGTATTAATAGAGAAAAATGTGAGTGTGGAAGAACATTCTTAAGACTTAAAAAAATAGAGAGAAGAAGAGATGATTTAATAATAATTAATGGAGTTAAAATATATCCTCTTGCAATAAAGAATATTATTTCAAAAATAGAAAATTTAGGAGATAAATTCGAAGTTGTCCTTACAAGAGAGAATGGTGAGGATAAACTTCAATTAAATGTAGAGATAAAAGATGGAACAATGATAGATGTATTAAAGAATCTTCAATCAATCTCTGAAAGACTTAAAAAGGAAATTTTTTCAGTATTTAATATTGATACTGATATAAAACTTGTAGAATCAACAACACTTTCACATATAAAAAAGAGATACAAAATAAGTGATAAAAGATAAAAAATTAGCGTAAGTTTTTATATAAGAAAAAGTCAAAATAAGCGGATATCTGTATAAAACAACGATTTTTTTTATATAACACAACTTCTCCCATAAAAATCAACAAAAAATGATGTAACTTAATTATAAATAAAGTAGTTATGT